>NZ_SMKU01000280.1 GCF_004349215.1 Actinomadura rubrisoli | reverse complement strand
GGGTGGGGATGTAGGGCGGGGCGATGCCCCAGCCCCAGTGGGGCATAGGGGCTTCCAGGGGTGGCTTCGCGTTGGGCTGGGAGTTGGTCAGGGCGATACGTGTTCCCCACTCGATATAGCCGGTGAACGCGGCGCGGAACTCGGGGTCGTCCGGGAGGCCGACCTCGTCTGCGGCGTCCATGAGGAGGCTCACCCAGCGGCGCCGTTGCGGCTCGGTGATCGCCTTGCCGAGGTGCTGGCGGACCATGTGGTGGTAGCCGCCGCGCTCGGCGCTGTAGCGCTCCGGCCCGCGGAAGACCTCGCCCAGCCACATCGCGACGTACCGGGGATGGCCGGAGTCCATGTGCGCGAAGAGCGGACCGATCAGCTCGTCCTTGAGCACCTGCGTGTAGAACGCCTCGGTGAGCCGTTCGAGGGCCTCTCCGCCGCCCGCCCACTCGTACAGGGTCGGGACGGACGAGCCCGTGCCGCTCACCGCCGTCCGCTCGTAGTGCCGCATCTCCTCGATCTGCTTCACGTACGGCTTGATCTCGGTGAAGAACGCCGGGAAGAGCTCGCCGCCCCGGAAACCCTCCATGTGGTCCTCGGCGGAGGTCCACCCGATGCGCAGGATGTAGGACGCGGGGTCTTCGGTGCAGCGGGACAGCTCGTAGTCCACGCACTGCGGAGCGGCGGCGAGGGATTCGGACGCCCGCGCGTAGGCGGCCTCGAACTCCTCCGCGCCCCCGGGGTCGATGCGGTAGCGGATGTATTCGACGATCATGTGGTGCACCACCCGTGCGCGCTGTCGGTGGCGGCCGGACGCCGCGACCGGTCGGGTAATCACTGTAACTCTGTAATCACCCGACCGGAAGCGAGTCCGATCACTCCGCCGGCGTCCCGGACGAGCGCCGGAACCAGGCGAAGCCCCCGCCCGCCAGCACCACTACCAGGGCGGCCAGCCCGATCCACAGCCAGCCGGACGAGCCGTCGGACCCTTGCCCGGCGGCGTTCGTGGCCGTCGGCGCCCCAGGGGACGCGGACGAACCGGGAGCGGCGGAGGCCGTCGATCCGGTGGAGCCCTTCACGGTGAACTTGAAGCTGCCCGTGACCGGGTGGCCGTCTGTGGCCACGACACGCCAGCCCACCGTGTAGACGCCGTTCGGCAGCGTCCCGGAGACCCCCTCGGTGACCTTGTTGTCGATCGCATGCGCCTGGCCCGCCTCATGCCGTCCGCCGGACGCGTCGGTCAGCACGACCTGCGGCACCCTCACCGGGTCCCCGTACGTCAGGACGAGCTTGGCCGGCGGCGCCACCGTCGAGCCCGACGCCGGATCCGCCGACTTCAGCGTCGTGTGGGCCGAGGCCGGCGCGACGGTCATCGCCAGCACCAGCCCGGTGATCACCCCACCCGCCGCGATCCGATGAACCGCGGTCGGACGCCCGGCAGCGGCCGGACGCACCGCGAGCCCCCGGACGGCGGCCGAACGCACCGCTAGACGCCGGGCAGCGGTCGAACGCATCGCGAATCCCCGGACGGCGGCGGAACGGAGGGCAGGCCGTCCTGCCGCGCCGCTCATGCTCGGCTCCGGGCGCGGGTGATGCCGTAGGCGCCGGCGCCGAGGCCGATCACGCCGACCGCGATGCCGATGCCGCCGAGGAGCCGGGCGGTGCCGTCGTCGGCGTCGGCCTTCGGGGCGGGCTTGGCGGCGGCGGTCAGGCCCGCCGAGGCGGGGGCGGCGGCGCCCTTCGCCGTCAGCTTGAGGACGGGCGCCGGATGCTCGGGCTCGTTCTGGCCGTTGCCCGGGTCCTGGTCCCACTTGACGACCTCGCCGCCCGAGTACGTCTGCTCGGCCTTGAAGAGCATCCGGTCGGCGTTGGTGGGCAGCGGGCCCATCGAGACGTCGAACTCCTGGAACTGCCCCGGGTCGATCTTGCCGCCGCTCCAGGTGATCCGGGAGACGGCCTCGGTCAGCTCGCTGCCCTCCGCCTTGATCGGGGTCTTGAGCTTGGCCTTGTCGACCTTCACCGTCCACCCCGGGACAGGACGGACGGAGACGAACGCCACCGCCTGCTCGGCCGGGATGTCCACCTGGACCTTGGTGGTGCCCGCGTCGTCGCGCTCGTTCGGCACCCGGAACGAGACCTTGGTGAACCCGCCCTGCTCGGCGGTCCCGGGGTTGACGGTGACGTGGGCGGACGCGGCGGTGGCGAGGCCGATGACCGACAGGGCGGCCAGGGACGCGACCGCGCCCAGGCGGCGGGCGGGAAGGAGGGTGGGCATGGCGGAACTCCGTTCGAGTCGTACGGGAAGAAGCCGGAGCGCCGTGAGTCGGCGTCCGGTGACGTACGGCGCTCAGATGTGGACGAGCGCCCTCGAACGCGGCGGGGGTCCCCGCCGGACGACCTGGTGCCGGAGCACGCGGCCGATGGCCATGACGGCGTCCGCCGCCGGTACAGGTGCGGTACGGGACGGGCCCTCGGCCGGTTCAACGGCGAGGAGGGCCAGCAGCAACCGGATCGGACGGTCCGCCACCGCGGCGAGCCGCCGGGCCAGCGACCACGCGGCGCGCTCGCCGCGCCGCAGCCACAGCGCCGCGAGGACGGCGGCGACCACGTGCGCGAGCGTCATCGTGGCGCCGGAGCCCTGGCCGTGCCCCGCGTCCAGCGCCGTCGCGTGGTGCCGCATCGGCTCCGTCGCGCTCGCGAACAGCGTGTGGAGCGCGAACTGCCCGCCCAGGAGCCCGCCGACGATCGTCGCCAGCGAGCGCTCGTGCCCGGCCAGCGCCAGGGTGACGGCCAGCACCGCGCCGAACCCCGCGAACACCGCCCACATGGGCACCGCCTCGCGGGACGCCAGGGCGTGCCCAAGGGTCGCCAGCGTGACGCACACGGTGGCGAAGACCACGGCGCGCGCGGCGCGGAACAGCGGGCGAGGGGACGGTGCGGACATGACCGGCTCATCGTCCCACTCCCGGCGGCACATCTGTAGGCACCCCCCGAAAGTGGCCCTGACACGCCCTACATGTTGGGGTTGCACTCATGGGCTCGACTAGATGTAGGGTTCAACCCCGTGCTGGTTCGCCCCCGCCGCTCGCGGCGGGGGCGTCGCAAGAGGGAACCCGGTGCGAGTCCGGGACCGCCCCGCAGCGGTGAGCGGGAACGACCGCCGTCATGAAGCACTGAATCGTGATCCCGGTTCGGGAAGCGACGGCCAGGAGGTCGCACCTTCGTCCGAAGGCGCCGTGCCTGCGAGTCCGCAGACCTGCCCGCACGCTGCTCGTCCAGGCCTCGCGGGTGGACCGGTGGACGGTGCCCGACCTGCCGCCGCGCGCCCGTTCGCACGCCCCCGCGAGGCGAGCTCGCAAGGGAAGAGAGCACGCGACACAGAATCCGGTCGCGCCGCCGGGATCACCCGCCGCCCCAGTCGACATCTCCCAAACGACCACCACACCCACTCCGGCCGATGCGCCCACTCAGCCAGTGCGGTTACCTCAGCCACCATGCCACCTTCGGCCGGTGCGACCACTTCGGCCACCACGCCGCCTTCGACCGGTGCGCCCGCTCCGGCCGGTGCGTCCGCTTCAGCCAGCGCGGTCGCTTCGGCAGCCGCGCCACCCTTGGTCGGTGTGGTCGCGAAGGTCGGCCAGGGCATCGCGGACGAGGTCGGACGGGCCTGCGCCGACGTTCATGACCTCGCCGCAGTCATCATCTGCTGGCTACGTCTCGTCCGCTGATTCTGTTACGACCTCTTTTGGCCGGATCAGCAGGAGTGCGTTACCAGACGGGGCTCGTGACGAAATGGGTGTCGTAGCGGTCCTGTTCGGTGAGCAGGCTGTCGCGGTCGGCTTCGCCTCGGCGGATCCGGGCGACCTGCCGCAGGTAGTCGAACCGTTCGACGCCAGGGGTGATCACGATCAGGGCGTCGGCGGTGCTGGTCGGGGCGGCACGGAAGGCGTGGTCGTGGCGCCGTGGGACGACCAGGAGGTCACCGGAGCCGGCGGTGATGATCTGTGATCCCACGAGCAGTTCGAGAGCTCCGTCAACGATGAAGAACAGTTCGGACGAGCGGTCGTGCCGATGCGGGACTGCGCCGCCGGCGCCGCGGGCGAGCTGGATGCGGTGGGCGCTGAGCGCGCCGTTGCTGGCGCTGGCGTCCGCCAAGAGCAGGTGCCCGATCTCGGGCAGCAGCTCGGCGTCGTGGGCGCGGACGATGACCGGGTCGTGCGGGTTGGCTGCGAAAACAGACATGCGCTCTCCTTGGTAGCTTAGTAGCTACTTAGAATGCTAGCATCGGAGTCATGGGTGATGCGGAAGCCAAGCAGTTCAACGTGTACCTGCCGGTCCAGTTGATCAGGCAGGTCAAGCATCATGCGATCGAGACGGGTATGTCGTTGTCGGCGTTGGTCGCCGAGGCGTTGCGCGCCTACCTCGATGACGTCCACGGGCAGCAAGAGCACTCATCTGAAAGGGAGCGTTGACATGGCGACCGAGGGAATCGAAGCGGTGTTCCTGGAGACCCACAACTGGGGAAAGTCCGCGAAGTTCTTCCAGGCCCTGGGCTTCGAGATGGATGTCACCACCGGTGATGGCTCTGGTGTGTTCCGCAACGGCGAGGGCACGTATCTCGTTGTTGTCGAGGTGCCCGAGGACCGCGAGCCCGGGGTGCAGATCGCGCTGAGAGTGCCCGATCCGGACGGGTTGCGTCCCGACTCCGCCGTCGAGGTGGTCACACCGTTCGAGGACACCCACTACGGGACCCGGGAGATGACCGTCCGAGACCCTGACGGGCGGTTGTGGAGCCTGCAGGCGCCCCCCAAGGGCTGACCGGCATCTGTGACGGGGGGAGATCGAGATGTTGAGCAGTGATCTGCGGCGTGTGGTCAGGGGCCGGGTGCTGGAGCGCGGCGACGACGGCTTCGACGCCGCACGCAGGCCCTGGAACCTGACCATCGAGCAGCCGGTGGCCGCCGTGGTGGAGGCCGAGGACGCCGAGGACGTGGCCGCTGTGGTCCGTTACGCGCGGCGGTCGGGTCTGGCGGTGACCGCCCAGGCCAATGGCCACGACGCCTCGGGCGACGTGGAAGGGGTGATCCTGCTGCGTACCCATCGCCTGGGCGGCGTCCGAGTGCGCGAGCGGGAGCGGCTGGCCCAGGTCGGCGCGGGGGTGAATTGGGGGCAGGTGCTGTCGGAGGCCGGGCCCCATGGCCTGACCGGGCTGGCCGGCAGCTCGCCGGTGGTCAACGTGGCCGGGTACACGCTGGGCGGGGGGCTGTCCTGGTTCGGCCGCAGGCACGGCTGGGCCGCCGACAACGTGCGCGCCCTCGACATCGTCGATCCCGAGGGCAACCGGGCCCGGGTGAGCGACACCGGCGATCCGGAATTGTTCTGGGGGCTGAGGGGCGGCGGCGGCGATTTCGCGCTGGTGACGTCACTGGAGTTCGATCTACATCCGGTGCCGTCGCTGTACGGCGGGCGGGTGATCTGGCCGGATACGCGCAGCGGCGAGGTGTACCAAGCCTTCCAGGAGATCACCGACGAGGCGCCGCCCGAGCTGACCGTCTGGTTCAACCGGTTCGGATTTCCCGGAGCCCCGCCCATGGTGGCGCTGGATCTGACCTACCTGGGCGATTCCCGCGAAGGGGCGGCGCTGGTACGCCGAATCGACAAGATCGACGGCGTGATCAGCGACACCCGTGACGTCGTGGCGGTGGCCGACCTAGGCGCCATCTGCGCCGAGCCGACCTCCCCGGCCCCCGCGGTATCCCGTGCGGAGCTGCTGACCGGCCTGGACCCCGTTCTGGCGACAGAGCCGATCGACCCGCTGATCGCCATCCAAGTCCGCCACCTGGGCGGCGCGCTGGCCGAGCCGGGCCCCGGTCCGGGCGGAGCGTTGCCCGAGCCGTACCTTCTCCAGATGCTCGGCCGCGGCCCGGAGCAGGAGCTTGCGCGCGCCGTCCGCGCCGCACAGAACCAGATCGTCGCGCGGCTCGGCGCCCTCGCCACCGGCCGCAAACCGTACACGCTGCTGACCCCCGAGGAGACGGTGGCCGACGCCTTCCCCGAGCCCGCTCTCACCCGATTGCGTCAGCTCAAGCGCTCCCGCGACCCGCACGGCGTTATCCGTGCCAACCACCGCCTCCTCGCTTAACGGCGACCGCACCGCAGCCCCGACCGTCGGACGGGAGGGGTTAGACGTCGTCGCAGGCGCTGCGGGCGTGATCGCCTCTGAAGCAGGAAGACCCACCCTGCGTCCACACGTCGTCATGCACGGGTAGACCGGCAGCCCTCATCCTGGCGATGGTCCGTTGAACGTCATCCTCGTCGCGGTCGTCACTGATAGGGGGCTCGTAGTGAACGAACCCGCCCAGCCGGACACAGAGCCGGGCGTATTCATCGGTATGCAGGACGCAGGCCCGCAATCCCATCTCCACCTCGAACGACGCGGTGAGACGGAGGTCAGGGTTGTCGGCACGAAGCTTGAGCAGCGAGATCGCTTGCTCGATTACCCTCTGGGCGTTCCTCGGGTGCATGACGTTTTCACACTCAAGGTACTTTGTGAGCTTGTCGAACGTCTCCACAGAGACGTACTTTCTCGGGTCGAAGGCTGGAGCGGAGCCCTCATCCCACGTGATGACTGGGATCATTCGGCTTTCCTTGGACTCTTCGTAAACGGAAATCGGTACGGAGGGCCGTCACAGTTGATCGACGGGCAATGAGGATCTTGTGACGGCCCTCCTTGGCCTCAAGGCCGACGAGACCTGGAGACCCGGTCCCGGTTCATGCTGCGATACCAGGACCATCCAGCCAGGCTCAATAGATCACCCTCTTCCTGCGGATTATCGGATGTGGCTCCGCCCTGACACAGCGGTCAACGGTCCAGGGCGGAGGAACTTAAGGGGCCTCGGCCGGTACTGCGGCGGTCATCCTCAAGACCGCCCAGACCGTTTTGCCGTCGTGTTCCTTCGTCACCCCATGCCGCTTCGCGAGGTGTTCCACGATGCCCATCCCCCAGCCGTGCGGGTCCGGTGCGTCGTCTGGGACCGGTTGCGAGGGAATCGTCAGGTCCGGCTTGCCCCGCTTGGGCCTCTTCGTGGACCGGTCATGGACCTCGATCCTGAGCCCATCCCTTGCCACGAACATGCGCAAGATGATGGGCTGCTCCCCTTTGGCATGCCGGACGGCATTGGTCACCAACTCGTCCGCCACAAGCACTGCGGCTTCGACCGTCGTTGCTCCCACGTTCCACTTGATCGCAGCGGCCTTAACGATGCACCGAACATCGCTGAGCACACTCGGTGTGCTGGCCAACTTTTGACGCAGCGCCAAGGGCACATGAGCCGACTGCGTGGCCTGTGCCCCGTGCAGGGTTGCGGTCATAGTTCACTCGCCTCCGGCCGGCCGGGCGCGGTCGGCCAGGTCGTCCTGCTGCGCCATCAGGCCAGACAGGGTGTCCTTGTTGGCCGCGGTTAGCGTGTCCAGTAGGCGTTCGTCGCCGCGTACCGACTCGGGACGCCGAAGGTGGACCGTCCAGAGTTCGGTGTCAGGTTGCCGATAGGGCTCAGCCCAACGGCCGACCGGCGGCGAGTACCCCGGCAGGGGTTCGGTGTGACTGATACGGGGACATTTGGGGGACCTATCACCGTTCATGGGGCCTGATCGCTTCCATCTGCGCTTCTGTCTGGGTCGTCTGGCACTCAGATTGGCCCCGAAGCAATAGGTTGGGCTATACATAACCCTGGTACTTCGTCAAATACCAACCATGGAGGCTGGCATATGCCCCCTTCTGCCCCCATTGATCCCCGCCCCAGTATGAGAGCCCAACTGGCGTACACGCTGCGACTGTTTCGGGAGATAAGAGGGCTTAGCCAAGACGCCTTGGCCAAGGAGCTGTACACGACCCGCGAGACCATCGCGGCCTACGAGACCCAGCGCAACGCCCCTGACGAGGCGTTTTGCATGAAGCTGGATGAATTCTTCGGAACCAAGGAGCTGTTCCAGGGGCTCTGGCACCACGCCCAACGCGAACACCTTCACGAGTGGTTCGAGGCGTACATGGCTCATGAGATCGAGTCAACGGAGATCCGCAGCTTCCAACCGCTCTACATCCCTGGCCTGCTCCAGACCGAGGGATACATGAGAGCAACGGCCCCCAAGGGACCGGTGGAGGAGGATCTGATCCAGCAGCGACTAGACCGACGGGACATCCTGACCCGGGCCGAGAACCGACCTCACTTCTTCGTGGTGCTCGACCAGGGCGCCATCCTCCGACGTAGCCGGAACGGGGACGTGATGCGCGAGCAATTGCGCCATCTGCTCGCCGTTGGGGAGCTGCCGCAGATACACATACAGGCGGTACAGCTCTCCGACGGTTTGTACCGCGGACTCGACGGAGCGATGGTCGTCCTAACCAAGGCTGACCGGCGCCGGGTCGGGTACGTTGAAGCCCAGTTCGGTGGGAGACTGATCGAGGACCCGGTCGAGGTCACTAGGCTGGGGATACGGTTCGATGAGATCAGGTGCCAAGCATTGTCGGAAGAGGGCACACGGGATCTGATCCAGAAGACGATGGAGACGATGCAAGATGATCCACTGGCGTAAGAGCAGCCACAGTCAAGGTGGTGGCCAGGGTGAGTGCGTCGAAGTAGCAACGAACGTCCCGACCCCCCTGATCCGGGACTCCAAGGACCCTGAAGGCCCGCGGCTGACCCTCGCCCGCGGCGAACTGGCAAGCCTCGTCGGCCAGATCAAGGCCGGCGACCTCGACCTGAACTAGCCGATCTCCAGTGAATCCCCCGGTCATGGCCGGGGGGTTCTTGCCTTTTCGGCTTGTCGGCCTCCGGGAATCGGCTGGTGCGGGTTGTCGAGCCACACGGACTCCCCGGCTGGGCCGACCGTGAGTCCGAACCGCTCATGTTCGGGACGCCCTTGCGCGGCCCACCACCGGTGCGCGGCTTCGATCTCGTCCCACAGCCGACGCGGCCCGCCCTGGTACACCTCTGCCTCGGGATCCTGGTCGAAGTAGACCACCGCCCAGGAGTCGCCGTTCAACTCGTAGAACCAGGCACTGGTCGTTCCATCGTCGTCGTCGGAAATGGTGTGGACAACATCGGGGACGGCGCACCCGATGACGAACTCGGCTGCACCGTCGAGCGTTCGCAGGTCGTCCGGCCGCAAGGAGGTCCTGGACTCGGCGGTGCCCACCGGCCAGGCGTCGTTGGAGGGGATGTAGTCGGTGTGGGCCACCCAGGCGAAGCGTTCGGGACGGCTCTGCATGAACTCGGCCGCGCCGGTGAAGGGCCCGGACGCGGAGCCGTCGGCGTTCACCGTGAGCCGCACGACCGCGCCGCCGTGGACGAACGGCGTACGCCAGGGCGCGACGATCAGCCCGCCGTGGCGCGTCTGGTCGATCCAGGCCGGCGGGATCCGCAGCACCCCGTAGGTTCCTTGCAAGCGGTCGTAGGGCGCCGCTGGCGCCCATCCGGCGGCGCCGTCGCCGGTGATCACCTTCGGATCCACGCCGATGGCGTCCAGGCGGGCTCGCGCGGCCTCGGCGACGCGGGCGTCGAACTCGATCCCCGTCACGTTCGCCGCTCCGGCGCGGGCGGCGAGCAGTCCGGTCGTCCACCCCGTCCCAACGCCGACGTCCAGCACCCGGTGGCCGGGTTCGACGTCCAAGGCCGCGAGCATGCGAACGACCAAGGAGGGCTGGGACGCCGACGAGGTCGCCATCGTTCCCGGCTCGCGGCCGGTGTGGCGCCCGTCGTCCCACTGGGTGACGATCGGCACGTCCGCGTCCGCCCACGCCCGCCAGCCGTCGGGATCCGCCGCCCGGTCGATGGTCTCGTACCGGCCGTTGGACGCGTCCAGAGGCCAGATCAGATCAGGCAGGAACAGGCACCGGGGCGTCGCCTCCAACACCTGTCCCCAGCCCGTACCGCAGAGTGGGAACGAGTGCTTTCCCACCGGGGGCTCCTTCATAAGGGACGGCTTGTCTACCGTAATCGTGTGGTCACCGAACGTCCATGGGCCAGGTTGCCGCGCGATGGCTGGTGGGGGGAGCGGCCCTCGTGGCCGGGGAGACGTTCTGAACTATCCGGTCCGGGTACTCGTTGAGCAGATCGGGGGCTTGGGGGTTGGTCTCCCAGGTGACCATCATGCAGGGCCGAGGAGGAAGAAGTGGCTTCGCTCATCGACCGGATCAAGGTTTTCATGCGCGGCCCTCAGGGGCAGAAGGCGCGGGCGAGGGCGGAGCGGCTCGCCCGCGATCCGCGCACGCAGGCCAAGGCGCGCCGCCTGCTCGCCAAGCTGCGCGGCGGCCGCCGGCACTGAGCCGACCGGTGGCCGGCACTGACCCGGCCAAGGGCCCGCTCCCCAGGACCGTCCTGGGGGGCGGGCCCTTGTATTGCGAGTTGGACGTAACTGCGACTCATTTGCAATAGTGGCTCCATGGCTGACTACACGCTCCCCGACCTCCCGTACGACTACGCGGCCCTGGAACCGGCGATCACCGGCGAGATCCTGGAGCTGCACCACTCCAAGCACCACGCCGCCTACGTCAAGGGCGCCAACGACACGCTGGAGAAGCTCGCCGAGGCGCGCGACAAGGAGCAGTACGGCGGGCTGGTCGGCCTGGAGAAGACCTTCGCGTTCAACCTCTCCGGACACGTCCTGCACTCGATCTTCTGGGACAACCTGTCGCCGGACGGCGGGGACCGTCCGGACGGGGAGCTGGCCGCCGCGATCGACGAGCACTTCGGCTCGTTCGAGGCGTTCCAGAAGCAGCTGTCCAGCGCCACGTCCCTCGTCCAGGGGTCCGGCTGGGGCGTTCTGGCGTGGGAGCCGCTGGGCCGGCGGCTGGTCGTGGAGCAGGTCTACGACCACCACGGCAACATCGGCATGAACACGACTCCCCTGCTCGTCTTCGACGCCTGGGAGCACGCGTACTACCTGCAGTACCGCAACGTGCGTCCCGACTACGTCCAGAAGCTCTGGTCGCTGGTCAACTGGACGGACGTCAAGAACCGCTTCGACAACGCCCGCGCCTGACCGCGCGAGGCGCCCAGACCACGGCGCCCTCCAGGCCGGGATCGTGCTCAGAACCCTTTCCTTGCGGCTTGGAGGGCGCCGTGCCGCCGTACGTACACTTGCGCGCGTGTACTTGCATTGGGAGAACATTCCGACCCGGTGGCACGACAACGACGTCTACGGTCACGTCAACAACGTCGTCCACTACTCGCTCATGGACACCGTGATCAACCAGTGGCTGATAGGGACGGCCGGGTTCGACCCGCTGAAGGCCCCGTCCGTCGCCCTCTGCGTGGAGTCGCACTGCGCCTACAAGGCAGAGGTGTCCTTCCCTGACACGATCCAGGTCGGCCTGCGCGTCGGCAAGCTGGGCCGCACCAGCGTCCGCTGGGAGGCCGTCCTGGGCCGCGTGTCCGACGGGACCGTGATCGCCGAAGGCCACTTCGTGCACGTCTTCGTCGACCGCGAGACCCGCGACCCGGTCGAGATCCCGGAGTCCCTCCGCGCCGAGATGCGCAAGCTGCTGACCGTCTGATGACCGGGACCCGCGCCGCCGTGCTCGTCGAGTCGGGACGGCCCCCGCCGTACGCCGCGTCCCGTCCGCTGGAGGTCACCGACCTGCGGCTCGACCCGCCCGGCCCCGGCGAGCTGCTGGTCAGGGTGGGCGCCGCGGGCCTCTGCCACTCCGACCTCTCGGTCATCGACGGGTCGCGGCCGCGTCCGCTGCCGATGGCGCTCGGGCACGAGGCGGCGGGCGAGGTGGTCGAGACCGGCGGGGGCACCGAGTTCCGGCCCGGTGACCACGTCGTCCTCGCGTTCGTCCCGGCGTGCGGGCACTGCGAGCGCTGCGCGGGCGGACGTCCCGCGCTCTGCGGGCCCGGCGCCCAGGCCAACGGCGCGGGGACGCTCCTCGGCGGCGGGAAGCGGTTCACCGCCTCCGACGGGACCCGTCCGAACCACCACCTCGGCGTCTCCGCGTTCTCCGAGTACACCGTCGTGTCGGCCCGGTCGGCGGTGAAGGTCGACGCCGACCTCCCGTTCGACATCGCCGCCCTGTTCGGCTGCGCCGTCCTCACCGGCGCGGGCGCCGCGTTCTACAGCGCCGCCGTCGTCCCCGGCGACAGCGTCGCGGTCTTCGGCCTCGGCGGCGTCGGGCTCGCCGCGCTCCTCGCCGCGAAGGCCGCGGGCGCGTCCACGATCGTCGCCGTCGACGTCGTCCCGCGCAAGCGCGACCTCGCGCTCCGGCTCGGCGCCGCCCACGCGGTCGCGGGCGGCCCGGACGCCGCCGCCGAGGTCCGGGAGCTGACCGGCGGCGGCGCGGAGAAGGTCATCGACACCACCGGCGTGGTGCCCGTCCTGGAGCAGTCGTACGCGGCCACCCGCGCCGGCGGGACGACCGTCACCGTCGGCCTCCCCGCCCCGGGCGTCCCGCTGGCCCTC
>NZ_SMKU01000027.1 GCF_004349215.1 Actinomadura rubrisoli | reverse complement strand
GTGGGTCAGGAGGGCCTGGGAGGCGGCCTTGCCGGAGGCGGCGGCCGCTTCGAAGAGGGGGGCGAGGAAGTCGGTCTTGCGTTCGCCGGGGATGGGCTTGGTCGTGGACGGGTCCAGGGCGTTACCGAGGCCGTACTCGCCGGTAAGGTCGGGCAGGGGCGCCTGGCCGAGGGATTTCCGGAGACCGGTGTCGTAGGCGATCATGTCGTTGCCGACGACGTCGATGAAGTGGGCGGAGAAGCGGGTGCCGCTGCTGGAGCCGATCAGGGTGGCCAGGGACTGGTAGCCGGACGTTCCGTTGGGCGGCGTGCTGAGCGGCGGGAAGTTGGCACGGCCCGCGGTACGCAGGGCGTTGAGGTATTCGCCGCCGACGTAGCCCTTGCCGTTCGGGTCGGTGGCGAGGGCGAGGGCGCGGCCGAGGAGGGCGAGGGTCGCCCTGGTGTCGGCGGCGTGGCGCTGGTCTCGGTCGCCCACGATCCGGAACGTGAGGGACATCGGGAGCTTGACCAGTGCCCGGGCACCGAGCGATTCGATCAGCGCCCTGGCGAACATCGGGGTGATGTCGTCCGGCTGGATGCCGCGCAACGCCGACTGGGCGGAGGCGTCACCGGACGCGGCGCGGCGGAACAGTTCCGCGGCGCGGCGGCCGTCGGCGTAGGCGACCTGGTCGGTGTAGCGGTCGGGGAGCGTGAGGTAGGTACCGTCGGGGCGGCAGACGGTGAAGGCGAGCTTCTGCCGATCCAGGTCGTGGACGAGTAGGTTCCGCCTGCGGAGGTCGGAGGCGGCCTGGCCGGCCCAGGCGGCGATCCTTTTGATCTCCATCGCGGGGGCGGTGCTGACCCCGGCGCCGTTCAGGGCCTGCCACAGTTCGTCGGCCAGTTGTTCCAGCCTGGGCGCCGCCTGTGTCATCTGCTGGGTCATGTGCTCGAACTGCGCGAGCTTCACGCCGCAGGTGTCCGGGCCGGGCCAGTCGTCCTTCACTGGCGGAGCTTGTCTTGGACGAGTTGGAGGGCCTTGCGCAGTTCGGCGTGGAGGGCCGCGTCGTTGCGTTCCAGCTTGCCGGCGAAGCCGTGGGACGAGGTGCCGCCGACCCAGGCGTGATCGTCCATGGCCTTGCGGGACGAGGTGAACGTGTGCCAGTGCTCGTCCGAGAGGGTCTGGATACGGCTGAGGATGAATTGCAACAGGACGGCGTCGGCTTCTTTCACGCCGCTCCTCCGGAGTCGCCGACGGGGGAAATGGTGCGGGCCCCGACCTCGGGGGGATGGGCCGGGACCCGCGGTCTGTGGGGAGGCGTCAGCGGGTGGCGGCCTCGATGTTCTGCTGGGACTTCTTGATGTCCTGGCTGCCCTGCTCCAGGGCGACGGCCATCTTGTCGAAGGCGGTCTTGGCCTCGGCCCACGCGGACCGGAAGCGGTCGGCGCCGGGGCCCCACCAGGCTTGGGAGCTGCTCACCGTGCGGCCGTTGAGGTCCTTGATCAGGGCATCGAGGTTCTTGGAGTGCTTGCTGAAGATCCGGGAGAGCTCTTCCAGCTCGCCGATGTTGGCGCCGCGCTTGTCACCGCTCATCGCTCGACCTTTCGTCGCCCGCCTGCGCGGACTTGGCTGGAACGTTTTCGGGCCATGCGTAAAGAATGGCGACAGCCTACGCCCGTCCGATCACCCGAATCCAGCGGTGCCCAGCGAAACCTCTTCCGAAACGGCCACATTCCAACCATCTGGGGATGACCGGATGTGGACACCAATCGTTGCGGCGGGGTGACGCTCCGCAATCCCGTGACCTCCTTCATTACTGTGCGTCAAGGGATTTTCAGAGCGAGGCCCCGAATCAGGCGGACGGCACATTCTCGGCGAACGCGGGGACACGTGGAAGGGGAAAGCGCAAGGGGCTCAACGGGCGGGGAGGTCCGGGTCGTTGACCGGGCGGGCGGCCGGGTCGAGGACGTGCTCGCCGACGAGGGTGATCTCCTCGCCCCGGGCGCGGAACTCGAACCGGCGGCGGACCGACTGGGTGAGCTTGCCGCTGTCGTAGCGCACCTCGGTGTGCTCGACGGCCTCCAGCGTGATGCGGTCGCCGGTCCGGACGGCCTTGCCGCCGTCCAGGCGGGTGCGGGCGCCGGTGTAGGCGGGGCCGCCTTCGACCGGGGCGCGGTTGCGGGTCTCCAGTTCGCGGACGGCCCGTTCCTGGACGCCGGCGACCCGCGGGGAGATCCGGACGCCGAGGATCTCCGCGGGCGGGCGGCGGTCGCCGTGCCGCTGCTGGACGAGGGCCTGCGAGCGGCGGTCCAGCAGGGTGCCCGCGGCGACGGTGAGCTGCCGGGTGGTGTCGGCGTCCAGCGTGGGGGCGGCGTCGCGGAAGGCGGACGCGGAGGGCAGCAGCGTGCAGCCGGCCACGGCGACCGCCAGGCCGGCCCGGGTCCATTGGCGAACCATCGGCCTCCTCCGCAGAACAGAGGCGAAGATACACCGGCCGGGCTCAATCGAGGACCCCTGCGAAGGGGTCGGCATAGGTCTCCCAGGTCGTGGAGCCGGCGAGCATCTCGTCCTCGGTGAGGAGGCAGCCGTCCAGGACGGCGAACAGGGCGGCGCGGTCGAGGGCGGGGCCGGTGAACGCGATGAGCTGCGTGCGGTCGCCGATCTTGGGGCGCCAGTCGAGCGCGGCGGCGATGCGCCGGGCGGGCGGCTCCCGCGTCCAGGCCGCCCGGGGACGGGCGGCGAGCCAGGGGCCGTGGTCCTCGATCGCGAGCAGCCCGGCGGCGCAGTCCCAGGACAGCAGGGTGTTCGGACGGTTGGCGATCCAGAAGCGGCCCCTGCTGCGGACGGCGGCGGCGGCGAGGTCGCGCAGGGCGTCGTGGAGGCGGGCCGGGTGCAGGGGCCGGAGCCGCCGCCAGACGACGGTGGCGACGTCGCCCGAGTCGCGGTCGCAGGGCAGCCGGACGGTCGCCGGGGACACCTTGGCGGCGAGGTCGTCGGCGGAGACCGGCCCGGTGGGGCAGAGCAGGTCGTCGAGCGCCGTCACGGGGGTGCCCGCGCCGAGGTGCTCCAGGACGGTCCGTGCGGGCTCGGGCGCCGTGCCCTCGCCGAGGACCAGGCCCGACGCGTACTCGATCTGCCGGGCGAGCGTCTCCGCCACATGCCGCTCGTCGGTCGCGGCGGCGGTGAGCGCGCGGGTGGCGAGCCGGTCGCGGCAGCTCAGATCGTCCAGGAGGGCGCCGGGGTCGACGGCCGTGAGGACGGCGGCGAGCCGCACGCCTGTGACCTTGCTCACCTCGGACGCGATGGCGCGGGGTTCGACGGATCCCCACGTCTCCACGACGAGGAGCCGGGCGTCGGCGGCGAGGCCCTCGATGGCGGGCTGGACGTCCTCGCGGATCGTGCAGGACGCGCACCCGTGGGCGATCGGGACCTCGGTGCGCTCGCGGATGCCCCAGGCGTCCAGGACGACGCGGTCGACGCGGCCCTGGGGGAATCCGCGCAGGTCGTGATGGACGGCGACCGCGTGCGGGGTGGACGTCAGGAGCCGGCGCACGGTCTCTCCGCGGGCCTCGGCGTGCAGGCCGGACACGATGGCGACGGGGATGCTCGGCACTCGCTCCTCCTGGAATGAAAACGGTTATCGTTATGTTTACACCGTCGAGGACCTGAGAAGCCACCCCGTCCGATCGGAGGAACGATGAAGAACATCCATCCGGAGTACCGTCCCGTCGTGTTCCGCGACCGCGGCGCCGGCGTCGCCTTCCTGACCCGGTCGACGGCCGTGACCAGCCAGACGATCGAGTGGGAGGACGGCCGCGCCTACCCGGTGGTGGACGTGGACGTGTCCTCGGCGAGCCACCCGTTCTACACGGGCAAGAACCGCGCGCTGGACTCCACCGGCGCGGTCGAGAAGTTCAACCGCCGCTACAACCGTCCGCGGAGCTGACGGCCACCGGCCCGTCGGCACCGCGAAGGCCCGCACCCCGAAGGGTGCGGGCCTTCGGCATGGACGAGGGTCAGTCGGCTTCGCTGCCCAGGGCGGCCACACGGGAGCGGGCCTGGGCCATGGCGTCGTGGTAGCGGATCTCCCAGTCCGGAGCGTCGTCCGGGATGGCGGCGATCGTCTGGCGGCCGTGCTCGGTCACCAGCCCGGCCGCGTCCCGCGCGACGTGCCGGACGATCACGGTGGTCACGCCGCCGGACGACTCGGTGTCGGCCTCCCAGCGGACCTCGGGAGGCGTCCGGCGCCGTCCGTCCGGCGAGAGGCCGCCGAGCGCGTAGAGCACCAGGACGATCACGACGGCGGCCAGCGCGAGCATCGCCAGGAGGACCAGGAACCTCATGACCGCCTCCTCGTCACCGCCGCGGCAGGAGCGACCCGTTCGGGTTCCCCGGCGCGTAGACCGTGATGCCCTGGGGGAGCGCCTTCAGCTCCTCGATTCTCGCGCAGGTCGGGCACTTGTTGTAGCCGTCCTGGCGGGCCTTGTTGGCGGCGGCCTCGGCCCTGGCCGTGGCGACCTTCGCCTGGGCCTCGCTGACCTGGGCGAAGGCGGCCTGGGCGCGGTCGACCGCGTCCTGCACCTTCTCCGGCAGCGTGACCCGGACCAGGTTGAAGTGGATGTTGGTGACGAACCTGCCGCCCAGCGTCGACTGCAGGTCCGCGGCCAGGCTGGTGTTGATCGCGTTCTGGACCTTGGCGATGTTGCCGTTGTTGCTCTCCGGCACCACGGCCCCGGTGCGGGCGTTGCGCTGCTGCGGGGGCGCGGAGGCGTTCTGCACCAGGGCGCAGGACGAGACCAGCTCGGCGCAGCGGAAGCTGTTGACCTGGCTGCGCAGGTCGTTGTCGATCACCGGGCGGACGATCTGGTCGAGGAACGCCGACCAGCCCTTGTCGCCGTCGAACGGGGAGTAGGTCTTGCCGTTCGCGCTGCGGAACTTGCGGGTGCCGTACTTGTCGTCGAACTCCTTGAGGGACTGGTGGTCCTGGTTGAGGGTGAAGTACAGCGTCCCCTCGATGCCCATGTTGACGCCGTCCGAGCTGGGCACGGTGACGACGTCCACGCCGGACTCGTCGCCCTTGTCGGCGTCGGAGGTGATCGTGTAGAAGCGCTGCTGCGCCGGGTACTTGTGGACCTTGGAGTACAGGCCGACCCAGGTGCGTCCGGAGCCGGGGTCGATGACCTGGCGGATCTTGTTGTTGTCGAAGAAACCGCCGTTGCGAACGACCGCGATCTCGCCGCCGCTGGTGCGCTCGTAGCCGCCGAGCAGGGCGCTCAGCACAGGCAGGACCACCACGGCCAGGATCACCGCGATGGTGATCGCGGTGCTCCTGCGCGGCGCGCGCAGTCCCGACATCGCGCCGGAGGTCTCCTTCTTAGCCACGGCCAGCTCCTCTCCCCGCCCGGGCCGTTCGGCCCCCGGGTTCCTGATCAGACGGACGGGAGTCTGGCGCGGATCCGCCCATCCCGGGGCCTTATCGATCAGAACTACGGTTCTTCGGGCGAATCCGTCCATAAGGAGGGGCTTACGAAATCCCGGAAGGGTGACTATCTAGACTGCCCGGTGCGAGGTTAGGGAGGAGACCCACGTGCGCAAGGTCCTGATCGCCAACCGCGGTGAGATCGCGGTCCGTATAGCCCGTGCCTGTCGCGACGCGGGGCTGGCCAGTGTGGCGGTGTACGCCGAGCCGGATCTGGAGGCGCTGCACGTTCGGGTCGCCGACGAGGCGTTCGCCCTGGGCGGGCGGACCGCGGCCGAGAGCTATCTGGACATCGGCAAGCTTCTGAAGATCGCGGCCGAGTCCGGCGCGGACGCCGTCCACCCCGGCTACGGGTTCCTGGCCGAGAACGCGGGCTTCGCCGCCGCGGTGCAGGACGCCGGCCTGACCTGGATCGGTCCGCCGCCGGCGGCGATCACCGCGCTGGGCGACAAGGTGCAGGCCCGGCACATCGCCCAGAAGGTGGGCGCGCCGCTGGTCGCCGGCACCAAGGACCCGGTCTCGGGCGCGGACGAGGTCGTCGCGTTCGCGCGCGAGCACGGCCTGCCGATCGCCATCAAGGCGGCGTTCGGCGGCGGCGGGCGCGGCCTGAAGGTGGCCCGCACCCTCGAAGAGGTGCCCGAGCTGTACGACTCCGCCGTGCGCGAGGCCGTGGGCGCGTTCGGACGGGGCGAGTGCTTCGTCGAGCGCTACCTGGACAAGCCCCGGCACGTCGAGACGCAGTGCCTGGCCGACCAGCACGGCAACGTCGTGGTCGTGTCGACCCGCGACTGCTCGCTGCAACGGCGGCACCAGAAGCTGGTCGAGGAGGCCCCGGCGCCGTACCTGTCCGAGGCGCAGCTCGAACTGTTGTACGGCTCGTCCAAGGCCATCTTGAAGGAGGCCGGGTACGTCGGCGCGGGGACGTGCGAGTTCCTCGTCGGCCAGGACGGGACGATCTCGTTCCTGGAGGTCAACACCCGGCTCCAGGTCGAGCACCCCGTCACCGAGGAGGTCTCCGGGATCGACCTCGTCCGGGAGATGTTCCGCGTGGCGGACGGCGAGGAGCTCGGCTACGGCGACCCCGAGCTGCGCGGGCACTCCATCGAGTTCCGCCTCAACGCCGAGGACGCCGGGCGCGGCTTCCTGCCCGCCGTCGGCACCCTGACCGCATGGGAGCCGCCGACGGGCCCCGGGGTCCGCCTGGACGCCGGCTACGGCGCCGGGCAGACCGTCCCGCAGGCGTTCGACTCGCTGATCGCCAAGCTGATCGTCACCGGCGCGACCCGCCGACAGGCGGTCGAGCGGTCGCGGCGGGCCCTGGCCGAGTTCGTGATCGACGGCATGCCGACCGTGCTGCCCTTCCACCGGGCCGTCCTGGACGATCCGGCGTTCGTCCCGGCCGACGACGACGAGCCGTTCTCCGTCCACACCCGGTGGATCGAGACCGAGTTCGACAACCGGATCGAGCCCTACCCGGCCCCCGCCCCCGGGGACGAGGCGGACGAGGGCGAGCGGGAGCGCGTCACGGTCGAGGTCGGCGGCCGGCGCATCGAGGTCGTCCTGCCCGCGGGCCTCGGCGCCTCCGCGGCCCCGGCGGCGGGCACGTCCGCGCCGGGCAGGCGGCGCGCCGGCACGAAGGCCGCTGGCGCCCAGGCGTCCGGCGACTCCCTGGTCAGCCCCATGCAGGGCACCATCGTCAAGATCGTCGTCGAGGACGGCGCGACCGTGGCCGCGGGCGACGCCGTCGTCGTCCTGGAGGCGATGAAGATGGAGCAGCCGCTCACCGCGCACAAGGCCGGGACGATCACCGGCCTGTCCGCCGAGGTCGGCCAGACGGTCTCCAGCGGCGCCACGATCTGCGAGATCAAGGACTCCTGACCGGGCGCCGTACCCGCCGTGGCGAGACGGGAGGACGCCTCCGGGCGGTCCTCCCGTTTCCCGTATGCGGCGGATGCTGCGGTCCATGGCGGTGCGGACGGTTTCCCGGCGCCTGACGGGGCAGGGTTCATGGTCAGCGGGCTCCCCGGTGAGGGCCGGGTCGCGGAACGAGTCCTCGCCCTCGGACGTCATAGCTGTTAAAGGGGGCAAACAGACATCATGAGCTCCGAGACTCCGACCATCCGGGCGGCCCGCCGCGGCGCGTTCCCGGCGGCCGTCGCCGCCGTCCTGCTGGCGCTCACCCTCACCGCACCGGCCCACGCCACCGCCGCGTCCGCCCAACCGGCCGCCGCGGCCGTGGCGGGCGCCCGATCGGCCGCCCCGCCGCTGAACGACACCGTCGGGCAGATCGCCAAGGGCCTCATCGACTCCCGGCTGTACGTGACCACCGAGACCGGGTCGCCGCTGTCCCCGGCGGACCAGGAGCAGGTCAAGGCCGCCCTCGGACGGGACGGCGACGCCGACATCCGCGCCGTCGTGGTACGCAACGACATCAGCAAGATCGAGGTCGGCCAGACGCTGCGGGCCGTCGCCGACCGCGTCGGCAAGGGCCAGACGTACGTGGCCGTCACCGCCGACGGCCGGCGGATGGGCGGGATCTCCAAGAAGCTCGACACCAAGGAGATCAACCAGATCACGACGCGCACCAACGGCGCGTCGCTGAAGGACCGGCTGATCCAGTTCGGCGACCTCGCGGAGAAGAAGGTCGACGACAAGGCCCGGTCGAAGGCCGTCGCCGGGTACGCGACGCTCGGCGTGCTGATCCTGCTGGTGGCGGCGGCCGCAGGGGTGTTCCTGGTCGTCCGCCAGCGGCGCCGGACGCGCCAGGCGCAGCAGATGGCCGATCTCAAGACGGGGGTCGAGGAGGACGTGACGCTCCTCGGCGAGGACATCGCGCGCCTGGATCTCGACGTCATGGACAAGGATCTCGACCCCGACACTCGCGCCGACTACGAGCGCGCCATGAACTCCTATGACAGCGCCAAGACGGCGACCGAACGTGCCGCCAAGCCCGAGGACATGCAGACCGTCACGACCGCCCTGGAGGACGGCCGCTACTACATGACGGCCACGCGCGCGCGGCTGGCCGAGGAGCCCATCCCCGAGCGGCGGGCGCCGTGCTTCTTCAACCCGCAGCACGGGCCGTCCGTCCAGGACGTCACGTGGGCGCCTCCGGGGGGCGTGGCGCGATCCGTCCCGGCGTGCGCCGCCGACGCCGAAGCGGTACTGAACGGGGTCGACCCTGACGTGCGCATGGTCCCGTATGGCGGTGGGCGCCGTCCGTACTGGGACGCCGGACCCGCGTACGCGCCGTACGCCGGCGGCTACTACTACGGCTACGGCGGCATCGACCTGCTCAGCGGCATGATGATCGGCACCATGCTCGGCTCGATGATGGGCGGCGGCTTCGGCGGGGGCTACGGCGGCGACATGGGCGGCTTCGGCGGCGACGGAGGCGACATCGGAGGCGGCTGGGACTTCGGCGGCGGTGACTTCGGCGGCGGCGGGGGCGGTGACTTCGGCGGGTTCTGAAGGTGTTCAAGCAATCCCGGCCCAAGGCGCTCGCCTAGCGGCTCGCGCCTTGACCGTGCTTGTGCGAGCGCGAATCGCTTCGCGATCTTCCCGGGGCTGCTCGCCTTCGGCTTCGCAGCCCCGGTCAGGTCGCGCGCTCGCGCGACCGTTGAGGTCGTTGGGCCGGATCGCGTCTCATATGCGTGTTCCGACATGAAGCGGCGGGACGCCTTGGTTTCGTCCCACCGGTCAGGTCGTGCGCTCGCGCGATAATCGAGGTTGGCCGCTGGGCCGGGTCGCGTTTAGTACGCGTGTTCTGACATGAGGCGGCGGGACGCTTCGGTGATGCTGCCCGACAGGGACGGGTACACCGCGAAGGTGTGGGCGACCTGGTCGACGGTCAGGTGCTGCTGGACGGCGATCGACACGCCCAGGATCAGTTCGCTCGCGCGCGGGGCGACGATGACCCCGCCCAGGACGATTCCGGTGGACGGCCTGCAGAACAGCTTCACGAAGCCGTCCTCGAACCCCTGCATCTTGGCGCGCGCGTTCGTGAACAGCGGCAGCATGACCGTCCGGGCGTTGACGTCGCCGGAGTCGACCATGTGCTGCGTCACGCCGACCGAGGCGACCTCGGGGTCGGTGAAGATGTTGGAGGAGACCCAACCGAGCTTGAGCGGCTGGACGGCCTCGCCGAGCGCGTGCCACATGGCGATGCGCCCCTGCATGCCCGCGACCGAGGCCAGCATGAGCACGCCGGTGCAGTCGCCGGAGGCGTAGATGTGCGGGACGGTCGTCCGCGACACCTTGTCGACCTCCACGAAGCCGCGCGCGTCGCAGCGGACGCCGATCTCCTCCAGGCCGATGCCCTGGGTGTTCGGGACCATCCCGACGGTCATCAGGCAGTGCGTGCCCTCGACCTTGGACCCGTCCTCCAGCGTGACGATCACGCCGTTGCCCGACCGCTCCACCCCCGCGGCCCGGGACCGCGACATGACGTTCATCCCCCGGCGCAGGAAGACCTCTTGCAGGACGGACGCGGCGTCCGCGTCCTCGGTCGGCAGGATCCGGTCGCGCGAGGACACCAGCGTGACCTTCGAGCCCAGCGACAGGTAGGCCCCGGCCAGCTCGGCCCCCGTGACGCCGGAGCCGACGACGATCAGCTCCTCGGGCAGCTCGGGCAGGTCGTACAGCTGGCGCCAGTTGAGGATGCGCTCGCCGTCGGGCTCGGCGCCGGGCAGGACGCGCGGCGTGGCGCCGGTCGCGAGCAGGATGATGTCGGCCCGGATACGGCGCTCGCCGACCGCGACGACGTGCGGCTCCACCAGCCGCGCCCCACCCCGGACGATCTTGACCTCCTCGTAGGCGAGCCGCTCGGCCACGTCGAACGACTGGGCCCGCGCGAGGTCCTTGACGCGCTTGTTCACGGTGGCCATGTCGGCTTCGAGGCCGCCGACGATCCCGTCCGGGCCGCCGGAGAAGCGCAGGCCGAGGCCCGCCGACTCGGACATGACGGCCATGCGGGTCGAGGTGGCGATGAGCGTCTTGGAGGGCACGCAGTCGGTGAGCACGCAGGCGCCGCCAGGGCCGTCGCGCTCCACGACGGTCACGTCGGCGCCGAGCTGCGCCGCGACGAGAGCGGCCTCGTAGCCGCCAGGGCCTCCTCCGATGATCACGATGCGGGTCACATCTTCCATTGTTTCCTACTCGCGGCAGTGAACCGTCCCGCTAACGCGGCTTCGGCGCCGACGCGGGAAAAGGGTGGCGTACGCTTGGCCAACGTGGCTCTGTACGCGGCATACGCCTCCAACATGGATCCCGAGCAGATGGCGAGCCGGGCTCCGCACTCCCCTATGCGCGGCACGGGCTGGCTCACCGGCTGGCGGCTGACCTTCGGCGGGCAGGACAAGGGCTGGGACGGCGCCCTGGCGACGGTGGTCGAGGACCGGTTCGAACAGGTCTTCGTCGTGATCTACGACGTGCCCGCCTGGGACGAGACGGAACTCGACGCCTGGGAGGGCGCCGAGCTGAACGTCTACCGCAAGATCCGGATCCGGGTGCAGACGCTGGACGGCGACGCGCTGTGCTGGCTGTACGTCCTGGACGACTACGAGGGCGGGCTGCCGTCCGCCCGCTATCTGGGGATCCTGGCGGACGCGGCGGAGAAGGCGGGCGCGCCCGACGACTACGTCAAGGATCTGCGCGCTCGTCCCTGCACGTCGCTCGGCGACTAGCGCGTCTTTTTGGATCTACATCCAGCCGCGCGCCGCTCACGGCGGCCGGGGTCCGTAGGAAACACTCTAGTTCGTTGAGCTGGGGGATCTCGCCTGTAATGTCGGCGACGTGAGTAACGACGCCTTTGCACTGGCGCGGGCCGCAGCGGACGAGCTGCGCGCGCGCACTTCCATCGACTCCTTCGACGTCGCCCTGGTGATGGGCTCCGGCTGGGTCCCCGCGGCCGACGCGCTCGGGGAGCCCGTCGCCGAGCTCCAGGTCACCGATCTGCCCGGGTTCGCGCCGCCCGCCGTGGAGGGCCACGCCGGGCGGATCCGGGTCGTGGAGGTCGGCGGCCGCCGGGCCCTGGTGTTCCTCGGCCGGACGCACCTGTACGAGGGGCGGGGGGTGGACGCGGTCGTGCACGGCGTCCGGACGGCGCTGGCGGCGGGCGTGGAGACGATGGTCCTGACGAACGCGGCGGGCGGGCTGCGGCCCGAGCACCAGCGCGTGGGCGACCCGGTGCTGATCTCCGACCACCTGAACCTGTCGGGGGCGAACCCGCTGACCGGGGCGACGTTCCTGGACCTGACGGAGGCGTACTCGGGACGGCTGCGGACCCTCGCCAAGGAGGTCGACCCGACGCTGTCGGAGGGCGTGTACGCGGCGTTCCGCGGCCCGACCTACGAGACGCCCGCCGAGATCCGCATGCTCCGGACGATGGGCGCCGACATGATCGGCATGTCGACCGTCCTGGAGACGATCGCGGCCCGCCAGGGCGGCGCGGACGTGCTCGGCGTGTCGCTGGTCACCAACATCGCGGCCGGGCTGTCGGACGAGCCCCTGGACCACGAGGAGGTCCTGGAGGCCGGACGCGCCTCCGCCGGCCGGATGGGCGCCCTGCTCGGCACCGTCCTGACCAAGCTGTGAGACGCTCCGAAGCCATGGACGATCTTCGACGGGACGCCCGGGAGTGGCTCGCCCAGGATCCCGATCCGGGTACCCGTGCCGAGCTCCAAGCCGTCCTGGACGCGGGCGATGAGCAGGCCCTCGCGGACCGCTTCGGCGCGCGGCTGGAGTTCGGTACGGCGGGGCTCCGGGGCGAGCTGGGCGCCGGGCCGAACCGGATGAACCGGGTGACGGTCATGCGCGCCGCCGCCGGTCTCGCCGCGCGGCTCCCCAAGGGCGGCCGTGTGATCGTCGGGTTCGACGCACGGCACGGATCACGGCAGTTCGCCGATGACACGGCGGCCGTCCTGACCGGCGCCGGGCTCCGCGCGGAGGTCTTCGCCGGTCCCGTCCCGACCCCCGTCGTGGCGCATTTCGTGCGGACGTTCGAGGACGTGGTGGCGGGCGTCGTGGTCACCGCCAGCCACAACCCGCCGCGTGACAACGGCTACAAGGTGTACTGGGACGACGGCGCCCAGATCGTCCCGCCGCAGGACGCGGAGATCTCCGCCGCCATCGACGCGGTCGGACGCGTGGACGAACTGCCGCTCGGCAAGGACTGGCCCGTCCACCACGACGCCGGCCTCTACCTGGACGCGGTGACGGGCCTCCGCCTCGGCGACGCCCGCGACATCTCGATCGTCTACACGCCTTTGCACGGCGTCGGCCGCGACGTCCTGCTCCGCGCGTTCGACCGGGCCGGTTTCCCCGCGCCCGCCGTCGTCGCGGAGCAGGCCGAGCCCGACCCCGACTTCCCGACCGTGGCGTTCCCCAATCCGGAGGAGCCGGGCGCGCTCGACCTGGCCCTGGCCCTCGCCGCCGCCCGTGGCGCCGACCTGGTGATCGCCAACGACCCGGACGCGGACCGCTGCTCGGTCGCGGTGCCCACCCCGTCCGGCTGGCGGGCGCTGACCGGGGACGAGGTCGGCGGCCTGCTCGCCGAGCATGTCCTGCGGCACACCTCCGGCGACGACCGCCTGGTCGCGACGACGATCGTCTCGTCGTCCCTGCTCGGCTCGATCGCCCGCGCGCACGGCGTCCGGTTCGCCGAGTCCCTCACCGGCTTCAAGTGGATCATGAAGGCGGGGGCGCCCGGCGACCGCCTCGTCTTCGGCTACGAGGAGGCCCTCGGCTACAGCGTCGGCGACGACCGGGGCGTCCTGGTCGACGACAAGGACGGGATCGGCGCGGCCCTCGCCGTCGCCGCCCTGGCCGCCGAGGCGCGGCGGAACGGCCGCACCCTGCTCGACCTCCTCGACGACCAGGCCCGCCGGTACGGGCTGCACGCCACGTCCCAGCTCTCCGTCCGCGTCCAGGACCTGTCGCTGATCACCGCCGCGATGGCGCGGCTGCGCGCCGACCCCCCCGCCGAGCTGGGCGGGCGCGCCGTCGAGTCGTCCGAGGACCTGTCCCTCGGCGCGGACGGCCTGCCGCCCACCGACGGCCTGCGCCTCCGCCTCGCTGGCGGGGCACGGGTCGTGATCCGCCCGTCCGGCACGGAACCGAAGCTCAAGTGCTATCTGGAGGTCGTCCTTCCCGTGGACGGGGACGTCGCCGCGACCCGGGCCCGCGCCGCCGCCGAGCTGGACGCCCTCCGGACCGGCGCCGCCGCCGTCCTCGCGCTGGGCTGACGACGACTCCCTCGGCTGACGAGGGGACTCCCGCTCGGTTCACGGCGGGCCTCGCGCTCAGTTGACGAGGGCCGCGACCGCCAGCACGACCAGCGCCACCAGCGGGATCGCCAGCGACGCCAGGGCCGGGAGGGCCCACGAGATCGTCCCGGTGGTGGACGAGGCATCCGCCTTGGCGGCCGCGGCCTTGTCCGGCGCGCCCGACCTCGTCCGCGGACGGTGACGGTCGCGGATCTCGTTCAGCTGCTGCGCCGCGTACGCCGCCGGTGTCCGGCCCTTCAGATGGGCGCCGGGCACCTTGCTCCCCTCGTCCCGCCGCGCGCGCGCCTCCGCCTTGGCCTGGGCGCGCGGCGAGGTCTGGTGCACCCACGCCCGCGCTTTCAGCTCCGCCCCGTCCGGCCCGGCGAACCGCACCACCACCGCGTGCGTCCCCTGGATCTCCCGGACGGCACGCCACGGCGCCCGCACGTCCCGCAGAGGGTTGCGGAGCGTGACCGCCTCCTCGTCCCCCAGGATCGCCGGCCGCAGGCCCATGGCGTACGCGAGCCCGCAGCCGAGCAGCAGCAGAACCGCGATGGTCGCCGTCGTCAGGTTGTAGTGGGTGTCGCCGGTGAGGCCGAACGCCAGATCCGCCAGGTTGAGCGCGGCGAACACCAGCCAGGCGTACGCGGCGACGCGCCCGCCGGTGGAACGAATGGTCATGGCACGATCATGCCAGTGGACGGGCACCGCTCCACTTGAGCTGGGCGAAACCGGGCTTGATCACCCCATTGATCAGTTCGAGCCGGTCGGTGAACGGCGCGAACGCCGACTTCATCGCGTTCACCGTGAACCACTGGAGGTCGTCCCACCCGTATCCGAACGCGTCGACGAGCTTCGCGAACTCCTCCGACAGCGTCGTCCCGCTCATCAGCCGGTTGTCGGTGTTCACCGTCACGCGGAAGCTCAGCCGCCGCAGCAGCCCGATCGGGTGCTCCTCGATCGACTTGGCCGCCCCCGTCTGGATGTTGGACGTGGGGCACATCTCCAGCGGGATCCGCTTGTCCCGCACGTAGTCGGCGAGCCGTCCGAGCCTCGGCGTCCCCCCGTCCACCTCGATGTCGTCGATGATCCGGACCCCGTGCCCCAGCCGATCCGCGCCGCACCACTGGATCGCCTGCCAGATCGACGGCAGCCCGAACCCCTCGCCCGCGTGGATGGTGAAGTGCGCGTTCTCCCGCTGCAGGTACTCGAACGCGTCCAGGTGCCTGGTGGGCGGGTACCCGGCCTCGGCCCCCGCGATGTCGAACCCGACGACCCCGGCGTCCCGGTACCGGACGGCCAGCTCCGCGATCTCCATGCTCCGCGCCTGGTGCCGCATCGCCGTCACCAGCGCCCCGACCCGGATCCCGTGCTCGCGGCGCCCGCGCGCGAACCCGTCCAGGACGGCCTCCACGACCTGCTCCAGCGTCAGCCCGGCGCTGACGTGCTGCTCGGGCGCGTACCGGACCTCCGCGTAGACGACCCCGTCCTTGGCCAGGTCCTCGGCGCACTCGTAGGCGACCCTGGACAGCGCCTCGGCGGACTGCATGACCCCCACCGTGTGGGAGAACGTCTCCAGGTACCGTTCCAGCGACCCGGAGTTCGACGCCTCGGTGAACCATGTCCGCAGGTTGTCGGCGTCCATGGTCGGCAGATCCCCGTACCCGGTCTCCCGGGCCAGATCCACGATGGTGGCGGGGCGCACCCCTCCGTCGAGATGATCGTGCAGCAGCACCTTCGGTGCGCGCCGGATGTCGTCCAGTGTGGGCCGATCGCTCATCTATAGAAACTACCGCCGTCGCGAGCCGCGCAGTGGCGTCCAGGGGGCCCAGTCGTCGTCGACGACGGGAGACGTGGCTGGAGACCGCGTCAGGAATCGGACGAGAGCGAGCTGCCGATGCGCAACAGGTTCCCGCTGCCGTCCACGAGCGCGAATTCCCGCATCCCGTAATCGGTGTCGACAGGCGCCACCAGTCGGCTCCCCGTGGCCGGGTCGGTGGCCACCCCGATCTCGTCCCATGCGCGGTACAGGGCGTCCGCGTCACGGACGTTCACATAGCAACTGGCGGCCGTGGTCAGCGGATCGTGGTCGGACTCGCGCGAGAAATGCAACTCCACGCTCCCCCGGACCACGATCAGGTATCCGTGCTCCGGCCACGACCCGCGCGCCTCGAACCCGAGCCGCGCATAGAAGCCAAGGGTCTCGTCCAGATCCCGGCTGGGCAGTATGGGTACCGCATACTCCTCCATACCCGCGACCGTAGCCTGCCCCTCTGACACTCCCCCAGCTGGCGTCCGGAGGACGACCAGCCGGGGGAACCGGGCGTGCGGCCAGTGCCCCCGCGAGGGTCTTCTAGGCCGCGGACGAGATCACGCTGTTGATCCATTCCCGGTGTGCGGGGACGTCGGTGTAGATGCCCATCCCGCTGCGGCAGTTCGGGGGCTCGTTGGGCTCGCCGGGGTCCGGGGGCGCGACCCTGACCCGGCTGAACGCGCCGATGAGCTTCCAGCCGGCGGCCGTGCGGCGCAGCAGCGGCCCGCCGGAGTCGCCGAAGCAGGGACCGGCCTTGGTCTCGGGGTTCCCGGTGCAGACCTCGGAGGCCGGATCCATGGGCCTCACGATGTTGGTGCAGGCGTCGGGCTGCCGGATCGCCGAGTCGAGCTGCTGCAGCACCACGGGCTGGTCCTCCAGGCCGCAGCCCACGCTGGCGCATCCCCATCCCAGCAGCCGCACCGGGGTACCGGCGGGCCGCCGGACGTCCAGCGGGACCGGCGCGCCGGACACGGGCCGGTCGAGCTTGAGCAGCGCGATGTCGTGGGTCGCCGAGTCGCCCTCGGGGTGCGCGACGAGCCGCTCAATCCGGCGGGTGGTCCCGCCTTGGTCCTTGCGGAGGCTGCCGATGCGCAGCTGAGCGTCCTCGGGCTTCCTGACGTCCCAGCAATGCCGGGCGGTCACCACCCATTGGCTGGTGATCAGGCTGCCCCCGCAGAAGTGCCCCTCCCGGGTCTGCAGCGACACCATGAACGAGTACGGGCCGGTCGCGTCCTCCCCACCGATGATCATGGTGGACGCGGTGCCGCCGGGCCGGGGCGGGACGGGTTCGGCCAGAGCGGACGGCGCGGTCAGGCCGAGCCACAGCAGCGCCACGGCGGACGCGGCCAAGGCCAGGCGGAGAGAGCGCGCGGCGGCCGTCCCTCCTGCGGCGGCCCTCGTGGTGATGGACGTTCTTGAGCTCACAGATCCTCCTGAAAGGGCGGGAGCGGAGGAAACGCGTTCGGCTCCCGGACAAGGCGACCATCCGTTGATGATCGTGCGTCTCGACGCTAGGAGCCCGGGCGCGTGCGGACGATCCAGCCAGCGCGCCGATTTCCGGTACAGCGGGCTATACGGAGCGCATGGCCTGGCGCTTTTCGCCTGATATCGGCGCGGGCCTTCGGCGATTGTGCGCATTGATAATGCACTGAAATTTCAGTTGTGGCTTAAAGCTGGTTACTGACAGCTCGCCGACGTACCTTACTGTCACACGTCATCTTTCACGCGGGCCCGCACCGGCGGGTTCGCGTGGTCAGGCGCGTGCCCCCCGCAACCCGAGTTGCCGCCCACGCCTACCGGCGATCGGTGGCGAAAGGTGGACCAGAGTGAACCGTGGAATGCACCTGAAACGCGTGGCCACCCCACTGCTGAGTGCCGCGGCGCTGATCACCCTCCCTGCGTTCGGGACCGTTTCCGCGACGGCCGACACGCACTCGGCCGGAACCGTCCGGCAGGCCCAGCTCCCGCAGGAGAAGCTGGCCGACCGGCTGACCGGCCGGCTCGGCTCCCAGCACGCGGGCTCCTACATCGACGGCACGGGAAACCTCGTCGTCAACGTCACCAGCGCGGCCGCCGCCCGGCAGGTCACGGCCGCCGGCGCCAAGGCCCGGATCGTCGATCACGGCATCCGCCCGCTGACCGACTCCAAGACCAGGCTCGACCGCCTCGCCGGGACCAAGGGCGCCGTCGGGCTGACCTGGGGCATCGACGTCGTCTCCAACACCGTCGTCGTGAGTGTGCCGAAGAGCGACAACGACGCCGCCACCAAGGCGTTCGTGAAGCGCGCCACGTCCATGGGCAAGACCGTCCAGATCAAGCGCGTGCCGGCCGCACCGCGCCCGATGGTCGCGCCCGGCGACGCGATCATCTCCGGCGGCGCGCGGTGCTCGGTCTCGGCCATCGGCGTCAAGGGCGGGACGGACTACCTCGTCACCGCCGGGCACTGCACCAAGGCGTACGCCACCTGGACGACCAGGGACGGCCAGAGCATCGGCAGCCGGGACGTCAGCAGCTTCCCCGGCAACGACTACGGCACGATTCAGGTGACCAACACCTCGTTGCAGAACAACAACGCCCAGCTGACCACGGTCGGCCGTCCGGCGGTCGGCTCCCAGATCCAGAAGAAGGGCTCCACGACCGGCACGACCTCCGGGACGATCCGCGGCTACGACCGCACGGTCAACTACCAGGAGGGCACGGTCACCGGCCTGATCGAGACCACCGCCTGCACCCAGCCCGGTGACAGCGGCGGCTCGCTGCAGAGCGGCACCACCGCGGTCGGGATCGTCTCCGGCGGCACCACCGGCGCCTGCCGGGCCAACTACCAGTCCTACTTCCAGCCGCTGGACGAGGCACTCCAGGCCGGCGGCCTCACCCTCAAGTAACCCGGCTCCCGTGGGGCTCCCGGTTCGCCGGGAGCCCCTCTCCCTGTACGTGGCCGAGTTGCCGCAGCCGTGAGCAGACGTCGACGACTCCCCAGGCCTCGGTGGCTGTCGGCGGGCAGACGTCGGCCATGGCACACCGTTCAGAGTGCGCGGCTCGGCGCGCTCGGCAGGAGATCCGGCAGTGGTGTTCCGGCGTCGGCGAGCCGTCGCGGGTCGGCGGGGTGCGCGGCGGCGACGAGGGCGCGGAGATGGTCGGCGGCGCCCCAGTTGTCGATGGTCATGGCGGCCACGGGCGTCGCGCCGTCGAGCCAGAAGGCGGTGAATCCGGGGGCATCGGGTTCGCCGCGGGTGACGACGCGGTCCCAGCGCGTCGGGTACCCGACGTATTCGAGCGTGGAGCCGTACTGGGTCGAGAAGAAATAGGGCACGTGATCGATCGTCACGGGCTTGTCGAGCAGGGTGGCCGCGGCGGCGGTGCCGTGGACCACGGCATTGTCCCAGTGCTCGATCCGTACGGGATTCAGGTAGCGCGGATGCTGGTGGCGGGCGACGTCGCCCGCGGCCACGGCCGCCGGGTGCGAGGTGCGCAGGTGCCGGTCGGCGAGGATGCCGCCGTCGACGCGCAGGCCCGCAGCCTCGGCGAGCTCGGTGTTGGGGACGGCGCCGACGCCGACGATGACGAGGTCGGCGGGGATCCGGCGGCCCTTGATCGTTCGGACGGCCTCGACGGCGTGCGTGCCGAGGACGGCCTCGACGCCGTCGCCGGTGAGCAGGTCGACGCCGTGGTCGCGGTGCCGGCGCGCGAACAGCCCGCCGATCTCGTCGCCCAGCACGGTGTACAGCGGCGTGGGCAGCGGGTCGATGACGGTGGTGCGGTTGCCGAGGGCATGGCTGGCGGCGGCGAGCTCGGAGCCGAGCCATCCGGCGCCGACGATGACGACGTGGTCGGCTGCGCGCAGGGCCTCGCCAAGGTGCTCGCTGTCATCGCGGTCGCGCAGGTAGTGGACCCCGACGAGGCCGGCGCCCGGCACCTGGAGGTTCCCGGCACGGGAGCCCGTGGCGATCAGCACCCGCGAGAACGCGAACTCGGCGGCGCCGGCGGTCCGCACCCGCCGGGCATCGAGGTCGAGGACGGTCGCCGGGGCGCCCAGGGCGAGGGTGATGTCCTGGTCGGAATAGAACCGCGGCTCCAGGACGTCGAGTTCCCGGGTCTCGGTGGTGCCGAGGAGGTAGCCCTTGGACAGCGCGGGACGCTCGTACGGCAGATGAGGCTCGTCGCCGACAAGCGTGATCGGGCGGTCATAACCGTGGTCGAGACGAAGTGCCTGCGCCGCTTTGGCTCCGGCGAGACTTGCTCCAACAATGACGATGCCAGGATCGGCGGACATGATTGCTCCTTAATGCGCGGCGTCAGACGATTTCAAGATTGGCCATCATTCCCATGTCCTCGTGTTCGGCGTTGTGGCAGTGGAAGAGAAAGCGCCCGCGATAGCCGTCGAAACGGGTGATGATCTCCACTGACTCGCCCGGCCGCAACGACACGGTGTCCTTGAGGCCCGCGTCGTGGGGCAGCGGCCGCCCGCCGCCGCGCGCGAGCACGCGGAAGCCGACCAGATGCAGGTGGACGGGATGGTGCACGTCCGCGACCAGCCGCCACACTTCGACCTCACCGAGACGGACGGTCACGTCGGTACGGGCGGGGTCGAACGGCTTCCCGTCGATCAGCCATCCATGACCGCCGTGCATCCGTCCGGCGCGAAAGGAGATCTCGCGCACCCTGGCGGCGTCCGACCGGCGCCAGGCCGGCAGATCCCTGGAGAGGACGCGCGGGATGCGGCTCTTGTCGGTGTCCTTGCGCGCGACCCGGAAGGCCATCACGTCGCGGGTGCGCCCGGAGCCCAGCCGGTTGACGACCCGGACGCGGCCGCCGACCGGGACGCCGGCGAAATCGACGATCACGTCGTACCGTTCGGCCGGCGCCATCGGCAGGAGCCGGTGGGTGACCGGCGCCGCGAGCAGGCCCTGGTCGGCGCCGACCTGGACGAGATCGAGCCGGCGCCCGTCGCCCGTGACCGCTTCGAGTTCGTAGTGCCTGGCGTTCGAGGCGTTCAGGATGCGCAGCCGGTACCGCGCCGCGTCGACCTCGTGCACGGGCCACGGGGCGCCGTTGACCAGGATCACGTCCCCGAGGACTCCGGCGAGAAAGGCCCCGCGAACGCCCGGCCGCTCCCGCAGGCTCGGGTCGAGCGCGGGGTAGTCGAGACGGCCGTCGGCGGCGAACACCCGATCCGCGATCATGAGGGGCAGCTCCCGCCGCCCCGCGGGCAGGCCGAGCGCGTCCTCCGCGTCGTCGCGCACGATGTGCAGTCCGGCGAGGCCCCGCCAGATCGCGGGGCCGGTGAAGTCCATCCGGTGGTCGTGGTACCACAGCAGCGTCGGCCGCTGGTCCAGCGGGAACGCGTAGTCCCGCGTCAGCCTGGTCACCGCCGCCCGCGGATCGTGCATGCCGTGCCCGCCCATGCCGTGCCCGCCGTGGCCGGTGCGCGCGGCGTCCGGCCACCCCTCGGGCAGGACGAGATCGGTCGGGTACCCGTCGGCGCTTGCCGGGGTCCGTCCGCCATGCAGATGCACGACGGTCGGGACGGGCAGCTCGTTGCGATGCCTCACGGTGATCGGACGGCCGCGACGCGACTCGATCGTCGGCCCCGGGAAGGTCCCCCCGTACGTCCACATCGGCGTCCTGATACCGGGCAGGATCTCCACGGCCGCCTCGCGCTGGGTGATCTCGTAACGGTCGGCACCGCCCGAGGTGCCGACCGGCGCGAGCACGGCGGGGATCGGCAGCGGCACCTGGAACGCGGGCGGCAGCGGCACGGCGCTGCGCAGTTCGTCACCGGTGACCGGCGGCCGGCGGGCCAGCCCGGCCGCGGTCGACAGCCCGGTGACCGCCGTCAGCCCCAGCGCCCCGCCGATGCCCAGTGCCTGGCGCCTGGTCACTCCACGGGCACGTCCCTGCTCACTCATCGCCGTCCCCTTCCTGCGCGGTCGTGGCCCGCACCCGCTCGCGCCGTTGGAGGGGCCGGCGCCATACGGCGATGAACACCACGGCGAGCGCGACGATGGTGATCACCCCCAGCGGCAGATGCAGCCAGAGCGCACCGTCCATCCCGGCGAAGTACTGCACCGTCTCGGCGACCACCAGGGCCAACGTGACAAGGAACGGCCAGCTCTGACGCAGCCGGACCCAGACCACGATCGCCGCGATCAGCTGCACGTAGCCGACGGAGGTGGTGACGTTGGCGCCGGCCTCGTGCCAGCGCAGGCCGTCGTAGTCACCGCTCAGGAACACGCCGGCGAACACCGGCTGGCCGAAGATCGCAACCAGGTGCACGCTGACGACGGCCCGCAGTACCCACCCGCTGAGCCTCCTGCGATGCGCGACCGGCAGGGCCGGACGGAACTTGTCGGCCGCGGTGGCCATGGCCGTCCTCCTCACGCTTCTCGATTCGGGATCGCCACGACACTATGATCGGCGAGTTATTCTGTCTAAGATCAATATTGCTATGCAGTTATCACGCTGCAGGCATGACCTCAGTTGGAGGAGAGGGCCGTGGACCTGAACACGCTCAGGCAGTTCCTGGTGGTGGCGCGGCTCGAACACCTCAGCCGCGCAGCCGACGAACTGCGCGTCGCCCAGCCGTCGCTCAGCCGCACCATCGGCCGCTTGGAGAACGAACTCGGCACCCCGCTGTTCGATCGGGCCGGCCGCCTCCGGCTGAACGACACGGGCAAGCTCTTCCGCGACCACGTCGAACGCTCCCTCGGCGAACTCGACGCGGGACGGCGAGCCGTCGCCGAGGCCACCAGCGAAGGCGTGGGCACCGTGAGGCTGGCGTCGGAAACGTTCCTCACCCTCACCGGACCGCTGGCGGCCTACAAGCGGGCACATCCCAGCATCGAGGTCGAACTCCTCTGGACGCCGGCCGAGGACATGGCCCGCCGCCTGCGGGCCCAGGACGTGGACCTGTGCGTCGCCTCACAGCCGATCCACGCCGAGGGCCTGGAGTCGGTCCAACTGCACGACGAGGCGGTGTGGGTGGCCACGCCGCTCGACCATCCGCTGGCCGCCCGTACCTCGGTGAGCATCGAGGAACTCGCCGACCAGCCCTTCGTCACCGCCCGCAAGGGACACTGGCAGCGCAGGCTCCTCGACCGCCTCTTCGCCGACAGAGACCTCACCCCGAAGATCGTCTGCGAAGGCGACGAACCCAGCGCCATCGCCGACCTGATCAGCGCCGGACTCGGCATCGGCCTCGTCCCCTCCATCGCGCGACGCACCGCCACCCGTCCCCCCGGGGCCTGGATCGCCGTCGACGACCCCGGCTGCCGCCGCAAGCTCACCCTCTACTGGGGCACCGACAGCCACCTGTCGACCGCCGCCCGCCTGATGCGCACCACGATCACCAGCTGGAACTGGATCACCAGCGAACCCCAGGAAAGACGCAAATGATCGCCCCCCGTCCAGCATCCGGATAAAGAGACGCGCACCAGGGCATTGCGGGCCGCCCCGGCGGCACCAGAGGCATGGACGAAACACCGGCGTGAGCGAACCGATCACGCCCGGTTGTGGACACCGGCGCCACGGCCGTGGACATTCACTCGTCAATGGCGGCGGCCGCTTCTACGCTGGGCAATGAAAGCCCGTGGACACGTTGAGACGGCTGTGGACGGGAATGGTCGTGGACATTGCGCCTGGCACTCAGGATCTGGACCTGGCGGCGGTCGCCACCGACGCCGAACTGGTGGCGAGGCTACGGATGCTGCGGGCTCGGGCCGGGAAGCTGAGCCTGCGCGATCTGGAGTTCAGGGCGCGCCGCGCCGGCCTGCATCTGACCAGGACCACCGCCAGCAAGATCCTCAACGGGGACCGCGCCCCCACCAGGGACGAGCTGATCGCGCTGGTGCACGCCTGCATGGTCTCAGCCGAAGACCTCGGGCCGTGGGTGGCGGCCTGGGAACGCATCGCCGGCGGCGGGACGCACGCCATGGAACTCAACCGCCTGCGCGAGCAGGTGCGCCGGCGGACGCTTGCGCAAACCCGCAAGGACAAAGCCCAACTGGCCGCCGAGGTCCAAATCCTGAAAGAACAGGCGGACAGTCTGAGAGAACAGATGATCGCCGCTGAACAACGACTCCGATCCGCAAAGCCGAAGACACGGCCTTCTACCCGCCGCGCGCTGACAGCAGCGACGCTGGCTCTGGTGCTGCTGGCAGGAACCACCGGAAGCGCAGTCGCCCTGCCCACCTTCCGGTCCCCGCTGCCGCCAGGTTGCGGTGGGAACATACCGGGCCTCAATGGCTGCGGCGGGAACCTGCGGGGCAATATTCCGGATTTCGCGGGGGAGCCGTAGATCCGCCGAGTCGCAACACTTTCGCTGACCTTGCGCCTTGTCGGGACGGCCGGGCTCCAGGCGTGCGAGGGTGATGAGTCTCGCCGCGGTCGCCAGTCTGTATTCCTGACACGCGACCAACCGCATGAGGAGATCATCATGACCGCTACGTACACGTTCGATGTCTTCTCCAGCCTCGACGGCTTCGGCGCCACCAGCGGCAACTGGACGGGCTACTGGGGCAAGCAAGGCCCCGAGCTGCTCGACCACCGCCTCGCCGTGCACGGCGAGGAGCAGCGGATGGTCTTCGGCGCCAACACGTATCGAGCGTTCGCGCAGATGCTGGCCTCAAGCGCCGAGGACTCCGATGTCCGTGACCCGTGGGTCACCCGGATGAGGAACCTGCCGGCGACGGTGGTGTCGACCACCCTTGAAGGGCCCCTCGACTGGCCGGACGCGACGCTCGTGAGCGGCGACGCCGTCGAGGTCGTCGCCCGGCTCAAGGAGGAGTCCGAGGTGCCGTTGCGCTCGCACGGCAGCCTGTCGATGAACCGGGCGCTGATGGCCGCCGGACTGGTCGACCGCGTCCAGGTCACGATCTTCCCCGTGATCACCGGACGGACCGGGCTGGACCCGATCTTCCAGGGTGCGGCCGACTTCGACCTCGAACTGATCGAGAGCCGGACGCTCGACGGCCGCACCCAAGAGCTCACCTACCGGCCCACCCTGCACGACTGACCCGTCCACCGCACGGGAACGGCTCAGATGACCATGACCCGGCGCCCGCGCGTGTGACCGGCACGGCTGTCGATGTGCGCCGCCGCGGCGTCGGCGAGCGTGTACGACCTCTCGACCGGGATGTGGAGCTTCCCCCGCGAGATGAGGCCGGCGGCCTCGGCGAGCGCTTCCGGCATGCTCCCGGCCACGCCGGAGAATCGGACACCGAGCTCCGGTGCACCGAGATCGGCGATGGAGACCACCTTCCGCGGATCCCCCGTCAGCTCGACGAGCTCGCGGATCACGCCCGAGCCGGCCAGATCGAGAGCCGCGTCGACCGAGCCGAGCCGCCGCACCCGCTCGACCCAGCCCTCGCCGTACGTCGTGGCGAGGGCGCCCAGGCCACGCAGATAGTCCTGGTTCGCGGCCCCCGCCGTGCCGATCACCGTGATGCCGCGGTCGCGGGCGATCTGCAACACCGCCGACCCGACTCCCCCGGACGCACCGCTGGCCAGCAGCGTCTGCCCGGGTCGCACACCGACCTGGCCGATGATGCGCAGCGCGGTCTCCACCACCGACGGGTACCCGGCCGCCTCCTCGAACGTCAAACTCTCGGGCATCGGGGCCCAGGCCGACAGCACGGCGAACTCGGCATAGGTGCTTGAGCCTTCGCCGAACACGCGGTCGCCGACCTCGACCCCTTCGACGCCCTCGCCGACCTCGTCCACCACCCCGGCGGCGTCCAGCCCGACACCGGCGGGCAGCTCGATCGGATGGACCTTCTGGAACTGGCCCTCACGGATCCTCCAGTCGACGGGGTTCACGCCCGCCGCCCGCACGGCGACGCGTACCTGACCAGGGCCCGCGTGGGGCTCCGGGGCGTCCAGGAGCTGCAGAACGTCCGGACCGCCGAACTCGGCGAAGCTCACTCTCTTCATGCGGCCGACCATAGCACTAACGGTTAGCGTTTCAAAACGGTTCCGCCTTTGTATCTGATAGTGTCAGGGTGTGACCGTGCCGCCCGGACGCCGTGAGCGCAAGAAGGCCGCGACCCGCCAGAAGATCGCCGACACCGCCCTGCGGCTCTTCCTGGAACGCGGGTACGACGCGGTGGGCATCCGCGACGTGGCCGCCGAGGCCGACGTGGCCGTCACCACGGTCTTCTCCCACTTCGCCTCCAAAGAGGCCCTGGTGTTCGAGCAGGACGAGAACTTCGAGCAGCGCCTCACGCAGGCGGTCACCGGCCGAACGCCGCACGAGCCGCTCATTCCTGCGCTGCGCCGCGAGATCCAGGCCCTGGTGCGACATTGCACGGCGGACGGCGCCGCCCCGATCTGGCGCATGGTCGACGCATCGCCCGCCCTGCGGGAGTACGAGGAATCGATGAGGCTGCGCCATGCGGAGTCGCTGGCAACGGCCATCGCCGCCGATCCCGACCTGCCACAGACCACAACGGCCTGCCGGACGATCGCGAGATTCGTGATCGACGCCTATTCGCTGGCCCGCGAGGCGGCCGACCCGGAGGCCGCGGTGGACGAGATCTTCCAGATGATCGAGGCCGCCTGGGAGGCCACCCGCCCTTCCCAAGGAACCGTTCCCCCAGGTAGGACGGCAGCCGATCGGGCTGTCACGAGTCACTGAACACTTGGTTCGACCCCACCCGCTCGGGCAACTGGTTCACGTCGTCCCAAGCTGCTGGTCCCTACTGGGTCTCCCGGATGAGGGTGGCGGCCTGGCCGGAGAAGCGCACGGTGGCGTTGTGCGGCGCGGCCTTCGCCCAATCGTCGAATCCGGTCATGGAGCACCTGCTGACGTCGGGCGGGGTGCTGCCGTCCGGGCACGTGCTCCCGGCGACGTACAAGACGGTGTCGTTGGCGGTGAAGAAGGTGACGTTGCCGACGGTGAACTTGCCCGGCGCCAGGTAGCGCAGCCGTCCGGTCGCCGACTTGATCTGCTGGCCACCCGGGCGCGCGGTCGGGGTGTTCTGGGTCACCGGGGCGTCCGAACCGTCCGAGCCCTCAGGGGTGGACGGGGTGCCGGGGGTGGACGCGCCGCCGGGAGTGGAGGAGGCGTCCGGCGTGGCGCTGCCGCTCGGCGCGGGCGCGGAGCCGACGGGCGACGAGGGCGCCGCCGCGGTCTTGCCGTCGCCGTCCCCACTGCAGGCCGTCAGGCCGAGCGCCAGCGCCACCGCCACCCCGGTGATCACGATCTTCCGCATGGGTCCCCGCTCCCGTCCTCGGTGCGCGTCCTTCATGATCGCGCTGTACCGGGTGAGATGCGGGCGCGGCCCGGCGGGGTTGGCGCGCCTGGACGTGATCAATCCGACCCGGCGCGTCCCGAACCCGCGTGCCGGTGCGGGCGTCTGGATGTACTGGCGGCACAGAGAAGTTCGCGCAGCCCCGGATCTTTCTCGGCCCCGGAAGCGCCACCACCGATGAACGCGCTGGCCACGGGCGCGGCGTTCGGTTGCTGACGCTGTCGCGCTGGGGCTCGGCGACAGCCGATCACGCTGACCGCCGCGGTGCTGGTGGTGACGTTCGCGGCGCTGCTGACCGCCGCCCGCCAGGAGTTGCGGCGGCTGGGGTTCCTGGTGGCGACCGCGGTGATCCTGGACGTGTCGTTGATCCGGCTGGTCCTGGTCCCGGCGCTGATGCGGCTCCTGGGACGGTGGAACCGGTGGCTGCCGGGGCGAAGCGGGAAAGGGACGAGACGACATTGCCAGGATTAAAGAGTCGGCCGTGGCCTCCGGGTAGGCGGTGTACGGGGTGGCGGTGGCGCCGCGCGCGCCCAGGTCCGCCAGCACAGCCGGTGCCTCCACGCCGTGGCCGCCGGTCAGCTCCATGAGCCGCGAGGCGCGTCATGATCTCCACGCCGAACGCGGCGGAAGCGGCGAAGCCGGTGACGCGGGTGACGGTGGCGAGGGCGGACCCGGTGGTGAGGGCGGTGCGGGCCGCGGCCCGCACCTCGGAGCCGACCAGCCGCAGGGCCTGCGCCAGGAGGTCACGGATGTTGGCTCGTCGTCCACCACGAGGATCCGGGGCATCGCACACCCGTCCAGAGATATACGAGCCGCCCCTCAACGCCACGACGGTCACCGGCGGATCGTGGTCAGGAGGACGGACGCAGGGACGCGCCGTGAAGCGTGGTGTAGAGGGGGGACTCGGTGAAATCGGGGCCGGTCTCCTCGCCGATATAGAGGTCGATGTGGCGGGGCCCGCCGAGCCCCGGGGTGAACTCGTCCACGACCGTCCAGCGGGACGACCGGAAGCGCGCGCAGATCCGCGCCTCGATGGCGGCGCCGTCGTCGTCGTTGCCGCACCGGGTGATGGTGAACCGGTGTCCCGGCGCCAGCACCGAGCGGTCGGCGGCCGCCGATACCCAGGGGCGCAGTGGACGCCCGGCCGTGTCGCGCGGAGCGGTGTCCAGCCAGTAGCCGACGTCGTGCGACCAGTTGAGGTAGCGCCCGCGCCGAGGGCCGTCGGTGATGCGGCCGGTGCCCTCGTCACGCACGGCCTTGGCGAAGTCCTCCGGATAGGAGCCGAGGTCGTCGCGGCCGTGGTCGCAGTCCAGGCGCGGGCACCCGCGCACCGTCCGCCGAGGGCCGTGGTGGAAGGACTCGACCGCGGTGTAGTAGACGGTCGCCGTCCAGCCGGAGGACTCGGCGGGCGGGTCAGAGGCCCGGGTCTCCGGGGTGGCGCAGGCGGTGACCCCCGCCACCAGGATCAAGGCGGGGATCCGGCGGTGACGTCTCCCCGTTCGCTCTGACCTCACCCTGCACCCCTTCGCGTTCGGACCGGCCGGTGCTTCCCTGTCCTCCGACGCACTCGCTCGGCAGGCCGTGCCGGATCTGATCGAACGAAGATCGGTCAGGTAGGCGTCCACGGCGCCGGTGACGCAACCGTTGCTGCGGCCGTAGGCGGTGTGGCCCAGGCCCTTGCAGGTCAGCAGCATCCCATTGGGAGCTGGCCCGCCAGGCTCTGGGTCTCGTCATAAGCGTGTCGGACAGAATCCCCACGGAATGGTGCGTTGACATCAGCACATTCACCCAGCACGCCAGCGCTACCCGGCAACCGTCGTCTTCCAGCAGCACTCGGCATGCTCGCTCCAGCGCCACCAGCGACAACGGGCACGCGGTGTCCACCGCCATGCTCCCCACGCGGGTCGAAAAAGTGCGACAGCCGGTCGGCCGCGATCGAATCGGCCGAACCCGCCATCGTGTACGGGTTGGCCGCACCCGCCATGAACTGCAGCGCTCCATAGGCTGATGCCCCCCAACACCGGCGTCCGCGTCCCGGCCAGCACGGCGGGACCCAAGGTCCTGGAGGACTTGGCCGCCCGGCTGACCGAGTCGGCCATGGCCGACTCGGTCAGCCCGCGCAGTGACCGTCTAGGAGCCGGTCGCCTTCGCGTAATCGTCCATGCCGCCGGCGAAGTCGAACGCCACGCAGGGCTCGTCGCCGACGACCCAGGCGTCGTGGCCGGGTGTCACCACGAAGGCGTCACCGGGGCCGACCTCCTGCTCGGCGCCGTCCTGGGTGCGGATGCGGAGCCTGCCTTCGGCGATGTATCCGTTGTGGTGCACTTCGCACAGGTCGGTGCCCGCGATGTCCTTGATCGACTCCGTCCAGCGCCAGCCGGGCTCGAACGTCGCCTTGGCGAAGACCAGCCCCGTCAGCTGGACGATCTCCAGATGCCCCCGCAGGAAGTCCCGCCGGTCGTCCGGCTTCTCGATGCTCTTGATCTCGATCATGATGGGTCCCCCTTTGCACCATCTCCTTCCACGCTTGCACCGGCGCTGACCTGCGTCAAGACGTTCGGGCACCCCGTCTGTCCGGGTGGAGAAGACAGGGCGAAGAGACGTACACCGCGACGCGGGGGCGGCCGGTCGTGGTGGTGATACCGAGGACCCGTGCGCCATATCCGTCCACTGGCGCCTCGATCAGCAGGCGGGCCTGGGCGGCTTCGAGGACGACTTCGCGCGGACACCATCCGGAGGCGCTCAACTGATCGCGCAGTCGGGAGATCAACGGTGGGAATGCCAGAGGGATGCTACGTCGGCATGGCCGATGTACAACATCGTGTAGGGGCTGTAGTCGACGTACCGTTCGCGGATCGCGATTCGTGGCCGGGAGCCGATGGATCGGATGGTGGCTCACGCGCGGTCCTTCCCTGGCGAATCCGATCGACAGACGATCGTGGCAAGGGTCAGTGGACCGGTCAAGGCGAATGGCGTGTGTGGCCGTTGTGGGCCAGGCCCGGCAGTCGGTGGCCCCGCCGCCGCGTGGGCGGCGGGGCCGGTGGGGTCAGCCGGTCAGGGGGAGGGTCAGGGTGCTTCCGCGCAGGTCCACCGCGACCTTGGTGCCGGCCGGGTAGCGGAGGGTGTAGGCGTGGTCGGTGGCCAGGAGCATCAGGCCGATGCGGTGACCCGGCTTGAAGACGTAGTCGTAGGGCTGCATGGGCCAGCTGAACGTGTAGTCCTTGCCGGCCTTGACGGGCTCGGTGACGGAGATGGAGTGGCGGTTGCGGACGTCCGTCCAGCCGCGGGTGACGATCTTGAACGGGGTGACCGCGGTGGAGTACTTGCGGACGGTCCGGCAGCCCTCGTCGCCCGGGATGGAGTCGCCGTAGCACCACTTCTGGGGCGGGGACGCGGGGGCGAAGCCGGAGACGCGCTCGTCGGCGCCGTAGTCGATCAGGAGGGCCGACAGGTACGGGGACTTGCCGTCGACGGACGCGCGGAGCCTGATCTGGGCCGTGCCGCTGAGCTTGGTGGCCTTGGTCAGCTTGGGCGAGAGGTACATGAGGCGGTTCGGGTCGGGCTTGTCCTGGCCCGCGGCGAGGTCCTCGGCCTTGCGGGACGGGTCGTCCACAAGGGTGTCGGTGCCGTGTCCGCGCTGGCCCAGGGTGCCGGGCGACAGGCCCAGCTTCACCGGACGGGCGGACGGGTCGGGCCAGTCTTTGTGCGTCTCCCACTGGCCGGGGGTGCGCTCAAGGTCGACCTTGGGCTGCTTGGTGATGTCGTTGCGGACGCCGTAGAGCTCGTGGGCGAACCACAGGTTGAGGCTTTCCAGCCAGGCGCCCTGGCGGACGTCCAAGGGCTCGTCGTGGGCCGCCTGGTGGATCCAGAGCTTGCGGGCGACGCCGGCCTTCTTGAGGCCGTTCCAGAGCAGGGACATCTGGACGGGCTTGACGTTCCAGTCGGCCAGGCCGCTCGTCATGAAGACGCTGGCCTTGAAGTGGGGGGCGCTCTTGGCGAAGTTCCGTTCGTCCCAGGTGCGGTTGTAGTCGCCGGTGACGCGGTCCATCTTCGGTTCGAGGTCGCGGATGACCTTCTCGCAGACGGCGAGGTTCTTGCGGGTCAGGACGGCCTTGGCGTGCAGGTCGAGGTCCTCGCCCTCCCAGCCGTCGGGGGCGACGACGCCGCCGTTGGCGCGGTACTCGTCGTACCAGTTGGAGACGCCGGAGACGGACACGACGGTCTTGAGGCCCTTGACGCCGGTCGCGGCGGCGGCGAGGGGCAGGGTGCCGTCGTAGGACTTGCCGGCCATGCCGACGTCGCCGGTCGACCAGTTCGCCTTGATCTTCTTGCCGTGCGCGTCGTAGGCGGTGGCCTTGCCGGTGAGCCACTTGATGACCGACGTCATGCCGTCGGTCTCGTTGGGTCCGACGGCGGTGGGGCAGCCGTCGGAGTCGCCGGTGCCGAGGGTGTCGGCGGCGAGGACGGCGTAGCCGCGCGAGACGAAGTAGTTGTCGTAGTAGACGCGGGAGTAGCTGACGGGCGCGGGCGGGCCGGGCGGCACCGCCCATGGGGCGAGGCGCGGGTAGTCGGTGACGTCGGCGGGGTGGTAGGGCGGGTCCTGCGTCCCGGCGTAGTACGGGCTGCCCTCCAGGATCGAGGCGACCTTGAGGCCGCCGTTCGTCTCCTTGGGGCGGGTGACGAAGACCGACACGCGGTCACGCTTGCCGTCGTGGTCGCTGTCCACGTTCGTCTCGACGAACACCTTTTCGCGGACGGCGTCCTTGAAGGAGAACGTGGGCTGTGTCTTGCCGTCCTTGACGACGATGTGGGGACGCGCCGTGTCGGCGAACGCGGGCGTGACGCCGGCGGCGAGGCCGGTGATGCCCGCGAACGCCGTCACGGTCAGTAGTGAGAGTCGCACCGTTGCTCCTCCGAAGCTGAACGAAACCTGATCAGCTTCCAGAGGGGACTGAAGCCCCGTCAACGGTGATTGTTAACAAACCGCCCAGTTCAGGCAATCCGGTCGATGATCAGGGGTTGGAGGGCGGCGGTGTCCGCGATCTCGTAGGCGCCTTCGAGGGACTCCAGGGCCCGCGCGAAGCGGGACGCGTCGTCGGCGTGGAGGGTGAGAAGGGGTTGACCCTCCGTGACCGTTTCGCCCGGCTTGGCGTGGCAGATGACGCCCGCGCCGGACGAGACCGGGTCCTCCTTCCGGGCGCGGCCCGCGCCGAGCCGCCAGGCGGCCGCGCCGACCCCGTAGGCGTCGAGCTTGGACAGGGTGCCCGAGGACGGGGCGGTGACGGTGTGCGTCTCGGCGGCGGCGGGCAGCGGCGCGTCGGGGTCGCCGCCCTGCGCGGAGATCATCCGGCGCCAGACGTCCATCGCCGAGCCGTCCTTCAGGGCGTCGGCCGGATCCTTGCCGGCCACGCCCGCGGCGGCGAGCATCTCGCGGGCCAGCGTCACCGTCAGCTCGACCACGTCGGCCGGGCCGCCCCCCGCCAGGACCTCGACGGACTCGGCGACCTCCACGGCGTTGCCGACCGCGTTGCCGAGCGGACGGTCCATGGCCGTCAGCAGGGCGACCGTCCGCAGGCCGTTGTCGGTGCCGATGGCGACCATGGTCTCTGCCAGCTCGCGGGCGTTCTCCACGGTCTTCATGAACGCGCCGGAGCCGACCTTGACGTCCAGGACGAGCGCGCCGGTGCCCTCCGCGATCTTCTTCGACATGATCGAGGACGCGATGAGCGGGATCGACTCGACGGTGCCCGTGACGTCGCGCAGCGCGTAGAGCTTGCGGTCGGCCGGGGCCAGCCCGCCGCCCGCCGCGCAGACCACCGCGCCCGTCCGCCGGAGCACGTCCAGCATCTCGCCGGCGCTGAGGGAGGCCCGCCAGCCCGGGATCGACTCCAGCTTGTCCAGGGTGCCGCCGGTGTGGCCGAGGCCCCGGCCCGACAGCTGCGGGACGGCGGCGCCGCACGCGGCCACGGCGGGCGCCAGCGGCAGGGTGATCTTGTCGCCGACGCCGCCGGTGGAGTGCTTGTCGGTGGTCGGGCGCTCCAGCGCCGACCAGTCCATGCGCTCGCCGGACCGGATCATCGCGTCCGTCCAGCGGGCCACCTCCGGCCGTGTCATGCCGTTCAGCAGGATCGCCATCGCCAGCGCCGACATCTGCTCCTCGGCGATCACGCCGCGGGTGTAGGCGTCGACCGCCCAGTCGATCTGCTCGGGCGTCAGCGTCGCGCCGTCCCGCTTCGCGCGGATGACGTCGATGGCGTCCACGTGGTTCCTCTCAGGCTCGGTCGGTCAGGTCGTCGGGGCCGAACGCGTCCGGCAGGACGTCCGACATGGGCAGGACGCCCCGGGCCGTCTCCAGCAGCATCGCGGCGCCGCCGTGCTCCCAGAGGAGCTGGCGGCAGCGCCCGCACGGCATCAGGGGATCGCCGTGCCGGTCGACGACGGCCAGCGCGACGAGGCGGGGCCGCTCGGACTTGCCGGGGCCGTGCAGCGCCGACACCACCGCGCACTCCGCGCACAGGCCGAGCCCGTACGAGGCGTTCTCCACGTTGCAGCCCGTGATGACGCGGCCGTCGTCCACCAGCGCGGCGGCGCCGACGGGGAAGTCGGAGTAGGGCGCGTAGGCCCGCCCCATCGCCTCGCGCGCGGCAACCCGCAGCGCACCCCAGTCAATATCCGTCATACGTCCATGATCTCTAACGCGCCTCACCCCGCCTGTACCGGAGGCCGTTCGACGCGGGCATCCGGAGGCGCTGGCTTGCCAGGGCCAGGACGAGGAGCGTCGTCAGGTGCGGGGTGAACGAGACCAGCTCGCCGGCGACGGCCTCGCTCGTCAGGAACCACGCCAGCAGGCCCGCGGACGCGACCAGCGCCAGGGCGGCGCCGATGTAGGCGTTGCGGACCTCCCGGCGGCCGAGGTCGGTCGCGACCAGCGGGCGGAGCCGGTTGCCGCGCACCGCCTGCCAGGCCGCCACCATGATCAGCAGGACCGCGACGAACAGCAGCAGCGCGTGCACCGCCTGGCCGCCGCCGCGCACGTTCATCGCGTCGGTGTACCCGAACAGCAGCGAGCCGGCCGCGAGGCCGCCGGGACGCCAGTTGCCGAAGATCATGGCGGCGAGGCCGATGAAGCCGCGGCCGCCGGTCTGGCCGTCCTGGTAGAGCGGGGCGGCGATGGTGACCAGGAACGCGCCTGCCAGGCCCGAGAACCCGCCGGAGATCATCACCGCGGCGTACTTCATCCGGTAGACGTGCACGCCGAGCGACTCCGCCGCGTACGGGTCCTCGCCGCAGGAGCGGATCCGCAGCCCGAACGCCGTCCGCCACAGGACCAGGAAGCTGAGCGGGACGAGCAGGACCGCGACGAGCGTCAGCAGCGACATCCCGCTGGTCAGGCCGCGCAGGATGCCCGCCACGTCCGAGACGAGGAACCAGTGGTGGCGTTCCAGCGACCCGAGCCAGTCCGGGCTCTTCCAGCCGCCGATCTCGCCGCCGGACAGCACCGGCAGCGTCAGCGTCCTGATCGGGTCGACCGGCGGCGACTGCCGGGGTCCGCCGCCCAGCGCCTTCGCCTCGCCGGTGTTGAAGATCAGCCCGGCCAGGAACTGGGTGAGGCCGAGCCCCAGGATGTTGATCGCGACGCCGGACACGATGTGGTCGACGCCGAACGTCACGGTCGCGATGGCGTGCAGCAGGCCGCCCAGCGCGCCGCCGAGGACGCCGAACAGCACGCCGATCCACGGGCCCCACTGGTACCCGGCCCAGGCGCCCGTCCAGGTGCCGAGGATCATCATGCCCTCAAGGCCGATGTTGATCACGCCGGAGCGCTCGGACCACAGCCCGCCGAGGCCCGCCAGGAAGATCGGCACGGCGAGCCGCAGCGCGGCGCTGACCGTCCCGCTGGAGGTCACGTCGTCGGCGTCGTCGATCAGCCGGACCAGCGACAGCAGGACGAGCAGGCCCGCGGCGATCAGCAGGTAGTGCGGCCAGCGCAGCCGTGCCCGGCCATCGGCCGCCTTCGCCTTGGCGACGATCTCGGTAGCGCTCATGAGGGGCTCCCAGCGCCCTCGCGGGCCAGGTCGTGGCCGGTGGCCAGCTCGACGGCCACGGTCCGCTGCTGGAGCCGGATCTCCCAGCGCCGGACCAGCTCGTAGACGATGACGACGGTCAGCACGACCACGCCCTGCATCACCCCGACGATCTCCTTGGGCACGTCGACCTCCTGGAGCACGTCGGAGGTCTGGTCGAGGAACGCGAACAGCAGCGCCGCGAGGGCGATGCCGACCGGATGGTTGCGGCCGAGCAGCGCCACCGTGATGCCGGTGAAGCCGAGGCCCGCGGGGAAGTTCAGCGAGTACTCATACGACGCGCCGAGCAGCTCCGGCATGCCGATCAGGCCCGCCACCGCGCCGGACGCCACCATCGTGATGACGATCATCCGGCGGGCGCTGACGCCGCTGGCCTGCGCGGCCGTCGGGGACAGCCCCGACACCTTCAGGTCGAAGCCGAACCGGGTGTGGTTGATGACCACCCAGAAGACGATCCCGACGATGATCGCGACCGGCAGCAGCCCGTACACTCGGCCGGGCAGGTCGAGCCCGAACGCCGACAGGAAGCCGTTCAGCGGCCCGACCCGTCCGTCGGACGGGATCTGCGGGGTCGCGACGTTGTTGCTGCCGGGCCGCACCTCCGCCAGCCGCTTGTCGTTCAGCAGGTAGGCGATCAGGCCGGTGGCGATGGCGTTCAGCATGATCGTGGACAGCACCTCGCTGACCCCGCGGGTGACCTTCAGCACGCCCGCGATCGCGGCCCACAGCCCGCCGACCAGCATCGCCGCCACGATCACCAGCATCTGGCCGAACGGGGCGGGCAGCGTGAGCGCGCCGCCGAGGGACGCCGACAGCATCGCCGCGAGCCGGTACTGGCCGTCCACGCCGATGTTCAGCAGCGCCATCCGGAAGCCGATCGCCACCGCGACGGCCGACAGGTAGTAGCGGGTGGCGCGGTTGACGATGTCGACGATCGAGTTCTCGGTGGTGCCGTAGTCGATCATGCTCTGGATCGAGCTGACCGGGTCGGCGCCGGTGCTCCGCAGCAGCGCCATCGTGATCAGCAGCGAGATCAGCAGTGCCAGGACCGGCGCGCCGATCTTCAGCGCCAGCCCGCGCGGGCCCAGCCCTTGCAGGACGGCCTTCCACGCCGGAACCGGCTCCGGCACGTCGTCCACGGCCGCCGCCTCGCCCTTCGCCGCGCCGCCCTTCCCCATGTCCGGCCCGGACGGGGCGGGCTTCGGGGCGTCCTCGCCGCCGGGCGGTTCCGGGGAACCGGGGGCCGGGTCGTTCGGCTCGCTCATGACGCGCCTCCGGCGCCGGTCATCGCGGAGCCGAGCTCCTCCGGGGTGACCGTCCGCGGATCGACCTCCGCGACCAGCCGGCCCCGCAGGATCACGTGCAGGGTGTCGGACATTCCGATGAGTTCCTCAAGGTCGGCGCTGATCAGCAGCACGGCCAGCCCGGCGGCGCGGGCCCGCCGCAGGTGGTCCCAGATGGCGGCCTGGGCCCCGACGTCGATGCCGCGGGTCGGGTGCGCGGCGATCAGCAGGCGCGGCTCGCCGGACATCTCCCGCCCGACGATGAGCTTCTGCTGGTTGCCGCCCGACAGCGCGGCGGCGGGCACGTCGATGCCCGGGGTGCGCACGTCGTACTCGCGGACGATCCGGGTCGTGTCGCGGCGGGCGCCGCGCCGGTCGACCCACGGGCCGCGGACGTTCGGGCGCTGGGTCTGGTGGCCCAGCATGCGGTTCTCCCAGAGCGTCCCCTCCAGGACGAGCCCGTGCCGGTGCCGGTCCTCGGGGATGTAGGCGATGCCGGCCTCGCGGCGGCGGCGGGTCGTCCAGTGGGTGATGTCCTCGCCGCCGCAGGCGATCGTCCCGGCGTCCGCGTGCCGGATGCCCATGATCGCCTCGATCAGCTCGCTCTGCCCGTTGCCCTCCACCCCGGCCAGCCCGACGATCTCGCCGCGCCGGATGCGCAGCGACACCCCGTCCACGACCGGGCGGCCCTCGGGGGTGAGCACCGTCAGCCCGCCGACGTCCAGCTGGACGTCCTCGGTCACGGTCGACTCGCGCAGCTCCGGGGTCGGCAGCTCCGAGCCGACCATCAGCTCGGCCAGCCGCCGGGACGTGACCTCGGACGGGTCGAGCCGCGTCGCCACGGTGGTGCCGCGCCGGATCACCGAGATGGTGTCGGCGACCGAGAGCACCTCGTCCAGCTTGTGGGAGATGAACAGCACGGTCAGACCCTCGGCGCGCAGGACCCGCAGGTTGCCGAACAGCTCCTCGACCTCCTGCGGGACGAGCACGGCGGTCGGCTCGTCCAGGATCAGCACGCGGGCGCCCCGGTAGAGCACCTTGAGGATCTCCACGCGCTGCCGCTCGCCGACGCCGAGCGTCTCCACGAGCACGTCGGGGTCGACGCGCAGCCCGTACGCCTGCGACATCTCCTTGATCTTGGCGCGGGCGGCGCCGAAGTCGATGCGCCCGCGGCGGCGGGGCTCCGCGCCGAGGATCACGTTCTCCAGCACGGTGAGGTTGTCGGCCAGCTTGAAGTGCTGGTGCACCATGCCGATGCCGCGGGCGATCGCGTCCGCGGGGGTCCGGAACGCGGCCTTCTCGCCGTCGATCTCGATGGCGCCCTCGTCCGGCCGCTGCATCCCGTAGAGGATCTTCATCAGCGTGGACTTGCCGGCGCCGTTCTCACCGCACAGCGCGTGGACCTCGCCGCGCTCGATGGTGAGGTTGATGTCGCGGTTGGCCACCACCCCGGGGAACCGCTTGGTGATCGATGTCAGCCGCACGGCCGGCACCTGGTCGGGCACGAGACCCCCTCCTCCTGCCTCGGACGTCCCGCGTCGGACGCGCTGTGCTGGACGCGCTGTGCTGGACGCGCTGTGCTGGACGTGCTGCGCTGGACGTGCCTCCTCACCCCGCGAAGGAGGGTCAGGGCTTCGTCGGGACCGTGATCTTGCCGGCGACGATGTCGGCCTTCAGCGCGTCCAGCTTGGCCTTGATGTCATCGATCTTGCCGCCGGTGAGGGAGTAGCCGACGCCGTCGTTGGACAGGTCGTACTTCTTCGTGCCGGGCTGGAAGGTGTTGTTGGCGACGCTCTCGACGAAGTCGAACACGGCCACGTCCACGTGCTTGATCATGGAGGTGAGGATGAACTCCTTGGCCCCCGCGACCGCGGGCTGGTTGTACTGGTCGGAGTCGACGCCGATGGCCCACTTCTTGGCCGCGCCGACGGTCTTGATGACGCCGATCCCGGCGCCGCCCGCCGCGTGGTAGATCACGTCGGCGCCCCCGTCGAGCTGCCCCTTGGCGGCCTCGTTGCCGAGCGCCGGGTTCTTGAACCCGTCGAAGTTCGGCGGCTGCGTCAGGTACTTGGCGGGCAGGACCTTGATGCCCGGCTTGGCCTTCTTCGCGCCCGCCTCGTAGCCGGCCTGGAACTTGGTGATCAGCGGCACGTTGACGCCGCCGATGAAGCCGATCTTGCCGGTCTTGGACTTCAGCGCCGCGGCCGCGCCCACGAGGAAGGAGCCCTGCTCCTCGGAGAAGCAGGCGCCCTTGACGTTCGCGCCCGTCACCTTGCACTGGTCGGCGTCGACGACGAGGAACCTGGTCTTCGGGAAGTCCTTCGCGACCTTGACCAGCGAGGTGGTGTAGGCGAACCCGACGCCGATGACCGGGTTGTAGCCCTTGTTGGCGAGCAGGCGCAGCCGCGACTCCTTGTCGGAGTCGGGCTCGTCGGGCTTGGCCGAGATCTCCTCGGTGGTGACGTTCAGGTCCTTCTTGGCCTTGTCGAGCCCGGCCGCGGCCGAGTCGTTGAACGACTGGTCGCCGCGGCCGCCGATGTCGAACGCGAGGCCGATCTTGAGGGACTTCTTGCCGTCCCCGTCGTCCTTGCCGGTGTCCGCCTTCTTGCCACCGCACGCGGAGGCGCTGAGCGTCAGCGCCGCACCCGTCACGGTGACGAGCGAAATCTTCAGTCCACGGCGCAAGGTAGCGCTCCTTCCGTTCCCCACCCACGGTCGGCGGCCGACCGGCCACCGAAATCGATCGGGACGCTACCTCGCTGCTGGTGGAAAACTCCCTGCTTGCACTGTTTCGCAACAGGTCCGTTACCAATGCGTACACATATCGCCACAGGTCAGGGCATGGCTTGCGCGGAAGCGGGGGGACCCTCCGGGGGGAAGGGAGCTACTCGGGGGGTTCAGGCCAGTGCGGCGCCCTCGATCGGCTCGGCGTCGCCCGGACGCCCGCCCTCCCACAGCGCGGTCAGCGCGGTCGCGGCGAGCACCCGCACGCCCACGGGGATGCACCGCTCGTCCACGTCGAAGTCGCCCCGGTGCAGGTCGTACTCGCCCGGCGAGCCCGGTGTCCGCACCCCGAGCCGCGCCAGGGCGCCGGGGATCGACTCCAGGTACCAGCCGAAGTCCTCGCCGCCGAGGCTCTGCGGGGTGGGCACCACGCCCTCCTCGTCGATGACCTGCGCCGCGGCGTCGCGGAACATCTGCACGCTGGCGGCCTCGTTGACGGTCGGGGGGACGCCCCGGATGTACTCCAGCGACGCCTCCACGTCGTAGGCGGCGGCCACCGACTGCAGCAGCGACTTCATCATCTCCGGCGCCCGGTGCCACGCCTCGTCGTCCAGGCAGCGGACGGTGCCCTCGGCGATGCCGTCGTCCGGGATCGCGTTGGCGACCGACCCGGCCGACACCCGTCCCCACACCAGCGACAGGCTGGAGCGCGGGTCGACCCGGCGCGACAGCGCCGACGGGAGCTCGGTGACGATCTTGGCGAGCGCGTAGACCAGGTCGGCGGTCAGGTGCGGCCGGGCGGTGTGCCCGCCGGGACCGGTCACCTTCACGTACACCTTGTCGCAGGCCGCGGTGATCGGACCGGTGCGCAGGCCGAGCTGGCCGACCTCGATGCGCGGGTCGCAGTGCAGCGCGAACGCGCGGTCCACGCCCGCGATGCCGCCGGCGGCCATCACGTCCAGCGCCCCGCCCGGCGTCTCCTCGGCGGGCTGGAACAGCAGCCGGACCCGGCCGGGCAGCAGCCCCGCCTCCGCCTGCTGCGCCAGGAACAGCCCCGCGCCCAGCACCATCACGGTGTGGACGTCGTGGCCGCACGCGTGGGCGACGCCCGGCACCGTCGAGCGGTAGGGGGCGCCTTCCTTCTCGTCCTGCAGCGGCAGCGCGTCGATGTCGGCCCGCAGCGCGACCGTCGTCCCGTCGGCGGGACCGATGTCGCAGAACAGGCCCGTGCCCTTCGGCAGGATCCGCGGCTCCAGCCCGGCCGCGCGCAGCCGCTCGGCGATCTGCTTGGTCGTGCGGTGCTCGGCGTACCCCAGCTCGGGATGCATGTGCAGGTCGCGGCGGAAGGCGACCAGCTCGTCCTCGTGCCCGGCCAGGAACGCGTCGAGTTGCGGCTGCAACGCGGCGCCCCCGAGCGTCGCGGCGGAGCCCGGCCCGGCCGCACCGGACGCGCCGGACACCGGGGCGGGCGACGCGGTCCCCGCCGCGGCGCCGCCCCGGGCATCTCCGTTGCCAAGGCCCTTGGGGCCCGCGGGGTCCGCGGAGCCCGGAGCGGTCGGTGGTTCTAGGCCGGGCATCACCCCGTGTCCCGGATGTGTCATGTGCGCCCCCTGCGCGATGGCGGAGCCGAACGGCTCGCGCCCGATGGTGGTGTCGGTACCGCTGCTCCCGACGTCCTTGGCATCTCCAACGTCTTCGGTGCTCTTAACGTCTTCAGAGCCCTTAACGTCTCTGACGTCTTCGGCGGCTCTGACGTTCGTGGCGTCCCCGGCGGCTTCGGCGGCCTCGCCGTCGCCGCCCGCGTCCCCGGCGGCCCCCGCCGGGCGGCCCCGGCCGGACGCGGCGCCGGGCCGTCCGGGCGGCGGGGACCCCGGGCGGCTCTGGCGCGCGGGCCGTTCGCCCGGGCGGGCCGGTTCCTCAGGTTCCGGCATGTGCGACCTCCCCCAGTGTGACGAACCTGTCCTCCGCGAGCTCGGTGATCGCCGCGTCGACGATGTTCTCGAGCGACCCGCCCTCCGCGCGGATCGCCCGCTGCCGCTCGTACGGCGCCCCGTGTTCGAGAACTTCCCCTACCACCTTGAGCTCCTCCGCGCAGCCGAGCCGATCGGCAACGGGCTCCAGTTCCCGGATCAGCTCGTACAGGTCGTCGCGGAGTGGTGCGGTGCTTCCAGTGTCATCGGTGATGACGATGGCGTCGAGTCCGTATCTGGTCGCGCGCCACTTGTTGTCGCGCACCACCCAGGTGTCCGGGCGGGGCAGCGTGTAGCCCCGGTCGAGCTGCTGGTCGAACAGCGTGACCAGGCTCTGGCACAGGGCGGCGGCCATGCCCACCTCCCGCAGGGTGGGAATGCCGTCGAACATCCTGATCTCGACCGTCCCGAAGTCGGGATGCGGGCGGATGTCCCACCAGACCTCCTTGATGGTCCGGATCGTTCCGGCGCGCATCAGCGTCGCCATGTAATCCTCGAAGGCCGCCCAATCGTCTAGCGAGTGGGGAGGACCGGCCGTCGGCAGCTGTCCGAAGACGACGGCCCTGCACGAGGCCAGCCCGGTGTCGCTGCCGCTCCAGAACGGGCTGGACGCCGTCAGCGCCAGAAAGTGCGGCAGGTAGGCCGACAGGGCGTTCACGATCGGGATCGCCTTGGCGCCGTCCGAGACGCCGACGTGGACGTGCACGCCGAAGGTCTGGATGCGCCGCGCCAGCCACTGCATCTGCTCGATGAGCTGGGCGTAGCGGCCCATCGGGGCCATGACCGCGTCGCGCCAGTCGCTGATGGGGTGGGTGCCGGTGCAGGCCAGCGCGATGTCACGCTCGGCGGCGGCGGCCCGGAGGGCGGCGAGGGTGGCCGTCAGGTCGCTCTTGGCCTCGCCCACGGTGTGGCAGATGTCGGTGACGATCTCGACCGTCGACTCCATGAGCTCGTGCCTGATCTTGGGATTGACCGAGCCCTCGCTGAGGGACGGCAGGGCGGCGAGCACCTCGCGTGCGTCCTGCCGCAGGTGCCTGGTCTCCACATCGATCAGCTGGAGCTCCCACTCGACCCCGAGGGTCGCCCCGTTCGATGCGTTGAAGTCAATGGCCACGGCCAACCTCCGTCCACAATCCTTGCAGGTCGTTGCGTGGCACGTGGCGCTAATCAGCCAGCGGGTCCCTAAGCCTGGACAAACGCCGGTCCAGGCCAGGTGTTCGCTCCATGATGACGCCGTGCGCGCGACCCCGTCGGGTGTCCATGCCCTTTGCGGATCATTTGACTCGTCCGGGCCTCCACCGGACGCGCCGGGGCGTACTTTTCGGTCATCACTCCTGTCCGCGACACCACTCGAACGAACTAGTCAGTCCGACCAAAATTACCGGGCACGACGGACTGTAACCGATTCTAGTCGTCCCCTACGTACGGTGAATCCCGTACGTCCCGAGGATCGCCGTCTCCACGTTCGGGTACCTCTTCTCCGGATACGTCGCCTAGTCTTCGGGGGAGTCATGGGCGTAGGGGGCAGCTTCGCGGCTGCGGGAACGAGGAGCGGCGAGAGCTTGCGACCACAGCGACGGCGGATGCGAGCGCGCCTGCGCCGCACCGCGACGGTGATCACGGTGCCGCTCGTCGCGGTCTCGCTGACGGCGCCACCGGCCACGGCGGCCGGGGTGGGACGGGCCGCACGGCACGCCGCGCCGCCGGCCGATCCGGTCGGCGGGCCGCAGCTCGCCGGCCGGGGGATGGTCGTCAACCAGGCGGCCGGGGTGCCCGCGCCGCCCAAGATCAAGGCGTCCTCGTACATGGTCGCGGACGCCGACACGGGCGAGGTGCTGGCGGCCAAGGACCCGCACGGCAAGTACCTGCCGGCCAGCACGCTCAAGACGCTGACCGCGCTGGCGCTCGTCCCCAAGCTGGACCCGGACCGGCTCGTCCGGCCGTCCCAGCGGGCCTGCGACGTCGAGGGCACCAAGGTCGGGCTGACGCCGAAGATGCAGTACAAGGTCTCCGACCTGTTCCACGCGCTGATGATGATGTCGGCCAACGACGCGGCGGTGACGCTCGCGGAGGCCGACGGCGGGATGGCCAAGGCGCTCGCCGACATGAACGCCGAAGCCAGGCGGATCAACGCCCGCGACACGCTCGCCGGGTCGCCGAACGGCCTCGACAAGGACCTCGGCCTCAACATCCGCACCCAGCACACCTCGGCGTACGACCTGGCGCTCATCCTGCGCGAGGGGCTGCGCAACGCCGACTACCGCAAGTACGTCCAGGCGATCGACTTCCAGTTCCCGGCGCCGCCGTCCAAGAGCCAGCGCAAGAAGGGCCGGAAGGTCGGCGGGTACCCGATCCACACCCACAACAAGCTGCTGCCGGGCGAGCGGTACGCCTACACGGGGATGCTGGGCGGCAAGAACGGCTACACCATCGCCGCCGGGCAGACCTACGTCGCCGCGGCGCGGCGCGGCGGGCACACGATCGTGATCTCACTGATGAAGGCCGACATGCCGCCCTCCAAGTACGCGACCGAGCTGCTGGACTGGGGCTTCGCGACGCGCGGCAAGATCAAGCCGGTGGGCACGCTGGTCGCGCCCGGCGACGCCTCGGAGACCAGGAAGGACGGCTCGGGCAGCCTGCTGCCGGACGCGCCGCTGGCCTCCGACGACTCGACCCGGATGTGGATGCTGGTCGGCGGCGGCGCGGTCGGCGCGGGTCTGGCGATCGGCGTGCTGTTCCTGGTGCTACGGCGCCGGCGCCGGGACGGCTCGTCCGCGCGGCAGCCGCACGGCCCCCCGGAGCCGACCTACGACGACCCCGGCCGGTAAGGGCTCCCTAGGCCCCGGTTCAGCCAGGCTCAGCGGCGCAGCGGCTCGGCACGCTGCTCCGCGGGGCTTGGCGGCGACGCCTCGTCCGGCTTCTCGTCCGCCTCCTTGGCTTCGACGTCGGCCTCCGCTTCGGCACCGGCCTCGGCCTCCGCTCTGGCCTCCGCTTCCGCTCTGGCCTCCGCTTCGGCGTCGGCGGTCAGGACGACGCTGCGGGTCGCCGTCCAGGCGGCGACGAAGAGCGAGAACCGGGACACGACGTTGATCCACACCATCAGCCCGACCAGGACGGCGAACGAGGCGTAGACGGGGTTCTGCGTCGTCCGCCCGATCAGCAGCGTGGCGGTCTGCTTGAGCACCTCGAAGCCGATCGCGCCGAACAGCGCGCCCTTGGCGATCCGCCGCCACGGCGCCCGGGTGCCCGACAGCCGCGTGAACAGCACCAGGAAGATCACCGTGTTGAACGCCATCGCGCAGGCCAGCGACAGCAGCCGCAGGCCCGTCCCGGCCCCCGGCACGTCCTCCAGGTCGAACCACTTGAGGACGGTGTGCGTGGCGGACGTCGTGACGGTCGACGTCACCATCCCGCAGATCAGGATCACGCCGAGGAACACCAGGACGGCGAGGTCCCACAGCCACTTGAGGAAGAAGTTGCCGCCGCCGCCCGGCTCGTTCCCCCACATATCGCGCAGGGACTCGCGCAGCACCTGGACCCAGCCGAGCCCGGTGAACAGCAGGGCCGCCAGGCCGAAGAGGCCGACGGTGGTCTTGGACCTGGCGATCTCCTCGACCTGGAGCTGGTCGGACAGCCCGGGCAACAGCGAGTAGATGGCGTCGACGAAGTAGTCGCGGGCCTGCTTGCTGACGCCGACGAGGTAGCCGAGCAGCGAGTACGCCAGTGCCAGCAGCGGGAAGAACGACAGGAACGCGTAGCAGGTGAGGGCCGCCGCGAGCCGGTCGCCGCGCCGCTCCTGGTACCGGTCGAAGGCCCGTCCGAGGTGGTCGAACCATCTCCAGCGTGCGCGCGCGCCGCGCAGCAGGTCTTTTCCGGTGTCCAGCAGGCTTTCGGCCTGCCGCTGCACTCTATTGATCACCTGCCGCATGTACGGCACCGTACCCAGATCGGGCCGCAGGATGCGGCGCACGGTGACCGGCCGTTCAACACTACGTGTCCGGGCCGGAGCCGGAGCCGAAGACGAAGTCGCGCTGGCGCCGCCACACGCCGTCGTCGCCGTGCTCGTACAGCGAGAACCCCCAGACCTCGAACTCGGCCCGGTATCCGGCGAGGTCCTTGAACGCCCGGTCCAGGACCTCGTCCGCGAGGTGGTGGGCGATGGTGACGTGCGGGTGGTACGGGAAGGGCAGCGTCCGGGAGAGCGGCCCGGACAGCACCCGGGACTGGACGCGCTCGCAGTCGCCGATCCCCTCGGCCAGCGACACGAACACCACCGGGGACACGGGTCGGAACGTTCCGCTGCCGTGCAGCCGGATACGGAAGGGCCGCTCGGTGCGCGCGACCCGGCGCAGATGCTTCTCGACCACGCCGAGCGCCTCCCCGTCCACCTCGGTCGGCGGGAGGAGGGTGATGTGCGTCGGGATGGCGTCGGCGAGCGGGTCGCCGAACGAGGCGCGCTTGCTCTGCAGCGCCGAGCCGTACGGGTCGGGGATCGGGATGGCGACGCCGATCATGCGGGCGCCGCCGGCCCCCGATCCCTCCGAGCCCCCCGAGGCCGCCTGGTCAGTGACCACGTCCCACGAATCCCACCCGTTCGCGCACGGTCGCCATCGTCCGCGCCGCGACCTTCGAGGCGCGCCCGGCGCCCTGCGCGAGGAGCAGGTCGAGCCGCTCCTCGTCCTCCAGCAGGGCCAGGGTGCGCTCCCTGATCGGCGTGAACGTGTCCAGGACGAGCTGCGCGAGGTCCTTCTTGAACTGCCCGTAGCCGGAGCCCTCGTACCGGCGCTCCAGGTCCGGCACGGACGAGCCGTCCAGCGCGGAGTAGATCCGCAGCAGGTTGGTGACGCCCGCCTTCTTCTCCTCGTCGTAGACGACCTCGGAGCCGGTGTCGGTGACCGCGCGCATGATCTTCTTGCGCATCGGGCCGGGCTCCTCCAGCACGTCGACGATGCCCTGCGGCGAGGACGCCGACTTGCTCATCTTCGCGGTCGGCTCCTGCAGGTCGGTGATCTTCGCGGCGCCCGCCGGGATGTAGGGCTCGGGCTCGACGAACGTCTCGCCGAAGCGGTGGTTGAAGCGCCCGGCGAGGGTGCGGGTGAGCTCCAGGTGCTGCCGCTGGTCCTCGCCGACCGGCACGTGGAAGACGCGCTCCCCCGCGCCCGGCTCGGGCGAGTACAGCAGGATGTCGGCGGCCTGGAGGACCGGGTAGGTGAACAGGCCGACGCTGGTGCCCCCAGTGCCCTGTTTGGACGACTTGTCCTTGAATTGGGTCATGCGGCCCGCCTCCCCGAACCCGGTGAGGCAGCCCAGCACCCACGCCAGCTCGGCGTGCTCGGGGACGTGGCTCTGCACGAACACGGCGGCGCGCTCGGGGTCGACGCCCATCGCGAACAGCTGCGCGGCGGCGACCTTCGTCCGGCGGCGGAGGGTCGGAGGGTCGTGCTCGACGGTGATCGCGTGCAGGTCGACCACGCAGTAGAACGTCTCGTGCGTGTCTTGCAGGGCCACCCACTGCCGTAGCGCGCCCAGGTAGTTGCCGAGATGGAACGAGTCGGCGGTGGGCTGGATACCGGACAGCACCCGCGGGGTGGTGG
>NZ_SMKU01000279.1 GCF_004349215.1 Actinomadura rubrisoli | reverse complement strand
GCGCGGGGGCGAGCACGGGGTTCCGCGGGGTGTCCCCGGTCGGTTCCCTGGCTCGCGAGGTGAGTTCGTCGTGTGCCAACCGGGGTCTCCTTCGCACCGGAGGTTTTCTCGCGCCCTTCCCGAAGAATCGCGGTTCTACCGTCGCGGGCGGCGCCTCCTGCGGGATCCGCCTCCGCGCCGCCCCGACTGAAACGGGCAAAGAGGGGTAAACGCCCGCCATGAACGACGCTCCCTTGCGCCTCGGCGTTCTCGACATCGGCTCCAACTCCGCCAACCTGCGGATCGCCGACCTTTGCCCAGGTGAGGAGCCCGCGCTGGTGCGGTCGGTGAAGAGCGCCGTGCGGCTGGCCGAGGCCACCGACCGGCACGGGGTCATCGGCAGGCCCGCCGTCGACCGGCTGATCGCCGCGGTGCGGGAGGCGGCCGCCGCCTCGGCCTCGGCCGGGGTGGACGAGCTGGTCCCGCTCGCCACGTCGGCGCTGAGGGACGCCGCCAACCGCGACGACGTCGCCGCCGAGGTCCGCGCCGCCACGGGCGTCGCACTCGGGTTCCTCACCGGGGAGCAGGAGGCCCGGCTGACCTTCCTCGCGGTGCGGCGCTGGTACGGCTGGTCGGCAGGGCCGCTGCTGCTGGCCGACATCGGGGGCGGCTCGATGGAGCTGGCCTACGGGACGGGCCAGCAGCCCGAGATCGCGCTGTCGCTGCCGCTCGGCGCGGGCCGCCTCACCCGGCACCACCTTCCGGGGCCGCCGCCGGTGCGCAGGCGCAAGCGCAAGGCGCTGCGCGCACACGTCGTGTCCGTCCTGGACGAGGCCACGCCCGAGATCATCGAGCGGCCGCCGCCCGTCCGTTCCGTGGCGACCTCCAAGACGTTCACGCAACTGGCCAGGCTGTGCGGCGCGCCCAAGACGAAGAAGAACCCTTACCGCGACTGCCACCTCGACCGGCGCGACCTGCTCGGCTGGATCCCCCGGCTGGCCAAGCTGTCGGACGAGGAGCGCGCCGAGCTGCGCGGGGTGAAGTCCTCGCGCGCCCACCAGATCCTCGCAGGCGCGATCGTCGCCGAGTCGGTGATGGACGTCCTCGGCGTCGAGCGCCTGGACGTCTGCCCGTGGGCGCTGCGCGAGGGGATCTTCCTGCACCGGCTCGACGCCCTGGCCGCCGGACGCCCGGCCGGGCCGCCCTTCGAGGCCGTCGAGGACGTGGCGGCGGTACCGGCCCCCGTCCCGATCAGGCCGGACCGGCGGATGCCCCTGGCGCGTGTGCCGCACCCGGCCGGCACCTCCCCGGCCGGGTGACCCGGCGGAGGACCGGCCCCCTCACAGGAGGGCGGTACGGCTCTGGCCGTAGGTCAGCGCGTGCACCTCCCGGGCGGCGGGCAGAGCCCGAGCCTTGTTTCCGGGAAGCTTCCGCAGGATCTGACGGGACATGTGATGCCGTGCCGAGCTTATCGGCAGCTCGTGCAGCGTGCTCAGCGTCAGGCTCAGGCCGTCATCCACCTCGCGGTCCCTGACCATTCCCATCGCCTGGATGACCCGCAGATTCGCGACGGGCCCGAGCGTGCCGGGCGGATACAGCGCCATCGACTCCTCAAGTGCCGCCTCGGCGCGTCGATCTCCGAGGATCGTGTACACGTACGCCTGCTCCCACCGTTGCCGTGCGGCGTTCCATCCGAAGGCCGTGGGGTCGCTGGAGACGCTGTCGGGCAACCGGTCGAACACCCGGCTGAACTCGGTCATCTGCCGCTGTGCGGTGGCGCTGTCTCCGGCCTCTGCCGCCAGGCTGGCAAGCGTCGCATGCACGCGCGGTAGTCCAGCGCAGGGCGCGCCGTCGGCGATCTGGGCGGCCTCAGCCGCCAGGGCAGTGATGTGGTCATGCGGCAGCCCGGCCCACAAGGCTTCGTCCGCTTGCTTGGCCCGCACCCATACACGCAGCCCTCGATTGTCGGATGCGTCTGCGGCACGGCGGGCAGTGCCCCATGCCTTACGGGCGCTGCGCCGGTCCCCGACGTTGTCGAACTCGATGGCCAGCAGCGATGACAGCGCGGCACTCACGCGAAGCAGCCCGGTGCGCTCCGAGTCGGAAAGTTCACCTTCGAGCATCCTGCCGATGCCGATGACGTCAGCGGCGAGGTTGTCGATCAGCGTGCCCATCGGCTGCTGGCTGACAAGGGACCCATATTCGCGGACCGCCATGTTCCAGTCGGCCAGATCGACTTGGGTGCCAACCGCGCGATCGACGCCCGCGAAGACCTCCTCGACGACGCCGGGCGGGACGGCCGCACCTGCACCGGCCGCGGCGATGAGCTGGAGAAGAGCGCGTCGTTTCACGTCATCCCTTCCGTAGGGAGATGCGGATGCCTCCACGCTAACGCCCGGTATGACGGATGTGTCCTGTTCGGCTTGGCCGATTCGCGGCCCCTCGGCTTCGGCCGGGGCCACGGGTTCCCCGCCTGCGTCCAGCACCTCGTCCAGCTCCTCTTCGAGGGGTTCGGCCGACTCGGTGAACGGGTTTTCGTGGCCGTCGACGGACCGTTCAGGTTGAGCGAACAGTTCGGCGATGTCGGCGTCGAGCGCGTCGGCCAGCTTCGCCAAGGTCGAGATCCGTACGCCGCGGCGGGCGCCCTGTTCCAGCTTGCTGATGACGTCCACTGACACGTCGGCGGCGTGGGCGAGACCCTCCTGGGTCATGCCTCGGTCACGACGGAGACGGCCGAGGTTGCGGCCGATTCTGCTAATTTCCCACATAGGCCCTGCGCCTTTCCTAGGTCTTCGACAACCTCAGGCTACGGCGCAGGGCCCCTCCACGTCCGGGCCTCGCGACGACTGGCCGTGACCGGAGAGTGACAGGCGGGCACTCCGGCGCGGCACGGCGATTCGGGGCCCGGCCTGCGGGAAGGGCGGACGAGAGAGCAGGCGGTGCCACCGACCCGGAGGGAGCAGGCGATGAAGGCAGTGGTCTGGCAGGACGTGGGCAAGATCGCGCTGGAGGAGGTGCCCGATCCGGGGATCCGCGATCCGCAGGACGCGATCGTGCGGATCACCTCCAGCGCTATCTGCGGGACGGACCTGCACTTCGTCCGCGGGACGATGCCGGGCATGCGCCGGGGGACGATCCTCGGCCACGAGGCCGTGGGCGTCGTCGAGGAGGCCGGCCCGGGGGTCAGGAACTTCGTCGCGGGCGACCGCGTGGTCATCCCGTCCACGATCGGCTGCGGGCGGTGCGTGTACTGCCGCGCGGGCTACTACGCCCAGTGCGACGTCGCGAACCCGAACGGCCCCGGCGCGGGCTCGTCCTTCTACGGCGGCCCCGAGGCGACCGGCTCGTTCGACGGGCTCCAGGCCGAGTACGCGCGCGTCCCGTACGCCCACACGAACCTGGTCGCCATTCCGCCGGGGGTGACCGACGAGCAGGCGCTCATGGTGAGCGACATCCTGCCGACCGCGTGGTTCGGCGCGCGGCTCGCCGAGGTGGGCCTCGGCGACACCGTAGCGGTGCTCGGCGCCGGGCCCGTGGGCCAGCTCGCCGTGCTGTCCGCGCGGATCCAGGGCGCCGGGCGCGTGTTCGTCGTGGACGGCCACGCGGACCGCCTGGAGACGGCGCGGCTCCAGAACGCCGAGATCATCGACTTCAACGCCGAGGACCCGGTGGAGACCGTCAAGGAGTTCACCGGCGGGGCCGGGCCCGACCGCGTCATCGATGCCGTCGGCGTGGACGCCGAGAGCCCGGCGGGCGGCCCGGCGGCCGAAGGGGTCACCGGGCAGGACCGGCGGGAGTGGGAGCGCGAGCGCGCCCAGGCCGCGCCGAAGACCGCGCAGGACGGCAGCCGGTGGCGGCAGGGCGACGCGCCGGGCCAGGCGCTCCGCTGGGCCGTGGACATGGTCGCCAAGGCCGGGACGATCGGGATCGTCGGCGTCTACCCGCCGCAGTACACGAGCTTCCCGCTGGGCGCGGCGATGAACCGCAACCTGACGGTCAAAGCGGGCAACTGCAACCACCGGCGGTACGTCCCGGGCCTGCTCAGCCGCATCGCCAAGGGCGGGGCCGACCCCACCACCATCCTCACCCAGCAGGAGACCCTGCCCTCGGTCATCGACGCCTACGAGGCGTTCGACCGCCGCGAGCCGGGCTGGACGAAGGTGGCCCTGGAGGTCTCCGGCTGACCTCGCCGTTTGGGCCGTGGCGGAGCGGGCAGCCCGGCGGCAAGGCGGCGTCACGCGCCGAGCCGATCCACAGGGGGGCAGGACATGAGGATCGTTGACACCGGCCAGGTCGAGGAGGTGCTGAGCGATCTCGGCTTCCCGGCGAGCAAGCAGGCGATCGTGGAGCACGCGCACCGCACGCGACCGGGGACGAGGGCCGAGCGGGCGCTGGCGGCGCTGCCTCTCGGGACCTACGCCAGCGCGGCCGAGGTCCTGCGCTCGATCCCCATCGAGCCGGATCCGGAGCGCAGCCCGTCCGAGCGGGACTACCAGCGGCGGCACCACGACAAGCCCGGCCTCGCCGAGCACATGCGCGACACCGAGCGCCCGCCCGTCGAGGACGAGCTGCGCCGCGGCGACGACGGGGCGCTCTGACGGCCGCGTTTGAAGCGGGCCTCCCCGGTTAGAGCTCCGAGGTGGAGGGCGGGGCGAGGAGGGAGGCCGGATGACGGCCGTTCAGGGGAGGCCGGACACCACCGCCGCCGACGCGCTGGCCCGGCACCGCAAGGGCACGCGGTTCGGGGACGTCCTGGCGACCACCGACCACAAGGTCGTCGGCTACCTCTACTTCGGCACGTCGTTCACGCTGTTCCTGGTCGCCGGGCTGATGGCGATGGTCATGCGGGCCGAGTTGCTGGAGCCGGGCCTCCAGGTCGTGGACGCCCACCAGTACAACCAGATGTTCACGATCCACGGCACGATCATGCTGCTGCTGTTCGCGACGCCGCTGTTCGCCGGGTTCGCCAACGTGATCGTCCCGCTGCAGATCGGCGCGCCGGACGTGGCGTTCCCGCGGCTCAACGCGCTCAGCTACTACCTGTTCCTGTTCGGCGCGCTGATGGTGCTGCTGGGGTTCGTCGTGCCGGGCGGCGCGGCGGCGTTCGGGTGGTTCTCCTACGCGCCGCTGTCGTCCGGGGCGTACTCGCCGGGCCACGGCGGCGACCTGTGGGTGATGGGGCTGGTCCTGTCCGGGTTCGGGACGATCTTCACCGCGGTCAACCTGGTCACCACCATCATCGTGATGCGCGCCCCCGGCATGGTGATGTTCCGGATGCCGATCTTCACCTGGAACGTCCTGCTGACGAGCGTGATGGTGCTCATCGCGTTCCCGGTGCTCGCCGCCGCGCTGCTGGCGCTGGAGGCCGACCGCAAGCTCGGCGCGCACATCTACGACTCCGCGCACGGCGGCGCGCTGCTGTGGCAGCACCTGTTCTGGTTCTTCGGGCATCCCGAGGTCTACATCGTGGCGCTGCCGTTCTTCGGCATCGTCACTGAGATCCTGCCGGTGTTCGCCCGCAAGCCGCTCTTCGGCTACCTCGGCATGGTCGCGGCGACCATCGCGATCACGGGCCTGTCCATGACGGTCTGGGCGCACCACATGTTCGCCACCGGGCAGGTCCTGCTGCCGTTCTTCTCGTTCATGTCGTTCCTGATCGCCGTGCCGACCGGGATCAAGTTCTTCAACTGGGTCGGGACGATCTGGAAGGGCCACCTGTCGTTCGAGACGCCGATGCTGTGGGCGCTCGGGTTCCTCGCCACGTTCCTGTTCGGCGGCCTGACCGGGGTGATCCTCGCGTCCCCGCCCATGGACTTCCACCTCACCGACTCCTACTTCGTCGTCGCCCACTTCCACTACGTGCTGTTCGGCACCGTCGTGTTCGCCATGTTCGGCGGCTTCTACTTCTGGTGGCCGAAGATGACCGGCAAGAGGCTGGACGAGACCTGGGGGAAGATCCACTTCTGGTCGCTGTTCGCCGGCTTCCACACGACCTTCCTCGTCCAGCACTGGCTGGGGGCCGAGGGCATGCCGCGCCGCATCCCGGACTACGCCGACGAGTTCAGCACCCTGAACCTCGTCTCGTCCCTCGGGTCGTTCGTCCTGGGCGCCTCGACGTTCGCGTTCCTGTGGAACATCTGGCGGACGCACAAGCGCGGCGAGAGGGTCGGGACGGACGATCCGTGGGGCACCGGCGGGTCGCTGGAATGGGCGACGTCCTGCCCGCCGCCCCGCCACAACTTCACCACGATGCCGCGGATCCGCTCCATGCGGCCCGCGTTCGACCTGCACTATCCGCCCAAGGAGCCGCCCCAGGAGGCCGAGCCCGCGTTGCCGCGCCCGTCCGGCTGACCGCCGCCGGGCGCCTCCCGGATTAGTCCTTGCCTTGGCCGTCCTGCTCGGCCGGGCTGCGGTCGCCGTGACCGTCGCCGCCGTGGCCCTCGCCGATGTGACCGTCGCCGCCGTGGCCGTCCTCACGGCTGTGGTCGCCCTGGCCGCCGCCGTACGCCTCGCTCTGGTAGTTGAGGTAGAAGCGGTTGACGCGGGTCCGGACCTGGGCCCGGACGCGTCCGGGCGTCGGCAGAGGGATGAGGTGCCGCGGGTAGGGGGCGACGATCTCCTTGGGCTGCCGGGCCCGCAGGACGGCCTCCCGCTCGTCCGAGGCCCGCTCGTGGCGCTCGGTGAAGCCGCCCTCCGGGGTCAGCGAGATCAGCCCGCTCTCCACGCCCTCCTCCCGCGTCCGCAGGTCGCGGCGCTGGAGGCTCAGGCAGGCCCGCCGGGTGAGGGCGAACGCCAGGAACGGGAAGACGAAGAACCCGGCGCGGAAGAACCACGTCGTCGCGTACAGCGGGAAGCCGAAGACGTAGGCCAGGACGTCGTTGCCGCCCGCCGCCCACAGGTTGCCGTACCAGGCGATCACGGCGGCACCGATCGCGGTTCTGGTGGCGGCGTTGCGGGGCCGGTCCAGCAGGTGGTGGTGGCGGTCGTCCCCGGTGGCCCACCGTTCCAGGAACGGGTACAGCGCGATGCAGGTGAGGAACACCCCGGGCAGGACGACCGTGGGCACGAACACGTTCCAGCTGACCGTATGTCCGGCCACGGTGGTGCTCAGGGGCGGCATGATGCGCAGCGCGCCCTCCAGGAATCCCACGTACCAGTCGGGCTGCGAGCCGATCGACACCTGGTCCGGCTCGTAGGGCCCGTACAGCCAGACGGGGTTGACCTGGAGGAACGCCGCCATCGCGGCGAGGACGCCGAAGACGTACAGGAAGTAGGCGGCGCTCTGGGCGGCGAAGTGTGGGTAGGTCGGGTGGCCCGACACCAGCCGCTCCCGCCGGTCCTTGGCGGGGAACTGGGTGTGCGTCTGATGCCAGAGGATCATCAGGTGCGCGGTGATCAGCGCGAGCAGGATCCCGGGGATCAGCAGGACGTGCACGGTGAACAGCCGCGGGATGAAGTCCTCGCTGGGGAACTCGCCGCCGAACGCCCACATGCTCACATACGTCCCGGCGACGGGGATCGAGAGCATGATGCCCTGCGCGATCCGGAGCCCGGTGCCCGACAGAAGGTCGTCCGGCAGGGAGTAGCCGGCGAAGCCCTCGGCCAGCGCGAGCCCGAACAGCGTGGCCCCGATCAGCCAGTTGACCTCGCGGGGCTTGCGGAACGCGCCGGTGAAGAAGATGCGCAGCAGGTGCGCGCAGATCGCCGCGACGAAGATGTTGGCGGCCCAGTGGTGGAGCTGCCGCATCAGCAGCCCGCCCCGCACGTCGAACGACAGGTGCAGCGTGGACGCGTACGCCTCGCTCATCCGCAGGCCGCGCAGCGGGGCGTACGAGCCGTCGTAAACGGTCTGGGAGCCGCTCGGCTCGAAGAACAGCGTCAGGTACACGCCGGTGAGCAGCAGCACGATGAACGAGTAGAGCGCGATCTCGCCGAGCAGGAACGACCAGTGCCCCGGGAACGCCTTCCGCAGGTTCTTGCGCAGGAACCCCGCCGCGCCGAGCCGGTCGTCCACGCCCCGCGCGAGATCGCCGATCAGCCTCCCGGCCGCCGGCTCGCCGTTCCGTCCCGCCATCGCGTCCCCCTGGCCGAACTGGGGCGCCTGGTGGTATTCGGCGCCCGAGGCGGCGGTACCCGGCGCGGACCGCGGCAAACGGCGCCGCCGGAGGTCAGGCGCCCTGGTACAGCCCGGTCAGCAGCTCGACGGCGTGCCGGGCGGCCGGATGCGGGTCGTCGCGCCACCACGCGAGCCGGACGGCGATGGGCGCGGCGTCGCGCACCGGCCGGTAGACGACGCCGGGCCGCGGGTACTGGTCGACGGTGCTCTGGGCGGTGACGCCGACGCACCGCCCGCTGGCGACGGCGGTCAGCCAGTCGTCGATGTCGGTGGTCCGCTCGGTCGCGGGCCGGGACCCGGGGGGCCACAGGTCGAGCGTGGTCGTGCCCGACCTCGGGTCGATGAGCAGCGTGCGCCCGCTGATGTCGGCCAGCCGGACGGACCGGCGGCGCGCCCACGGATCGTCCGAGGCCATCCCGCAGAACCGCCGTTCCAGCCCGACGATCACGCTGTCGAACCGGCGCGGGTCCGGGACGGTCCGGACGACGGCGACGTCGCAGGCGCCCTCGGCCAGGCCCCCGGTCGCCGAGTTCGTCCGGACGAGCTGGAGGTCGATGTGCGGCCACCGCCGCGGCCAGCGCCGCTGGAACGCGACGGTGTGGCGGCCCATGGCCGACCACGCGTACCCGATGCGCAGGCGGGTGTGGCCGCTGGTCGCGTCCTGCACCAGGTCCTCGGCCTCGGCCAGCAGGCGGCGGGCCAGCGCGAGGACCCGCACACCGGTGGCGGTCGGCGCGACCTGGCGGCTGGTGCGGCGCAGCAGCCGCACGTCCAGCGCCCGCTCCAGCGCCGCGAGGGTGCGCGACACCGCCGCCTGTGAGACCCCCAGCTCGATCGCGGCGTCGGTGAACGTGCCCGCGTCGACGATCGCGACGAGCACGCGCAGCTGCCGCAACTCGATATCCATGACTCCAGCGTATAGATGAGTCCTCGCATGCATTTTGCGCAAGCTCCGGGCCGTCCCATGCTCGGAGGATGAAGGCGAGCACCGCAGCGCACCGCACGTCCGCCGCCGCTTCCCCCGCCCGCGCCCGCTGGGCCGGGGTCGCGATGATGCTCGCGAGCGGGACGTCCAACCAGGCGGGCGCCGCGATCGGCGCCCTGGCGTTCCCGGTGATCGGTCCGGCCGGGGTCGTGGCGGTGCGCCAGTGGGTCGCCGCGGCCGTCCTCCTCGCAGTCGGACGGCCGCGCCTGCGCGCGTTCACGCGCGCGCAGTGGCGCCCGGTGCTCGCGCTCGCGGCGGTCTTCGCGACGATGAACCTGTCCCTCTACACCGCCGTCGACCGCATCGGCCTCGGGCTGGCCGTCACCCTGGAGTTCCTCGGGCCGCTCACCGTGGCGCTGGCCGGGTCGCGCCGCCGCGTCGACCTCGCGTGCGCCCTCGCGGCGGGCGCGGGGGTGGTCGTCCTGACGCGGCCGCAGCCCACCTCCGACTACCTCGGTCTCGGCCTCGGGCTCCTCGCCGCCTGCTGCTGGGCCGGATACATCCTGCTCAACCGCTCCATCGGGCGGACGCTGCCGGGCGCCGAGGGGTCGGCCGCCGCGGCCGGGCTGTCGGGCCTGCTGTTCGTCCCGGTCGGCGCGGCCGTCCTCGTCCTGCACCCGCCGACCCCGGCCGCGCTGGCCTGCGCGGCCGCCGCGGGCGTGCTGTCGTCGGCGGTGCCGTTCCTGGCCGACCTGCTCGCCCTGCGCCGCGTCCCCGCGCGCTTCTTCGGCGTCTTCATGAGCGTCAATCCGGTCCTGGCCGCCGCCGCGGGCCTGCTCATCCTGGGGGAGACCCTGCACTGGACGCAGTGGACCGGCATCCTGGCGATCGTCACCGCGAACCTCGTCAGCGTCCTGACCACCCGCCGGGCGCCCGCCGCGCCGGTCAGGCCGCGCGGGGGCGCTGCGCCGCGTTGAGGTGGTGGCGCAGGTCGCGGATGTCGGCGCGGAGCCGGTCCGCCGCCGTTGGATCCCGCTCCAGGCCGCCGAGACCGTCGTCCAGCAGGTCCAGTTCGGCGGCGCGGAGCCGGGCGAGCAGCCGGCGCGGCTCCCCGGGCGGCACGTCCCAGCGCTCCTTCCGGCGCCACTTGCGGTAGGTGAGCACGTGGCTCTCGCCCGGGACCAGGACGCCGCCCGCGGTCTCGGCCAGCGCCGCCCGCCGGAACCGGGCCAGGTACCAGTGCCGGGCGACCCGGTAGGTCACCACCGCGGCGATCAGGATCGGCGCGCCCTTCACCGGCAGCAGCGCCGCGCCCGGCAGCAGCGGCGTGTCCCACCACGAATGCACCGCCATCGCCAGCAGGAGCCCGCCGGCCGCGAGACCGGCGTTTACCCGGGACGCCCGCCCCAGCAGGCAGCCCAGGCCGGCGCCGCCGACCGCCGTCATCGCCCAGTGGCTCCACCACGCCCCGCCGACCACGCGGCTGCCGAACGAGAAGACCGCCGCGTTCACGTCCTGCGTGGCCCCCGTCATGACGATCGTGTTCAGCACGTACAGGAAGTTCTCGGAGAACTGGAACCCCAGCCCGACCAGCGCCCCGTACCCGAACCCGTCCAGCGGCCCCCGGACCGCCGAGGGCACGATCAGCGCCAGGACCGCGACGCCCAGCAGCTTCAGGATCTCCTCGTCGACCGGCGCCGCGATGGCCGCGCCCCACGTCGCGTTGAACTCCGGCCCCGCCGTCTTGCCGAGGACCGCCTGGAACGCCGCGTTCACCGGCAGCGCCAGCCCGAACGCGGCCAGGCCGCCCCACGCCACCGCGATCAGCGCGTACCCGAGCGGGCGCGTCCGCACCGGATGCAGCCGCCGCAGCATCCACACCCCGACCGCCAGCGCCGGTGACAGCAGCGCGAACCCGGTCACCGTGCCCGCCGGGAAGGCGCGGACCTGCGGGCCCAGCACCCGCAGGGCGATAGAGACCCCGATCAGGCACGTCACGGCCCACAGCCAGAACGCCGGACGCGCGGTCACGGCGAGATCCGGATCGTCCGCACCATCGCCTGGACCTGCGCGGCCACCCTCCGGTACGCCCCGGGAGGGCCCGCCGCCGTCACCGTGGCACCGAGCGCGTCGTCGGCGACGACGCTCGCCGTGCCGATCCGCCCGCGTCCCGCCAGGCTGCCCGTCAGACCCCGCAACCCCTGCGCCGTTGTGATCGCGGCCGGCGCGGTGCGCAGCCGGACCCTCCCGTGCACCGAGACGATCCGTCCGAGCCCGTCCCACAGCGCCCGCGCGTTCAGCGGCGCCAGCGGGACGATCACGCTCAGGTTGAAGACGACCCCGTCCCGCACCAGCTTGGCGTTGTTGCCCAGCGACGAGCCCTCCTCGCTGAGCGCCCACCCGGCCGAGGGAACCGAGAACGCCACCGGACGAACGCCGCCGCGCTCCGTCCCGACCGACAGGACCGTCCCCGCGCGAAGGGGCCTCTCCCCGTCACCGAGCGCTTGGTCCAGCAGGGTCAGCCCGGCCCCGAGGACGAGCAGCACCAGCGCCACGAGGCCCGTGCCCCACCATCTCACCCGCGCCACATGGCCCCCCGATGACCTGTCCAACCGGCATGCCCGGGGGCTCAGGGCCTAAACAAGATCAAAGCCAGTGGCCGGGCCGCTCCAGCCCCTCCGGGACGCGCGTCTCGGCGTCGCCCCTGGCCGCGCTGAGCTGGGACCGCGTCACGAACAGGCTCCCGCGCAGATCGGCGCCGGCCAGGTCGGCGTTCCGCAGGTCGGCCCCGATGAGATCGGCCGCCCGCAGGTCGGCCCGCCGCAGGTCGGCGGCGATCAGGCAGGCGCCCCGGAGGCAGGCGCCCCGCAGGTCGGCGCCCTTCAGCTCCGCCCCGACCAGGTCGGCGCCCCGCAGATCCCGGCCCCGCCGCCCGGCCCGCGCCATCTCGCTCGCGCGCGTCAGCAGCACGTTGGCGTCGTCGCGGACCTTCGCCACGTCCACCCCGGCCACCGCCTCGGGACCGCCCTCGGTGAGCCGCTCCGTCTCCTCCAGCATCCGCCGCAGATCCCCGTGAACCGGCCGCGCGGCGGGCATGCCGAGCGCCGCGTCCAGGTACCACAGGAGCTCATGCAACTGCCGCATCACCGGAAAGACCGTGAACATCTGCTGGGCGAGGCTTTGCTGACGCCAGTCCCGTCCAGCGAACGTCTCCTGCGAGACCTTCTGGCCCGCCCCGAAGCAGTCGAACACGGTGCAGCCGGAGAACCCCCGTCCCCTCAGGTCGGCGTGGATCCCGCACCGGAAGTCGGCCAGCAGATTCCCGCACGGCTCCCCGGCGGCCTTGTCGACCGCGAAATCCGCCGACGCGGCGAACGGCAACGCCACGCAGCACAGCCCGAAACACCGGGCGCAATCAGCCTTGAGCATCGATCTCCCACAACACGGCAACACCCCATTATCCCGCCTCCCAGCTGCGAAC
>NZ_SMKU01000278.1 GCF_004349215.1 Actinomadura rubrisoli | reverse complement strand
AGGACTCCGCGTCTCAGGCTGGCGCGAAGCACTCAACGAACTCGCCATCGCCTATCCAGGGCGGATCAGGTAAAGCGGGCCTCACAACAACAAGAGATGATCTTTCCACACTTCAGGTGACACGCTCCGCCTCGTCCCCGCGTGGCGCCTCGTCCCCGTGTGGCGTCTCGTCCCCGTGCTGGCCCTCACCTCCTGCACCGCTCCTGCGACCGACAGAGAGGGGCATATCCTCGTCCTAGCGATAGTGGCCCATGGACGTTGTTGACGGCTGAGAGTGGTTGGTCAATAGGGAGACCTCCGGTGTGTGGTGGAGGTGTTTCCGTCCTCTGCACTACTCATGATCCAGATCTAGGCGCCCACCATCAGGGAAGCCGCGTGCAGATCAGCAATGCGTTCCCGCCTGAGTGCGTTGGCGTCCAACACCTCCGATGCCGCACACCCGCATGCTCTCTACAAGAGGTCGCTCCCTTAGCACCGTCCGATCGCGTGGGTGGCTGGTGTCACCGACGGCGGGGGCGATCGCTGCCGCACCGCTTCCGGTGCTCGGGCCGTGGCCGGCCCTGCGCTCCGGGTCGGTTTGCCCTCGAATAACCGTGGTTGCGGTACGAGCGGGGTTGCGGTTGGTGGCCGGTGGCCTCTCTCGACAACGCGCCTGATGGACGGTTCCTGCCACTTCGGCCGAACTTCAGGCCATGGGTATACGAGATGAAAGGTTGTCGTTCGAGTGCCGGTACAGCCACGAAGATGGCTGACCGCAGGTCGCGCGACAAGCGTCAGCAAAAGCGACAAGAGCGATTCATGACAGGGTTGCCATTTTAGGGAATTCCCGACATATTCGACGCGCCTCGGCCCCGACTCGCCTGCCCGGCCGACTCGCCTGCGCGGTCGAGCCCACTCAACCCGGATACAGGAAACACGCCACCATGTCGGAGTGTAGTTGGCCGGATACGGTCAACGACGGGGCCTGTTTTCTCGATGGAGTGGTCGTCGCTGGCGATAAAATTGATTCATGAGTTCGATTGCGGTTGATCTCCATGCCGCGTCCACCGCAGAATTGGTGGACGCGGCCCTGCGGATCGCCGCGGAACTCGCCCAACGGGCCGCCCCCGACTCTCCCCCCGCATGCATGGAACTGGCCGAGTCGCTCGCCCGAGCCGGCGACCTGCACGAAGCCGCGCTGGCCGGGCTGATCGCCGTAGTGGACGCCTCCGCAGAGACGCGACGCTGGGGCCTGCCGTCCACCAAGGCGTGGCTGCGCACCCGCGTCGGCATGCGGGAAGCGCGCGCCACCGAACGCATCACTCTCGCGCGGCAACGGCCCCGCCTGCCCAAGGTGACCAAGAAGCTGGCCTCAGGCGATCTGCCCTACGGTTACGCCGCCACCATCGCCGACGCCGTCGCCCGCCTGGACGACACCGACTGCGCCGCCGCCGAAACAACCTTGCTAGAGATGGCCGACCAGGGCTTCTCCGCAGGAAAGGTCGCCTCCTTCGGCCGCCGCATCCGCGATGTCATCGCCGACCGCGACGGCACCGACAAACCCGACCAAGAGTCCGCGCGCGGCTACCAGCGCTCCTGGATCACCTCCACCCGTTCCCTGGACGGGGGCCGCTACCTCAAGGGCTGGCTCAACGCCGAAGACGCGGCGGTGTGGGAGGGCACGCTGGGGCCACTGGCCAAGCCGGCGGGCACCGACGACCGCCGCGACCTGCCCGAACGCACCGCAGCCGCCCTCACCACCGTCCTGGCAGGCGGACACAAGGCCACCAAGGTCACCGTCATCTGCGACCTCGACACCCTCACCGGCGGTACTGCGCCCGCCCGCCTGACCGACGGGACCCCGATCCCGCCCCAGCAGGCCCGCCGCATCGCCCTGTCCGCCGGAGTCTCGCCACTGCTGCTCGGGCCCGGCAACACCCCGCTCTACCTCGGCCACCGGGTCCGGTTCGCCACAACCGGGCAACGCCAGGTGCTGGAAACCCAGTACCCGACCTGCGCGGTACACGGCTGCGAAGTCCCCGGCACCCTGTGCGAAGTCGACCATGTCGACGGCTGGGTCCTGGGAAACAGCCCCACCGACATCGACAAACTCGCCCTCTGCTGCAGCTGGCACAACCGCTTCAAACACACCAACGCCGAACAAATCCGCATCAGCCGAAACGCAGACGGCCGCTACCTCTACCGAATCCTTCCCCCACCCGACGCCAGATCCCGCAAAACCACAGACCCACCCACCTGGGCACAAGCCGCCTAAGACCAAACCCCAGCCCACAACCACTGAAACCGTCGAGGCATGTCGAGTAAGTGGATCCTATTGTGGAACCAGGCAACTCGCGGCCGTGTGCGGGCGTGGGCGCATTCGTAGCCGATCGGGCCAATCATCTCTGCGGCCCAGTGACGCCGGATGGTGTTGTAGCCATCGACCAAACCCGCAGCTGCGCAACGGACCTGACCTAGTCCCGGGTGGTGAAAAGGCGTCGGGCCAGCAGTCGGCGTCCCGGGCCAGGCGTTGAAGGACTCGGCTACCGCGTCGTCCCGGGCCGAGCCGGTGCGGCCCGTCGACTGAGTGATGACGACAGCCCGGCCCACGTTCCTGAACACCTCGCCGCTGCACTGGACGGTTTCAACTGGTCGCCGCGACCCCTCGATCGCCGGCCTCGTCTTCGAAGACCAGCCAGGCGCCCAGGTCGCCGACCGTCTGCCCGCGCTCGGCCGCACTTGCGACTCCCACCGCGCGATCTGTTCCTCATCCGCTTGGACGCCCGCCGGGCGGGCACCTGCACGCTCCAGCCCAGCCGGTGCATCAGCACGTCCACGCCCGCGACCGTGTAAGAGAGCGAGAACCGCTCCCAGATCACCGTTTTGATCCGTGCCAGTGTTCACCGCTGATCCTGCGACCAGGCGTGAGCCGCCGGGCCCTTCTTCAGCTCGGGCCTGCAAGCACCGCAGCTGGTTCTTGGTCAGCCTGCACCTGCCGCCACCGGCACCCTTGGACATCAGCGCGGCCTTCCCGTCCGCCTTCTACGCGCGCCGCCACCGGTGCACTGACATCGGTGTTACCTGGAACGCACGGCCGATCTCCGCGTCAGACCAGCCCGCCTCGAACAGCCCGGCCGCCTCCAGCCGCAACGCCTCACGCCGCGTCCGTTCGGGCGCGGTCAACCCACCTACCCCCGGCATACCGCACCTACCAGCAGTCACCCCGCTGGCAACCCAACGGTCAGTTCCCGAACGCCACAAACCGTAACCCCCAGCTATTGAAGCTCTTTAGTGTGGTGATTCAGCCGAGCTGTCGAGCGAGCGGGCCGGGTCAATCAACGCAAGGAGCGTCAACGCTTCTAGTGTCGCGCGAATGAAGTTTGTGGACGGTGTGGGGTGGCGTGTTCGAGGATTTCGTCGGCGGTCTTGGTCGCGTGGCTGGCCCGCAACCCGCGGATCACCCTGCACTTCATCCCCACCGGATGCTCCTGGCTGAACCTGGTCGAGATCTTCTTCGGCATCATCACCCGCCAAGCCATCCGCCGCGGCACCTTCACCTCGTCCCGGAGGCGAGATGGCCGTCGACCTTAAGATCTTGACCAGGCGCCGCGCCGACCTGGTCAACGACCGTGCCCGGCAGATCAACCGCCTCCGCGAGCAGCTCCTGGAGATCTTTCCTGCCCTGGAACGAGCACTGAACATGACCAACAAGGGGCCGCTGGTGCCGCCGGCGGTCGGCTACCTGACTCCGGCGGTGATCTGCCGCACCGGCCTCAAGCGCCTGGAGGCGTGGCTGAGGAACCGCAAGGTCAAGAACGCCGTCGCCACTTCAGCCCTAGACTGGTACCACGTTGACGAGCACGTCTGAGAGCAAGTCCGGGCGCCCTCGCTCGGCTCAAGGGGCTGACCTTCCTGAGCGCACGGCTGGACGGGGCCGGTTGTGATGGCTGAGGGCCCCGCGGGCAGTACCTCGCTTTGACACCGTCGAATGTGCCCCCGGCGGCGACTGGTGGGCCGTGGGCGGTGTTTTCGGGTCACTTTTCGGGGGGCTGCGGGTCGCGCCAGAGGGGGTAGGTTTGCAGGCCGTCCGGGAACTGGATGGGGTGGCCGTGGGGGCGGTACCCGGCGCGGGCGTAGAGGCCCTTGGCGGAGCGTTGGGTGGTGGCTTCCAGGTAGGTGGGCATGCCGGTCGGGTCGAGTTGGTGTTGGCGGTGGGACAGCAACGCGGAGCCCAGTCCGCGGCCTTGGCTCGTTGTGGTGGTGCCGAGCAGCATCAGGTAGTCGTGCTTGGGCCCGGCTGGGTGGCGGTCGTGCACGATTTGGCCGAACTGGGTGAAGCGGGGGGCGTGCCGGCCGCACAGTCGCTGGAGTTCGTCGTCGAGGACGGTGGCGTCGGGGGCATCGGAGGGCAGCCAAACCGCGCAACCGTGGTCGCCGGCCAGGTGCACTGTGCCGACGTCCTGGCCGTGCCGGACGAACAGGTGGAAGTAGCCGTAGAACGCTTCGGCGCGGTCGTCGGGTTCGGGGATGAGCCAGATGGTGACCGGGTCGTCGGCGAAGGCGTCGGTGAGGATGGCGGCGCAGCGGTCGGCGTCGTCGGTGCCGATCGCGGCGCGGACCACGGGTGAGGCGACCATGATCACTTTCCCTCTGGGGTGGTGGGCGGTACCGGATGGTGGGTGGTCGGCCGGTCGGCGATCTCGTAGCCGAGGCCGACGTGGTGGTAGGCGGCGTCCGGCCGGTCGCGCCGGACGTACAGGTGCGCGCCACGAATCAGGCCCACTGCGGCGGCGAGGACGAGTACTCCGGGCAGGAGGCGGGCGACCGGGGCGCCGGGCGTTACGCCCAGCAGGATGGCGTAGTGGTCGAGTGTCAGGACGACCACGGCGCCGAGTGCGAGCGCGGCCAGGGCGGGGAACACCACGCGATGGGTGAGTGGTTCGCCGTGGGGGTCGCGGGCGAAGAAGCCGAGGACCGCGATGCTGGCCAGGCACATCAGGACGGCGACGCCGACACCGGCCAGGGTGCCCATCCAGAAGAACATCTGCACCATCGGGTCCCACCCGCTGACGGCGGCGACGACCAGCACGACCGCGGCGATTCCGCTCTGGCATAGGGACGCGTTCTTCGGCGTGCCGGTGCGGCGGGAGGTGATGCCCAGCGCACGGGGGAGGACGCCTTCGCGGCCCATCGCGAACAGGTACCGGCTGACCGTGTTGTGGAACGACAGGCAGGAGGCGAACAGGCTGGTCAGGAACAGCAGGTGGCCGACATCCACCATGGTGGTCCCGACGGACGCGCCGACCAGGTTGAACATCAGTTCGCTGCCCTGCTGCCGGGCCTCGCCCACGACCTGGTCGGGTCCGGTGGCCACCGACATCGACCACGCCGAGAGTGCGTAGATGCACGCGCCGACCAGGATCGAGACCCGCATCGCCTTGCCGAGCGTGCCGGGGCGGCTCTCCTCGGAGTAGTTGGTGGTGTCCTCGACGCCGACAAAGCTGGTGAACGCGATCACCACCGCGACCGAGATGGCGGGCTTGGCCAGCCCCGACGGTGCCAGGGTGTCCGTGCTCAGGTGCCCGCCGTGCGGATGGGCGAGCATGATGGCGTCGAAAATGATCATCACCAGGCATTCCGCCCCCATCAGCACGCCCAGGACCCGGCTGTTGAAGTCCACCCGCAGGCGGCCGAAGATCAGGACCAGCACCCAGGCTGGCGCACCGTAGACCCACCAGGGCGGGTGCCCGGCCATCGGCAGTGACCCGAGCCTGGGGTTGAAGAATGAGGCGGCGACGGCGCCGATGCCGCCGAACAGGCCGATCTGCATCGCCGCGTACGACACCAGTGCGACGAACGCGGCACTGATGCCGGTCACGGGGCCCAAACCGCGGGCGACGTAGGTGTAGAGCGCGCCCGCCGATGTGACGTGGCGGCTCATCGCCGTATAGCCGACGACGAACACCAGCAACAGCACTGCGGTCACGACGAAGGCTAAGGGGATCTGTGTGACGCCGGTGACCGCCCAGCCGGTTGACGTGCCACCCGCGGTGCTGGCCAATGGCGCCGCCGCGCTCAGCACGAAGAACACCAGTGCCACCGAACCCAACCGGTTCTTGGCCAATGCCGAGGAGGAGTCGGCTTTGGAACGCGGCACCATGGCTTGATCGGTCATCATTCACCATTTCTTTTTGAGCGCGGGCCTCGGGAATTGGCGGGGGCGGGTGGCTTGCTGCGGTCGCATGTTTGAGGGGACCGAGGTCAGTGCGCAGCTCCGGACGGTGCCGGTGGCCCTGCTTGGTTTCGGTGGCCAGGGCTCGGAGCCGATGGACGTCGTCGTTCCCTGCCGGGTGCGGGGCGGCGGGTCGATCGGCTATGGATGCTGTGCCGGTGCCCTTCGATCGGTTTTCTCCGGTCCGGCCGGTGACCCGCGTGTCGTCCTCGGGAGCGCCGTGGCCGTTGGCGATTATGATCATCTCGGGGCATGGATCTATTGACCGATGATCAGGATCGTTTGTCGATACCTTGAGGAGTTGTCGATTTTCAATGACCCTTGTTAAACCGGTGAACAAGCTCTGGGGTCGGTCTTCTGGAAGGTGTCGGCTTGTGTAGCGGCGGTGGTGACGCGTCGTCCGAGGAAGGCAGACGGCTTGGGGAGCTTGTCTTGGCTGCGGTGGTCGGTCGGCCGTCCAGGTCGACCGAGGCGACTGCTGTGGCCGCTTTCCAGTGGAGCTTGGCATTGAGCGGCTTGGTTGTTCGAGGCGGCAGGTGTGCTGTCCGCTGCGAGGACGCCATCCTCTCGCCGGGATCGATGGTGACGGCACGGGCGTCGTGAGGTGGTCGGTGTGCGGGTTCGAGGGGGTGTGGCGCTGGGGCCGAGGGGGGCCAAGCGTTATGATCATGGGTGTGAAGTGATGCTGAGGTGGTCGCGCGTCCCGGCGCTTTTCCCGTCAGATGCCGTTTGAGCATGGTGCTCCGGCATCCGCGCGATGCCGTCCAGGTATGCCCCGTCATCTCCTCTTCATGAAATGGCATCCTCATGACCGCTATGGACGACCCGACGTTCGTTGAGCATGTCGCCGACCGGCTCGCTGCCCTCTCGGCTGTCCGCGCCGTCACGCTCGGAGGTTCGCGCGCGCAGGGCACGCACACCCCGGACAGCGATTGGGACTTCGCCCTCTATTACCGGGGCGCCTTCAACCCCGATGATCTCCGGGCCCTCGGCTGGGACGGCGAGGTCTCCGAGATCGGCGGCTGGGGTGGCGGCGTCTTCAACGGCGGTGCCTGGCTCAATATCGACGGCCGGAAGGTCGACGTCCACTATCGCGATCTCGATGTCGTCGAGCACGAGATCGCCGAGGCGGAACAGGGGCGGTTCCGCTGGGAGCCGCTGATGTTCCACCTCGCCGGGATTCCCAGTTATCTGGTGGTCGCCGAACTGGCGATCAATCAGATCCTGCGCGGCGCCCTGCCCCGTCCGACCTACCCGGAGCCGCTGAGGACGGCCGCAACCGAGGCGTGGCGTGGACGGGCGGCCATGACGCTTCAATACGCCAAGGGGACGTACGTCCCGCGCGGCCAGGCCGCCGAGGTCGCCGGTGCCCTCGCCACCGCCGCAATGCAAACGGCCCACGCGATCCTTGCCGGACGCGGCGAATGGGTCACCAACGAAAAACGGCTTCTGTGCCGGGCAGGACTACGCGGCATCGACGCAATCGTGGCCGAGTTGGCGCCCGACGAGAAGACATTGGCGCTGGCTGTCTCCAACGCGGAGATCTTGTTTAAGGTGGATTGATTCAGGTGGTGAAGGCGAATACTAGGCCCGCTATGGCCGGTGTGCCGTTGAGGCGATGCTCACCACTTCAAGATCATGGAGTGTGGTGATCGCGCATGATGGCACGCCTCGATACAGCAACTCGGAAGGGACGGCGCGATCGCCGATCAAAGTGCGCAGCAGGTCGACGGTCACTCCACCGTGCGTGCACACGGCCACCGAGCCGTGTCCTTCCGCGTGCTCTGCCAGGAACGACCGGAACCGCTGGGCCGCGCGATGCGACGAGTCGCCACTGGCGGGGACGAAGTCCCGATCGCTCACCGTGGTGGCCCAGTCGGCCAGGAATTCCTCGATCGATTGAGAGCCGTCCCAGTTCATCCGCTCACGAATCCGGTCGTCCACTTCGACGGCGACCCCGCTCGCCTCTGCGATGGATTCCGCGGTCTGCACGGCACGCCGCATCGGACTGCTGAACACCGCCGACAAGCCAGCGCCTTCCAACCACTGGGCTGTCCGGGCCGCTTGCGAACGGCCGAGCGCGGTCAAGCCTGGATCGCCAGGGCCGGTTTCCTTCTCCGCATGCTGAACTAGATAAAAGATGGTCACGCTGCACAGCGTGCCGGACGTTGCACTAGTGAGCGGCCCAGACGGAGGCGAGCCCGGCTGCTGTGGGTTCGTTCACGCTGGACGAGGCATCCCGGCGGACACCGAGATGCCTCGTCAAGTTGGCGTGGCTAGTCGTCCCAATCCTCGACGGTGTTGGGGCCGTCACCCGCCCAGTCGGCGTGGATCTCGGGGCCGCCGGGCACCAGGACGCAGGGCGCGACCGGACCCGGCGCGACGCGCGGCTTCATCATGGTGTAGCCGCTGATCTGGTGGTTCTTGTCCAGGACCGCCCAGACGTCGATCGCCACGGTCTGCCCGGGCTTCAGGTGCCGGGGGGAGATGATCGTCGTGCTGCTGCCCGCACTCTCCCCAGGGGACTGGAAGACATGCTCGTACCTGCTGTCGATCCACTTCGCCCGCCCCGGCTTGCACTTCTGGCCGCTGGGAATGAAGTTCACCTGGGCGGGGACGCCCAGGCCCCGCAGCCTCGCCTCGACCCGTTCGGGATGGTTGAACTCCCGCAGGTGCACGGCGATGGAGCCGTCCGGACGACGCTCGACCGCGTTGGCCTTGTCGCCGTCCTCGCCGGTGGCCAGCGGGATCGCGGCCGTGATCCCGGCCGCGGCCGCGACGACCGCGGCGGCCGTCCCCAGCCGCCGGACGGGGCGGCGGCGCGCACCGGCCGGACGCTGTTCCGCCGTGGCGCGCTCCACGACGACGTCCTTCAGCTCTGCCAGGAGCCGGTCCTCGAACGTGTTCATGCCCCCTCCTTCGCGTACGCGAGCGCCTGGCCCGCCTCCGGGACGATCTTTTGCAGTACCTTGCGGACGCGGTGCATCCGGACCCGGGCGGTGACCGGACGGATGCCCAGCGCGGACGCGGCCTCGGTCACCGTCAGCCCGTCCACCGCGATCAGTTCCAGCACCGCGCGCGCGCCTTCGGGCTGTCCCGCCAGTGCCTCGTAGGTGTGGCGCCCGGCGCTCTCCGCATCGATCCGTTCCTCCAGCCGGGCGATGTCGTCGGCGTCCAGGAGCCGCCGCCCGGCCACCCGTCCGGTCGCGCGCCGCTCCCGCGCGGCCCGGCGGCGTTCGGCGGCCATGACGTTGCGGGCCACCCCGTACAACCAGGCGATCTCGGGCCCCGCGTCCGGCCGGTAGGTGTGCGCTGACTCGATCACCGCGAGGAACACCTCGGCGGTCAGGTCGGCGGCGGTGTGCGGATCGTCCACCCGCCTGGCCACGAAGCGGCTCACCGCTTCGATGTGCCGCCGGTAGAACGCCTCGAACAGCGCGGGATCGCGTCCGAGGTGGTCGGGACCGTCCTTGGGTTCGGCCATGCGCTCACTCCTCTCGATGCTTCACCCCCACTTGGCTCCGCATCGGGCAGGCGTTACCGATCACCTGTTCGCGGTGTGTCCCCGCGTGGCGACGACGACGCATTGAACGCCGTGGCGCTTGCGCGTGATTCCTTCGTGGCCGTCGGTGCCTGGTGTCGCAGGTGCGTCGCGTGTCAGTCCTGGGGCAGGCGGGCCGCCAGGAGGGTGGCGCCGCGGACGCCGGCCTGGTCGCCCAGCTCGGAGGGGAGCAGGGGCGGCGGAGAGCGGAAGGTGAGGCGGTCGGCCAGGCGGGAGGCGAGCGGGTCCAGGAGGGCGGCGCCCGCCTGGGCCAGGCCGCCGCCGATCACGATGAGGCCGGGGTCGAGGAGAAGGGTCGCGGAGGCCAGGCCGTCCGCCAGGCAGTCGAGGGCCTCGTTCCAGACGGTCGTGGCGTGTTCGTCGCCGGACGCGGCCAGGGCTATCACCTGCTCGGCCGGGACGGGCGAGGACGAGGCGGGGGTGGCCGCGCGGGCGGCGAGGAGGGTGTGGCGGCGGGAGATCGCGGCGGCGGAGGCGTAGGTCTCCAGGCAGCCGTGGTTGCCGCAGGCACAGGGCTCGCCGTCCGGGCGGACGACGATGTGGCCGATCTCGCCGCTCCAGCCGAGGGCGCCGGGGTACGGGGTGCCGCGCAGGATCAGGGCGGCGGCGATGCCCGTGCCGATGGCGACGAAGAGGAAGTCGTCGGCGCCGCGACCGGCGCCCAGGGACGCTTCGCCCAGGCCGCCGGTGCGGACGTCGTGGCCGATGGCGACGGGGATGCCGAGGCGTTCGGTGGCGAGGCGGAGGATGGGGACGTTCCGCCAGCCGAGGTTGGCGGAGTGGACGGCGGTGCCGGTGGGCTCGTCCACGATGCCGGGGAGGGCGATGCCCGCCGCGGCGGCGGGGGAGCCGGTGAGCTCCTCCGCGCGCGCGGCGAGGCGCGCGGCGAAGTCGAGGATGCCGCCGACCGGGTCGTTCTGGTCGGTCGTCCAGGACTCCGCCGCGACCGTGGTGGCGCCGGCGACGATGGCGGCCTTCATCGTGGTGCCGCCGACGTCGATGCCGATCAGCGTCACTTGACCGAGCCCGCGGTCAGGCCGCCGATCAGGTAGCGCTCGATGAAGACGAACAGGATCACCACCGGGATGATGGCGATCAGGGACGCGGCGAACAGGAACTGCCAGTGCGCCTGGTACTCGGTGACGAAGGACGGGATCGCGACCGTCAGGGGACGGCGGTTGGGCGACGCCGTCACGGTGAGGGCCACGATGTACTCGTTCCACGCCGAGATGAACGTGTAGACGATCGCGGTGACGACGCCGGGCATGGAGATCGGCAGGGTCACGCGGGTGAGGGCGCCGACGCGTCCGGCGCCGTCCAGGAAGGCGGCCTCCTCCAGTTCCTTGGGGATGCTGGAGAAGTAGCCGTGCAGGATCCAGGTGCAGAACGGCAGGTTGAACGCCGCGTTCACCAGGACGAGGGAGATCAGGGTGTCGGTCAGGTCGAGCGCGACCATCTCCCGGTAGATGCCGATCACCAGGGCGGTCGGCGCGAACATCTGGGTGATCAGGACGAGCAGCAGGAACGCGCCGCGGCCGCGGAAGCGGTTGCGGGCGGTGTAGTACGCGGCGGGCATCGCGCAGGCGAGCGTGACGATCGTCGCGGCGGCCGCGACGATGAGCGAGACCCGCAGGTAGGTCCAGACGGGCGCGGCCGACCAGACGTCCACGAAGTTCGACCAGGTCCAGTGGTGGGGCAGGTAGGTGCCCGGGGACGCGGTCAGCTCCTTCTCCGGTTTGAGCGCGGTCACGAGCATCTGCAGGTACGGCAGCAGGAACGCCACGGCGACCAGCCAGCCGACGGCGGTCAGGGCGACCGTGCGGAGCCGGAGGGGACGGCGCGTCATCGGACCTCCTCCCGCCAGCGCGCGGCGCGCAGGTACAGCAGCACCATCACCAGGATGAGGACGAAGTTGACCACCGCCATGGCGGCGGATTCGCCGACGTTCTGGTCGTAGAAGGCGAGCTTGTACATGAATGTGGTGGTGGTGTCGGTGGCGTGCCCGGGGCCGCCCCCGGTCATCGCCCAGATGATGGGGAACGAGTTGAAGACGTTGATCACGTTGATGATGGAGGCGATCAGGATGGCGGGGCGCAGCAGCGGCAGCGTGATCCCGACGTAGGTGCGCAGCGGCCCGGCGCCGTCCACGCGCGCCGCCTCGTACACCTCGGCGGGGATCGTCTGCAGCCCGGCGAGGATCACGAACGAGGCGAACGGCAGGGACACGAACACCGCGACCCACATCATCCACAGCATCGCCTGCCGCGGGTGGGCGAGCCAGTTCACCGGCTGGTCGATGACGTTCAGGTCGAGCAGGACGCGGTTGACGATGCCGGAGTAGTTGTCCAGCATCCACTTCCAGATCAGCGACGTCATCAGCACGGACGCCGCCCACGGGACGATGACCGCCCAGCGGACGATCCGGCGTCCCGGGAAGCGGGAGTTCAGCAGCTGCCCGATCGCGAGCGACAGCGTCATCGTGACGACGACGATGCCGGCGACCCAGCCGAGCGTCCGCAGCACGACGGGGATGAGGTCGTCCTCGTCGAACAGGTCGGTGTAGTTGGCGAAGCCGCGGTTGCCGAGCGTGACCCCGGACGAGCTGATCTTCAGCAGGGACGTGCGGACCATCTCGAAGACGGGCCACAGCACCACGACGCCGATGAGGACGAGGGAGGGGCCGAGCCACAGCAGCGGGGTGAGCGCGCGCCCGGCCCGCCGGAGGGCGGAGGGGCGGGA
>NZ_SMKU01000277.1 GCF_004349215.1 Actinomadura rubrisoli | reverse complement strand
GTGGAGATCTGGGGGCCGGGGTTGAGGGTGAGCAGCCGGAACATGCGTTGCTGGTCGGCGGGTAACGCCTGGTAGGACAGGTCGAAGGCGGCGCTCAAGCCGGGCCGGTCGTTGTCGATGTTGTCCAGCCGGGTTCTAAGATCGCGCAGCCGATCGGCCAGGACCGCCAGCGGCATCGTCGGATGGCTGGCCAGCAGCGCAGCGACCAGGTGGATCGCCAGCGGCAGACCGGCGCAGGCCCGGGCCACTGCGGCGGCGTCGCCGGGGTGGTCGCCGGCGCGGGTGTCGCCGCGGCGCTTGGCGGTCAGCAGCCGCGCCAGCAACTCGGTGGCGTCGGTGTCGGACAAGGTGCTCAGGTCCAGGAGCAGGGCGGGCAGCCGGCCCAGGGTGTGCCGGGAGGTGACGATCGCATGCCCCACACCGGGCAGCAGCGCTTGGACGTCGGTGTCGGGAGAGGCGTTGTCCAACACGACCAGGATCGGGGTGCCCACGCTTGTGTAGGTGGCCAGGATCGCCCGGTACATCCGTGCTCGTTCGTCGAAGGCGGCCGGGATCACCTCGTCGGGGACGCTCAGTGCGCGCAGCAGGAAAGGGCGAGACATTCGCCGACCTCGGAGCCGGGTTCGAGGTATCGACGAGCACGACCTGGCGGTACGTGCAGGAGGCTGTGGCGCTGTTGTCGGCGCGGTCACCGAAGCTGATGGCGGCGTTGCGGAAAGCGGGCAAGGACCGACTGCACCCGCTGATTTTGGACGGAACGCTCATCGCCACTGACCGGGTGCGGCCCGACCGGCCGTACTACTCGGCCAAGCACCGCTACCACGGGATGAACGTGCAGGTGATCGCTGGCCCTGACGGGATGATCCTGTGGACATCGGAGGCGCTGCCCGGCCGCACGCACGACCTGACCGCCGCCCGCGTGTGGGGAATCCTGCGCGCATTGGTGCAGGCCGGCACCATCACGCTGGCCGACAAGGGCTATCAAGGCGCTGAGGCTTCGGTTGTCATTACGCCCTACAAGGGGCGGGACAAGCCGACACCGCAGAAGCAGGCGAATCGTTCGCACGCCAAGCTCCGCGGACCGGGTGAACGCGTGAACGCCCAGATGAAGTCAAGGAACAGGCGCGGGGCGGTGGTCGTTGTGGAGGGAAAGCCCGGGGTTGTGGGCTTCGACCGTGACGAGGAGTTGAGCATGGCCGTCACCCTGGTTAACCCTGATGGGCTGCCGAAAGTCGACCTTTACCGGCAGGTGTCCGTTGCGACCGGGTCGAAGATGGTGTTCATCGCGGGGCAGGTCGCCCGGGACGCGGATGGCGGGAAGGTCGGCGAAGGCGATCTCGTCGCCCAGGTCGAGCAGTGCTACCTCAATCTCGGTACCGCCTTAGCCGCGGTCGGCGCGACCTTTGACGATGTGGTGAAGCTGACCGTCTACGCCGTTGAGTTGACCACCGACAAGCTGCCCTTGTTCGCGGAAGGGGTCTCCCGCGCCGCCGCGAAGTTGGGCGTCACGATCGTCCCACCGCTGACGGGGATCGGTGTCACCGCACTGGCCGAGCCCGACCTGCTCGTCGAAGTCGAGGCCACCGCCGTCATCGATTGAGCGAGTGCGTCCCCCAGCCAGGCATGCGTCACAGGCCTTGGCGAGTGTGGATCGCCCCGGCGATGTTGGAGATCAGATCGGTGGGTTCTCAGCCGGTCAGGGCCGCTGTGCCGCGTGACCGGTGGAACGCTTTCCTCGTACTCACGCGGGGGAATGTTCCCACACTAAGAATGTATCCTTTCGGTGTTTTACCACGCCACCCATTCCATCGTGGCGAGCGTCACGTCCATAACATTCTCCCAGCCGCCCCGGAAGTCGATGAGTTCCTTCTTGTAGAGGCTGTTGAGTGACTCGACGGCGTTATCAAAGGAATCGCCCTTGCTGCCGACCGAACGGGCCGCGCTGATCTGATCCAGCCGCCCGGCGTACCGGGTCACCGTATATTGCACGCCCCTGTCGCTGTGATGAACCAGGCCGCCGTCGATGCCGCCACGCGACCAGATCGCCATTTCCAGCGCGTCCAGCACCAACCCGGCACCTAGATGATCGGCGACCTGCCACCCTGCAAGGGCCCGGGAGAACAGATCCTGCACGAATGCGGCGTACACCCACCCGGAGGCGGTGTCGACATAGGTGATATCAGCCACCCATCGCCGGTTGGGGGCGTCCGCGGTGAAGTCGCGTTCCAGCAGGTCACCCGGCCGATCCGCGCCCGCCGCGGTGGTCCGGGGCCGCTTGCGGGGCGCGCGCACCCCGGCGATGCCCAACTCGCGCATCAGCCGCTCCACCGTGCACCGGGCGACCTTGCCGCCTTCACGATTCAGGTGCGTCCACACCTTCCGCGCCCCGTACACACGCCGGCCCGGGCCGTTCCACACCCGCACGATCTCCTTCTTCAACCACTCGTCACGCACCGCACGAGCCGAAGGTTCCAACTCGCGTTTCTTCGCCGCCCAATAGGTCGACGGCGCACACTCCAGCACAGCGCAGATCGGGTCAACTCCGAACTGCTCCCGGTGGGAATCGATGAACTCGACTAGCGCGGCAGTCTCGGGTCGAGTTCCCGGGCGAAGTACGCACTGGAGGCCTTCAGGATCTCGTTCGCCGCCGCAACCCACGGTTCTCGCGCTCCAACCGGCGATGCGCTGGGCGTCGCCGGTCATAGTGCCCGGACGCTGCCCGCCATCGACCTCGGCCTGCCCGATCCAGGCCCGCAATGCCTCACGATGCACCCCCAACTGGTCGGCGACCCGGGCAACCGTCCCGGTCCTCTCACTTGTCCGCTCACGCGGCCCAAAGACCATCCGGACCGCGCATTCACGCAGCTCAGCGGAGTACTTCCTCGGAGGCGCCACAACCCCTCACCCTTCCAGGTATCAGAGCCTCCAACCAACACGGGGCGCGCCACCCACTCCCGACGCACCCGAACCCGCCCTCCACCCGACCGTCTCCGACACGAACTCGATCAAGCAGAACCCCAACCAACCAGACTCATTCACCCCACCTGTAACGACCACGAACCGCAATCGTGATCACTCGCACAGCTTCTCTTGGGCTGGGGTCAGCTTCGGAAGCGGAGGGCCAAACAAGATCGAACGAAGCAGGCCGCGTGACGAGAACACCGAGGTCAACAGGTTAAAAGCGAAGCTAAGCGATTGAGCCAACACAGGCGTTGGTGCACCTAACTTAGCCACGGCACTTGACGGCCAACAACAGGTCGAATAATCTGCTCGCGAATAGACCAGCTTGCAGGGGGTCGAAAGCTGCGGGGGACGCAGCGGGTAACAGATTCACTTTGGGTTATTGGCGCCGCCTGCGGGTCGCGTCGCGCTTCCGCTTGCCCGGATTGGATTCTGGAAGCACTGACGCTGTGGAGAATTCATGATCTATGCAAACGTATATGACATTGTCTGCGACAATGTCTATCTTGAACTTGACCAGCTCATCCCCAATTCGCGCGTCTTTCTCAAGCTGGAAGGACTTAATCCGGCAGGCTCGATCAAAATCAAGACGGCGGTCGGTTTGGTGGCGAGCGCCGAAGAACGCGGTTCACTCGAGGCCGGTGGTCGTGTCATCGAATCGTCCTCGGGAAATCTCGGTATCGCCTTGGGCATGGTCTGCGCGGCCAAAGGATACAGACTCACCATCGTCACCGACGCGAACGCCAATCGGTCCGCGGTACGTGCGATGGAGGCGCTTGGCGTACGTGTGCTGGTCATTGAGCAGCCCGACGCCTCAGGCGGGTTCCTGCATCGTCGTATCGGTCTCATCGAGCGCGAACTCGCGGACGATCCCAAGTTGGTCTGGCTGAACCAGTATGCCAACCCGGCAAATCCCCAGGCCCACCGCGATCGCACCGCTCCGGGCATCCACAACGAACTCGGTCAGGTGGATGTGCTGGTGGTGGGGGTCGGTACCTCCGGCACCCTGATGGGTTGTGTCGAGTACCGGCGGAGAACCGGCATGCCGACCCGCCTTGTGGCCGTAGACGCTGCCGGCTCGGTGACGTTCGGCCACCCGCCCCAGAGGCGGCTCATTCCGGGTCTTGGCGCGAGCCGTCGCCCCGAGATCTTCGTGGACTCCGGCGACTTCGAGAAGGTGATCGTCTCCGAAGAGGAAACGGTTGCCATGTGCCGACACATGGCGAGACAGTACGGCGTCCTCGTCGGCGGTTCCACCGGAACGGTGCTCGCGGCCGCTTGTCGGGTGGGCAGCACCGTGTCGCCGGGGTCCCGGGTCGTCGTCGTGTCGCCGGACATGGGAGGCAATTACCTGGACTCAATCTATTCGGACAGCTGGGTGGCCGAGAATATTTCACCGGCCGCATCGGAAGCTGAGTTTGCGGGAAGCGGTGCCTGAATTTTGTGTGGTTCCCGGTGCCGTGGCCAACGAGATCCTGGCGGACAACCGCGAGGAAGTGCAGAGGCTGGTGACCGATACCTATCTCCACCACGAACGGGGGACAGACGATCAATCCGGACAGCTACTTTCTACGATTTCCGGATAAGTCGGATTCGCGGGTGATCGCCCTGCCGGCCTACCTTGCTGGTGAGGTCGACCGGATCGGAATCAAGTGGATATCCAGTTTTCCGCGCAACACGATCGTGAACATGCCGCGTGCCTCTGCGGTTCCGTTGCTCAACGACTATGAGACCGGCCGGCCGGTCGGGTGCCAGGAAGCCGCCGGCATCAGCGCGGCTCGCACTGCTGTGTCCGCCGCTGTCGCGGCGGCGAGGCTCGTTGACGGCGGCGCACAGAGTTGCGCGTTTGTAGGTGGTGGGGTGATCGCACGGACGATCTTGGAGTACCTGCCGGTCGCCGGAGTCGAGTTGTCGGAGGTGTCCTGCTACGACGATGATCCGGCAAGCGCGGCGATGCTGTCGAGCCATGCGGAGGCACGACTGGGTGTGTCACGCAAAACGCTCGGAACACTGGGCGAGGCGTTCACTCGGGACCTTGTCGTTTTCGCGACGACGGCCCCGCAGCCGTACGTGCCGGCAGATGTGCAGCTGCGACCGGGACAGGCGCTGCTCAACATCTCATTGCGCGATCTTCCTCCGGAAGTGCTTTTGGGGGCCGACAACATCGTCGATGACGTCGAGCACTGCCTGAAGGCGCAGACCTCGCCGCATCTCGCTGAGCAACTCACCGGCAGTCGCGACTTCATCACCGGAACCTTGGGGGCAGTGCTTCAGGACCGCGTGACGTTCACCGCGGACCGGCGGCCTATCATCTTCTCTCCAATTGGCCTTGGCGTCCTCGACATCGCGGTGGGTGCTTTTGTCCTTGAGGAGGCGCAGCGACGAGGCGGGCGCTAGTCATTCCCGACTTCTTTGGTGAAACCGACGTTGGTAACGATTGGGAGGACGACAATGGCCACAACAGATGACGTTGAACGGGGCGCTGACCAGCAGGCGAAGAGCCTCCTTGGTTCCAGGCTGGACCGGTTCGACGATGTGATCTTGAATCTCTACTCGCACTACTGGCCTCCGGTGCCGGCATTCTCCGGGTTACCGGATCAACTGGCCGAGTACCTGAACACCCCACGCCCCGAGCGGGCCACGATGCTTGCCCGGCTACGAGGTGACGAGGCGCACGAGCGCTTCCTCCACGAGAGTCTCGCAGAGATCTATGCCTACCTGTACAAATACCGCGACGGGGCGGCAACTCAGGAGAGCCACGACGACATCGAAATCGATCTATTGACAGCGAAGATCGAACTCGAGCGGGAACTGCTGAACCATTGGCTGGGTCGCCTGGATTTGCCCGTCTTTCCGGATCAGAATTCTGCAGCCGACCATCTTGACGAGTTCGCCGAGTCGAACCCTGGGGTCGGGCACCCCCTCTTCGCCTACCTCGCCGACGAGGCGCCGCGCTGGCAGCTTGACATGTTCCTGCGCGGCGAGACAATTCGCAACGAGGTCGTCGACGACGAGGTCGCCATGCTGGTCGTGGGTATGCAGGGGGCACAGAAGGCGGTCGTGGCGGCGAACCTCTGGGACGAGTGCGGCCGGGGCAAGCTGGAGAACTTCCATACGTTCTGGCTTCGTCGCCTTATCGAGGCATCGGACGGCGGCTGGGCCGGGTTCCATCGGCAACGCGCACGTAACCCGTGGTTCGCCAAGATCACATCGAACATGAACGCGATGCTGCTGAGCCGCCCGGCCTGGAACCAGATGGCCTACGGGTGCTTCCTGGTCTTCGAAAGCTGGGTCGAGCCGCACTTCCGGCACCTGCTACGGGCGATGGACCGGCACGGCGTAGAGGACCCGGACGTGCGGATCTACTTTGCCGCCCATGTAGCGGTCGACCCGCGACATTCGCGGGAGCTGTCGGACGGCATGAGATTCCAGCGGCCGACGCTGTCATCCCGCGAGGTGGCCGAGATCGTCCGTGGGGCACATATGGCGGCGGAGGCAGGCCGGCGACAATACGATAAGTGGCTGACGTACTTTCAGCAGGCAGCGGATCCGCACGATCTGAGATCGAGTGGATCCGATACTGGCCTTGCTGAACGCCCATCGCGCGGGTCGCTGGGAGCAGATTGATGGAGGCCGCGGCAGCAATGGTGCCACCATTGCTCGCACTCATCCTCCTCCTGAGGCTGAAGACCAACGTCGCCGCGCCGGTGGTGCTGGGCGTCACCGTGCTGGTCGCCGGCGTCGTCTTCAATGCGGATGCGGGTACATATGGCGACGCCATCGAGCGTGCCGGCCCGGTGACGGTGGAGGTCCTGCTCATCATCCTGGGCGGGCTATGGTTGAATTCACTGCTGTCGCAGGGGGGAGTCAACGACACGGTCGCGGGCTGGCTTGCTGGTCTCGGCATGTCCCGGAGGCGACTGGTGGTTCTGGTGGTCCTCGGAGTTACCCCCTTCGCGGAGTCCGTGACGGGGTTCGGCATCGGAGCCGTGATCGCGATTCCCATCCTGGTGGCAGGTGGCTTACCCCCGCTGCGCGCAGCGATCTGTGGTCTCCTGGGATTCGTCGCCGTTCCCTGGGGAGCGCTCTCTCCGGGAACCTTGGTAGGCGCGCAGATCGGCCGGGTTGGATTCCAAGAACTCGGCGTGATGTCCGCGGCGTTGTCGCTGCCGACGTACCTGGTCTACAGTACGGCAGCGGTGATCCTGGCATGCGGTCGCGCCGCGGTGAAGCGTGCTTTGCCGGACATCCTCGCTGCTTCGGGGATGCTCTGGGTGGCGATCTTGGCGGCCAACTATGTGTTCGGCACCCGGGTCGCCGGTGCCGTCGGCGCGGGGGTGTGTACGGTTCTGTTTCTGCTTTTCACGGGCGCAATGGAAAGGTTCCGAATTCGGGTTACGCCGGCGTTCCGTGCGGCGATGACCCCGTATGTGCTTCTGTGCGGGCTTGTCATCGTAGGCAGAACCGTGCGGCAAACGGTCCTGCCCGAGGACTTTCCCGGCATCGCCGCCCGGTTCGTGGAAAGCCCGGCGATCTGGCTCTTTGTCACGTGCCTTGCGACTCCACACTTGGTCCGATCACACCATCCCGATGCCCAGCTGACTGGTCGATCGTTGAGCGGTGCGGCCAGGAAGTGGTTGCCTGTGGCGATAGCCACGGCTAGCTTCCTTCTCGTGGGGTCGACCATGACCGTCTCCGGGATGAGCGCCACGGTGGCAGAGGCGTCCAGTCAGCTCGGCCTCGGATATCTGTTCGTCGCGCCGTTGATCGGCGCCTTGGGGGGCCTGCTGACCGGTTCCAATGTGGGAGCGAACGCGATGTTCGCCGACAACCAGGGCCAGACCGCGCACGCGCTCGGCGTTGACCGGACGCTGGTGGTCGGTTTCAACAACGTCTCGGGGTCGATGGGCTCCATGGCCTCGGGCCCGAGAATAGCGCTGGCGGCGGGGATTGTTGCGGCCGGTGCTCCGATCGTCGGCCAACGGCAGCATGACCGGCAGCGGCAATCCGCGACCGTCAACATGGATCGGCAGGTCTTCGGCGTGACCATCCTGGTGGTTGGACTGACGGCGCTCGTCTACTCGCCACTGTGTTTCTTGCTGGGGATGCTCAGTCGATGAGGCACCTGCTCGAAAGGAGTAGCGATGAAGAACAACTCCCCCCGTGTCATCGGCATGCTAGGGGGAATGTCGTGGGCAAGTTCGGCCGTCTATTACCGGATGATCAATGAAAGGATAGCGAAGGAACTGGGCGGTCTGCATTCAGCCCGGATCTTGTTGAACAGCGTGGACTTTGCCGAGATCGTCCAATGGAACGCTGACGGAGACTGGGACTCGGTCGCCGACAGGCTCGGTGGGATCGCTCAAGGGCTGGAAAGGGTCGGAGCCGAGTGCATGCTGATCGCCTGTGTCACACAACATGTGGTGGCTGGTACGATAGCGGCGCGTATCAATGTACCGCTGATCAGTATCGTCAAAGTGACCGGCGACGCCATTGCGGCCGACGGAAATCAGCGGATAGGGCTTCTCGGGACCCATTTCACCATGACTCATGGATTCTTCGTCGACGCACTTGCCAACCGCGGTATCGATGTCCTGCTGCCGGAAGGCGTTGAACGGAAATACATCCATGAGAGCATCTTGAATGAGTTCAACCTGGGGATATTCAACGACAGCACACGGCAGAAGTACCTGGGCATCATTGACGGCCTCGTCGCCAGGGGAGCCCAGGGCATCGTCCTGGCATGCACCGAGATAGGAATGCTTGTCGGCCAGGATCAGGTTCCCGGCGTGCCGTTGTATGACACTACGGCCTTGCACGTCGGAGAGGCCGTCAGGTTCAGTCTCGACCAGGCTTGACATCGACACTCCTGGTGGAATGCGGAGGGTATCGGATCCGAACCCATGGGACCGGTCACCCGGCCCAACGGTTTTCAAGACCCACCGTAAGAAACGCACGGGACCGCTGCACGGATCGGTGACATCTGGTCTGTGGTGACCAGGGGGTCATCGCTGGCGCACATCGACCTGGTCGCACGGATCTGGCGGTAGCGGTCTGGATGTGTCGCAGGGCATCCACCAACCGTGCCAGAGTCGGCAGCGATGGCAGCGAGCCCGGCCGTCTCCACACCTCCCATAGCACCAGCGGGGCGGGCGCCGGTTCCGGCTGCGTGCAGCGGCCTGCGGCGTGGCTGTCGGCGTCCAGGAAGTACCGGCACCGTCCCGGCGCCTGATAATCGTGGCCCGCCGGTCTGGCATCGACGACCTGGCCGCACCAGCGGCACCACCAGTCCCAGCCGGGCGACAGGGTCAGGGGTTCCAGCGGGATGAGCCCGGCTCGGCAGACCGCGGCGGCCAGATCGGCGGGCACCGCCGGGTCGGACAGGTAGCGCTGGCCCCGTTCCCACTCGACCTCGACGGCGGCGGCCGCGGGTCATGTAGCTTTCGCCGGTCATGGCCTGTCGGCGGCGGATGCGGCGTTGCAGGTGGCGGGCAGAGCGACGACGGGGGCCGGCGGTCATGGCGGCCTCGGGCGGAGTCCTACGCACACCGCTGGATGGCATGAAGTCGGGGGGATCATGCGTCGTCCCTGGACGCTTTATCGTCGGCGCACCAGCGGCGTAGGCACTCGATGCTCAGACCGGCAGGCGTGATCTGCAAACTGGCAGCATGGCCACTTTCCCTCACCCTGCGCGGCCAACTCCCAGGATGCTGCCGACGCCGTACCGCAACGCCGGGACTGCAGCGGCGCCTGCCGACAACAGGCCTACCGAGCCCGAGGTCTCGCAGACTGTGCGGGGCTGACGCCTGTTCCCCAGTCCCAGAGCAGCTGCCGCTCGGGCCGGATGAGGTCGTACGCGTGCGCGGCACGGAACTGCCAGCCGGAGATACCAAGTTGATTTCCGTCGTGCTCACGAAGTGCCGGGCGGACTCCATGCGGTAGGCGTCAAGCACGCGGTAGGCGAACACTTCAGTCGTCAGGCTGGCGACCTCGTCTGGCGCTGCCCAGGTAAACGCACTTTGCAGAGTCACCTCGACACTGCATCCATACCGCCGTTCGCGTACGGCTACGACGGCGGCAGGCCGAGGGCGCGGGCGATCAGCATGCGCTGGACCTCCGACGTGCCCTCGCCGACCTCCAGGATCTTGGCGTCGCGGTAGAAGCGGCCCACGGCGTACTCGTTCATGAAGCCGTAGCCGCCGAAGATCTGCGTGGCGTCGCGGGCGTTGTCCATCGCGGCGTCGGACGAGACCAGCTTGGCGATCGACGCCTCCTTCTTGAACGGCTCCCCGGCGAGCATCTTCGCCGCCGCCGCGTAGTAGGCGAGGCGGGCGGTGTGCGCGCGGACCTCCATGTCGGCGATCTTGAACTGGATCGCCTGGTAGCGGCCGATCTCCTTGCCGAACGCCTCGCGCTCGCGGACGTAGCGCAGGCACTCGTCCACGCAGCCCTGCGCGAGGCCCACCGACAGGGCGGCGATGGCGATGCGGCCCTCGTCCAGGATGCGCAGGAACTGCGCGTAGCCCCGGCCGCGCTCCCCGACGAGGTTCTCGGCGGGCACCCGGACGTCGTCGAACGACAGCTCGCGGGTGTCGGACGCCGACCAGCCGACCTTGGAGTACTTGCGGCCGACGGTGAAGCCCGGCGTCCCGCTCGGGACGAGGATGGTGGAGATCTCGCCGTCGCCGGTGAACGCGGTGACGGTCACGAACGCGGTGATGTCGGTGCCGGAGTTGGTGATGAACGCCTTGGACCCGTTGATCACCCACGAGTCGCCGTCGAGGCGGGCGGTGGTGCGCATCCCGCCGGGCACGTCGGAGCCGCCGCCCGGCTCGGTCAGCCCGAACGCGCCGAGCCTCTCGCCGGACGTCAGCCGCGGCAGCCAGGTGGCCTTCTGCTCGTCCGACCCGAAGCGGTGGATCGGCATCGCGCCGAGCGACACGCCCGCCTCCAGCGTGATGGCGACGGACGAGTCGACGCGGGCCAGCTCCTCCAGGGCGAGGCAGAGCGCGAAGTAGTCGCCGCCCATGCCGCCGTGCTCCTCCGGGAACGGCAGCCCGAACAGGCCCATCTTGCCCATCGCGGCGACGATCTCGTACGGGAACTCGCCGCGCTCGTACAGGTCGCCGATCACCGGGGCGACGGTCTCGCGGGCGAACCGCTCGACCGTCCGCCGCAGCTCCTCCTGCTCGTCGCCGAGCGTAAAGTCGATCATGACGGCACTACTCCGTTCCAGGTGACAGGGCTTGGACGACGCGGGACGGGCTGGGCCGACCGAGCCGCCCGGCCATCCAGCGGCTGGTGGCGACGAGCTTGCCGAGGTCGACGCCGGTCTCCACGCCGAGGCCGTTCAGCATCCACACGAGGTCCTCGGTGGGCAGGTTGCCGGTCGCGCTCTCGGCGAACGGGCAGCCGCCGAGGCCGCCCGCCGACGCGTCCACGACGGTGACGCCCGCGCGGAGCGCCGCGAGGGTGTTGGCGAGGGCCTGCCCGTAGGTGTCGTGGAAGTGCACGGCGAGCCGGTCGGTGCCGATGCCCGCGTCCCCGAGCGCCTCGATCAGTGCGGTGACCTGGCCGGGCGTGCCGACGCCGATCGTGTCGCCGAGGCTGAGCTGCGAGCAGCCCATGTCCATCATGCGGGACGCGACGGACACGACCTGCTCGATCGGGACATCGCCCTCCCACGGGTCGCCGCACACCATGGACACGTAGGCCCGCACCCACAGGCCCTCGGCGCGCGCGCGTTCGACGACCGGCGCGAACATCGCGAGGGACTCGTCCACCGTGCGGTTGAGGTTGCGGCGGGCGAACGTCTCGGTGGCGCTGCCGAAGATGGCGATCTCGGTGATCCCGTTGGCGAGGGCCCGCTCCAGGCCCCGCTCGTTCGGGACGAGCACCGGGTAGCGCAGCCCGGGCGTGCGCACCAGCTCGGCGAGCAGTTCCTCGGCGTCGGCGAGCTGCGGCACCCACTTGGGGTGGACGAAGCTGGTCGTCTCGATCGTGCGCAGTCCCGCGTCCGCGAGCCGGGTCACGAACTCCGACTTGACCGCCACGGGGACGACGGCCTTCTCGTTCTGCAGGCCGTCGCGCGGGCCGACCTCGTAGATCGTGACCCGCTCGGGAAGCCCGGAGAGGGGTACGCGCATCGTCATGCCTCCTCGATGACGGCCAGCACCGCGTCGAGCGCCACCTGCGCGCCCGCGCGGACCGGCAGCTGCGCCACGACGCCGGCGAGCGGCGCGGTGACGGTGTGCTCCATCTTCATCGCCTCCACGACCACGAGCGGCTGCCCCTCCTCCACGCGGTCGCCCTCCGCCGCCTTGACGGCCAGGACCGTCCCGGGCATCGGGCTGCGCAGCACGCCGTCGCCGGTGGCCGCCGCGGCGGCTCCGCCCTCGGCGCGGACGTGCTCGCTCAGCGCCCAGGCGTGCCCGTCGCGGCCCAGCCACAGCGTGCGCCCGTCGCGGGCGGCGGCGAACGAGACCGTCCGGTTGTCGTAGGTGAGTGCGAAGGTGGTGGACGAACCGGGGGAGCGGGCGAGGGACGAAGAGGGGGAC
>NZ_SMKU01000276.1 GCF_004349215.1 Actinomadura rubrisoli | reverse complement strand
GGGCTCGCCGGACCGGACGGGTCGGACGGGTCCGACGGCGGATCGGGAGAGGGGTCCGACGGGTCGGCGGGGGGCGCCGACGGGTCCGGCGTCGGACCGGGCGAACCGTACGAACCCGGCGAACCGGACGCGCCTGCGGGGTCGTGGGGCGGCTGTGGCGGCCCGTATCCCGGCGGGCCCGGCTGCGGCCCGTACCCGGGACCAGGCGGCGGCCCGTACCCCGGGCCTCCCGGCGGGCCGTACCCAGGCCCTCCCGGCGGGCCGTACTCGGGGCCGGTCGGCGGGACGTAGCCGGGAGGCCGATACCCCTGGGCGCCGGCGCGGTCCCGGTTCGCGTTCACGACGACGATGACGATCGCGGTCGGGACGGCGATCACGAGCAGCAGGACGATCAGGATGATGAGGAGCGCCAGGATGCTCACGTTCGGGCCTCACAGTTCCTCGCGCGGACCAGCGGGATCACGGGACGGCGGGGGGAGGCGTGGGGCCGCCCTCCGTCCGCGACATCAGGGCGGTGCCCGCCTGACGGGACGCGGCGACCGAATCCGGGGCGTCCCGCCGGATGGCCCGGTCGCGGCGCACGGCCAGCCCGACGAGTGTGACCATCATCGCGATGGCCACGATACCCAGCAGCCCGGACAGATACGTCATCTCTCCACCTCGTCCGCGGAATCGGCGTCACGGTTCAGACGCCCGGCCGCGGCCCGGAGTTTGCTTGCATGACAAGCGCACGTAGTGTGACGCCGCGACGCCAGTGTGACGCCATGGGCCCATTGTGACGCGTTCCGGTCACCCTATGGCGCACCTTCGCCACTGTCAGCCATAATCAAGAGAGCCTGCGGGCTAGAGGACCGTGGCGCCCGGGACGGGGCCCGCGGCGACGACGATCTGCTCGGCGACGCCGGCGCCGTCGAGGTCGGCGGCGAGGTCGGCCGCGTGCTCCTCGTTCGCGACGAGGAACGCGCACGTGGGTCCCGAGCCCGACACGACCGCGCCGACGGCGCCGAGGTCCCGTCCGGTGGCGAGGGTCCGGCGCAGGGACGGGCGGAGGGCGAGCGCGGCGGGCTGGAGGTCGTTCACGAGCGCGGCGCCGAGGGTCTTGGCGTCGCCGGTGGCGAGGGCGGTCATCAGGTCCTCGGAGACGCGGGGCCAGGCCGCGGGGCGCTCCCCGGCCTCGCGGAGCCGGTCGCATTCGGCGTAGACGGCGGGCGTGGACAGGCCGCCGTCCGCCGTCGCGAACACCCAGTGGAAGGTGCCGCGGGACAGGGCCGGGGTGAGCCGCTCGCCCCGCCCGACGCCGATCGCGGTGCCGCCGAGGAGGGCGAAGGGGACGTCGCTGCCGAGTTCGGCGCCGAGCTCCAGCAGGTCGTCGCGGGTGAGGACGGGCCTGTCCCGGTCGTCCCACAGCCGGGCGCAGGCGACCAGCGCGGCGGCGGCGTCGGCGCTGCCGCCCGCCATCCCGCCGGCGACCGGGATGGCCTTGCGGATCCGCAGCGCCACGCCGGGTTCGACGCCGAGCCGTCCGGCGACGAGCCGGGCCGCCCTGGCCGCGAGGTTGCCGCCATCGGTGGGGACGCCGCCGATCGCCACCCGGGAGTGCGGGGCGGCCTCGACGCTCACCTCCAGCCCGGCGGCGGGCGCGGCGGTCACCTCGTCGAACAGCGACACGGCGTGGAACACGTTGACGAGGTCGTGGTAGCCGTCGTCCCTGATCGGGCCCACGCTGAGCTGGAGGTTGACCTTCGCGGGGACGCGTACGCTCACTGAGGTCACGTCAACGAAGCGTACGGGACCGCGGGCGCCCCCACCGACACGGGCGGCCGGCGAGGGGTCCGTGAGAGGCCCGCCCGGGGACCGGCCGGGGTCAGCCGCCGCTCGTCACCGGGAGGTTCCGGGGGTTGAAGTAGGGGGTGGTCGCGAGCTCCCGGAGGGCGGAGACGGCGCGCTTGTCGCCGGCGACCGAGAAGGAGCGGCGGTCGTCGCGGGGGTCCTCGGCCTGCTCGTCGGAGTTGAAGTAGACGACGGCCTTGACCTGCGGGTCCTGCATGGCCTTGGCGGCCTCGCGGAGCCACGCGGCGCGGCGCTCGCCGTAGGACTTCGGGACGCCGAACTCGGCGAACATGATGGGCTTCGGACGGTCCCGCGCCCAGTGCATGAACAGCTTCACGGCCTCGGACAGGTCGCGGTAGTCGTAGTCGCCGCCCGGCTGGGCGTCGGCGCAGATCCAGTCGACCTCGTCGTCGCCCGGGTAGAACGAGCCGGCGTTGCCGGAGCCGAAGCCCCGCGCGGTCGGGCACCAGACCCAGGCGACGTTGTCGACCTTCTCCCGCTTGAAGATCGCGCGCATGTGCTTCCAGGCCGCGATGAAGTCGGCCGCCGAGTGGACGCGCTTGTCCGAGCTGGACTTGTCCATGTCCCGCGACCAGCGCAGGAAGATCGGCTTGCCGGTGGCCTTGATGGCGCGGGCGCGCGTGCGGATCAGGTCGTCCTGGGTGCCCTTGACGATCTCCTTGGTGTCGCCACCGCCCCAGCTGAGCAGCAGGTAGCGGTTGCCGCCGAGGACGGAGGTGTCGATGTCGGCGGGGAACGGCGACTTCCAGCCCCGGTAGCTCTGGACGATGTCGAGCTGCCGGCCGAGGTCGCGCTCGAAGCCGACGATCGGCCCCATGCCGGGCTTGTCCGCGTCCTTACCGGTGGGTTTGGCGGACGGGCTCCTCGTCCCGGACGGGCTTCCCGAGCCGCTCCCGGACGGGCCCTCCGGCTCGTCGTCCTCGGACGGGGACCCGGACGGCGACCCGGAGGGCGATCCGGACCGGGACGACGCCGGCCCGCCCTCGCCCTCGGCGGGCACCCAGGCGCCGAAGTAGGCGCCCTTCGCCGGCGGCGTGGGGGCGACGCCGGCCCGCGCGGTCGTCGTGATCTTGGGTGCAGCGCCGGCGCCGCTACCGCAGCCCGCCGCGGCGGCCACGGCGACCAGGGCCGCCACCGCCAGGATCGGCGCCCCTGGGGGCACCCCCGCCCGCGCCGTCCGCGAACGCGCCTTCACCATCGCCCTCCGATGCTTCCCGCTGTGCCGCGCCCCCCGGAGCAGTGACCGGGGGGCCAGGGGGCTCACCACCCCAGACTGAAGGACCATACTCGGCAATACGGGCGAAGGCGGCCACGTCCAGCGCTTCGCCCCGGGCCCGCGGGTCGACATCGGCGGCGCGCAGGGCCCGCTCGGCCGCCGCCGGGGATCCGGCCCAGCCCGCCAGCGCCGCGCGCAGCGTCTTGCGGCGCTGCGCGAACGCGGCGTCGACCACGGCGAACACCGCCTCGCGCGTCGCGGCGGTGGGGGGCGGGTCGCCGCGGGTGAACGCGACGAGCCCGGAGTCGACGTTCGGCGCGGGCCAGAACACCGCGCGTCCGATGGCCCCCGCCCGCCGGGCCTCGCCGTACCAGGCGAGCTTGACCGATGGCACGCCGTAGGTCCTGGAGCCGGGCGCGGCGACCATCCGGTCGGCGACCTCGGCCTGGACCATGACCAGGGCGCGGCGCAGCGACGGCAGCGCGGCCAGCAGGTGCAGGACGACGGGGACGGCGACGTTGTAGGGGAGGTTCGCGACGAGCGCGGTCGGCTGGGGCCCGGGCAGCCGTGTGAGCTTCATCGCGTCGGCGTGGACGACCTCCAGCCGCCCGGCCGCCCCGGGGGCGCGGGCAGCGGCCGTGGCGGGCAGTTCGGCGGCCAGCGCACGGTCGATCTCGACCGCGACGACGCGGCTCGCGGCGGGCAGCAGCGCCAGCGTCAGCGAGCCGAGGCCGGGCCCGACCTCGATGACGACGTCGTCCGGGCGCAGGTCGGCGGCGCGGACGATCCGCCGGACGGTGTTGGCGTCGATGACGAAGTTCTGCCCGAGCGCCTTGGTGGGCCTGATGCCGAGCCGCGCCGCCAGGTCCCGCACGTCCGCCGGTCCGAGCAGCCCTTGAGTCTCCCCCACGGGGTCAGTCTCTCAGGCTCAGGAGAACAGGAAGCGCCCGCAGTTGGGCCACTGCCCCTGCCAGCGGCCGTTCACCTTGTTGTAGAGCAGTTGCGCCCGGTAGGTCTGCTCGCCCGGGCTGGCGTCGGACGGTTTGCCGGACCCGCCCACGGACGCCCATGACGACAGCGAGAACTGGTAGAGGCCGTAGTACCCGGTCGGGTTGACGGCCTTCGGGTTGTTGTTGGACTCGCAGTTGGCGAGGCCCCGCCAGTTGAGGCGGGCGGCCGAGCCTCCCCCGCCCGACCGCGGCCCGACGGCGACGACGCGGGCGACGGGCTTGCGCTTGACCTTCTCGGAGATGACGGCCTTGACCTTCTTGCCCTTGCGCCGGACGAGCGCGATCCGCACGATCTTCAGGCCCGGCCTGCCCTTGCGCAGTTCCTTCTCGTTCCAGGGCGGCACCGACGCGCTCTTCTTCCTGATCGTCGGCGCGGACGTCCGGACCAGCTTGGTGACGGGCGCCGACAGCAGCCGCACCACCTTGATCGTCTTGCCGGCGGGCGCCTCGCGCGGCGGCGCCACCAGGTCGTGCGGGCCGAGCCGGATCTTGGCCTGGTCGAGCACCTGCTGGACGGTGGTGCCCGTGGTCATGGTCTCGGTCTTCTTCTTGTCGACCATGATGACGATCTTGCGGGGGGCCGGGGCGCTGGTCTTCGGGGCGTCGGCGACGGGCGCGGCGGCGCCCGCCTTGCCGCCGGATCCGCCGGATCCGCCGCCGCATCCGGCCGCCAGCGCCGAGGTCGCCAGCAGCGCCGTCGCCAGCAGGACGGGGACCGCTGGGGTCGTGGGGACTCGACGCACCGTGTTCCTCCAGGGCCGAACGGGCTCGGGGGCGCCCGCTCACCGGGCCAGAGAGTAGGGCCGGCGGGGCGTCCGCCGCCACCTCAACGCCCGACAAAGGTCCCCGGCGGGCCTCAGCCGCGGGCGTGCAGGAGGGCCCTCAGCCGCGGGCGTGCAGGAGGGCCCTCAGCCGCGGGCGTGCAGGAGGGCCAGGTGCTCGTCGCGGACCAGGTTGAACCTCAGGGCCAGCGACACCAGCGCCGCGCGCTGCCAGTCGGCCTTCGCGGCGCGGCCGTCGACCGCGGGCTCCTTGACGCGCAGCTTCGCCGCGGCGAGGTAGTCGATGTGGAAGTTCACCGCCGAGCGGGTGAGGCCGGCGCAGCCGGGGACGCCGGCGAGGCGCTCGATGATCTCCGGGACGGTCGGGAGGACAACGCTGGAGGCGTCCCGGAGCCGGGGTTCGCAGAGCGCGACCAGGACCAGGAAGTACTTGGCGGTGACGTCCAGCGGGAACGGGATCGCGGTCGCGTCGCCGGCGTCGGGCGCGTCCGGGTCGGCGTAGAGCTGGGCGGGCGCGAAGACCAGGAACGACACCGAGCCGGACCCGGCCGGCAGGACGACGCGCGAGAACTCGAACGGCACGGGCATGCGCAGGCGGCGCGGCTGGACCTTGACGAACTCCCCCGCGCCCTCCGGGTTCTCCACGACGTAGGTCGCGGCGCGGCTGAGGTTGGTGATCAGCCAGTGGTCGTCCATCGCCCGGATGCGCCCGGCGAGGCGGGAGACGCCGGGGTCGGCGAGCGGGAGGTCGACGGGCAGGTCGGCGGCGCCGCGCCCGAACGTCAGCTGCGCGCCGGGCGCCAGCTCCCGCGCCGTCTCCCGCGACCGGTCGCCTTCGGCCTGGACGATGATGCCCGGCATGAGGCAAATCTCCTTATTCGGGGCGGGCGGTCGGGACCCTCCACCCTATAACCTTCCAGGTTCCCCTCGGCGCGGCGATTGCGCATGCTTGTTCATTGGCGCCCCATTGTCCTGGGGCCGTCGACACCCCGCGATTATCGAAAATAGCGCGCTCAGGTGAACTCAGCGTGACGTCCGCGCGTCATAGCGGGCGGAACACCGAGGGATCCGAATGGACCGGGGGACTCGATGGAAAACGCTCCCACTCCCCACTGCGCCGCCACGCCGGCGGAATTCATGCTCCGGCTGAGGCAGCTAAAGGAATGGACCGGACTCACCTATCGGCAGCTTGAGGCGCGCGGCAGGCGGCACGGGGACGGCCTGCCGCGCAGCACCCTCGCCGCGACGCTCCGGCGCGGCGGGCTTCCCCGGGAGGAGTTCGTGGAGTCGCTGGTGAAGGCGTGCGGGCAGGATCCGGTCCCCTGGACCGGCGTCCGCAGGCGGCTGGCCGTCCAGTCGATGGCGGACGGCGCGGAGGGTTCCGCCCCGGCGGCCGCCGTCCCGCCCCCGGCACCGGCTCCGGGCGGCGCGTCGTGGGCGGCCGGCGGTGCCGGGGGCCCGGACGCGCCCCATCAGCTGCCCGTGGGCACCGGCGTCCTCGTCGGGCGGGACCGGGAGGTCGCCGAGGTCGCGCGGCTGGCGGGCGGGGACGGCGCGGGGGCGCCGATCGTGGTGGTCAGCGGGCCGCCGGGTGTCGGGAAGTCGGCGCTCGGCGTCCGCGCGGCGCATCTGGCCGCCGCGCGCTTCCCGGACGGGCAGATCTACGTCGACGTGCGGGGCGCCAGCCCGGGGACCGCGCCGCTCACGCCGGTGGAGATCGCGGGGCGGCTGCTGCGGGGCCTGCGCGGGCCGGGCGCGCCCGTGCCCGCGGACGCGGAGGAGGCCGCGGCGCTGCTGCGCAGCGTGCTGGCCGACCGGCGGGTCCTGGTCGTCCTGGACGATGTCGCCTCGGCCGCGCAGGTGCGCCCGCTGGTGCCGTTCGGGCGGCGCTGCGCCGCGCTGATGACCTCGCGGACGTCGCTGACCTCGCTGGACGGCGCCCGGTGCCTGCGGCTAGGGCGCCTCGCGCCGCGCGACGCCGAGACCGTCCTGGAGCGGTTCCTCGGCGCCGAGCGGGTCGCGGCCGAGCCGGACGCGGTGCGGCTGCTGGCGGACCTGTGCGACGGGCTGCCACTGGGGCTGCGGGTCGCGGCGGCGCGGCTGGCGGCGCGTCCCGGATGGCCGCTGGGGGCGCTCGCCGAGCGGCTCAGCGACCCGCGCGGGCGGCTCGACGAGTTCCGGGTGGACGATCTGGAGGTGCGGGCGAGCCTGGCCGTGAGCTTCGACGCCCTGGCCGGCAGCGACGACGCGCAGGCGCGGGCGGCCGCGCGGGCGCTGCCGCTCCTGGCCGACCTGCCGGGCGGGGACGTCCGGCTGCCCGAGGCCGCGGCGCTGCTGCACCTGTCGAGCGAGGAGACGGGCCGGGCGCTGGAGCGGCTGGTGGACGCGAGCCTCGTGGAGAGCCCCGCGCCGGGCGCCTACCGCGTCCCCGACCTGGTCAGGCTGTTCGCGCGGGAGCGCCGCGCCCCGGCGCCCGCCGCGCGGTCGGCCTGAGCGAGGACCGTGCGGAGGTGCTCCTGCACCGCGCCCTGCCGGTGGCGGGCGCGGCGCTCGCCACGGTGCTCGCCACCACGGTGCGCGGCGTCGGCGCGGTGCGCGGCGTCGGCGGTGCCCCACAGCACGGCGTGGCTCACCGCCGCCGGGACGGCCGCGAGCCGCGCCGCCTCGGCGAGCCCGTCGCGGGTGCCGTGCGCGGCCCATCCGTCCAGGTAGGCGTCTCGGACGCGGCGCGGGGCGGACGCGTCGCCGGGCACCGCCGCCCGCACGTCCGCGAGCATGACCTCCAGGGAGAGGAACGGGTGGGACAGCACGCTCTCGGCCCAGTCGAAGATCAGCGGCGGGTCGCCGGGGAGGAAGTTGCCGCGCCAGATGTCGGCGTGGACGACCGTCTCGGGGATGCCGTGCCCGGCCAGCTCCGCGCAGGTCCGCGCGACGGGCGGGACGAGGCGCCGCAGCCGTCGCAGCTCGTCCCGCGTCAGCTCGCGGGGATGCCCGGGCGGCAGCGCCCACGTCCCGGCGGCGTCCAGCAGCTCCCCGAACAGGGCCGGGAGGACGGCCGGCCGGTGATCGGGGAGCCCGGCGCGCTCCAACTCCCCCAGGTGCGCGGCGGCGCGCCGCTGGATGCCGGTGAAGGCCGGGACCATGCCGAGGTAGGCGGGGACGACCTCGTCCGGTGACCCGGGCGCGGGCGGGGGGCCGAAGTCGGCGGTGAGCATCCAGCCGCGCGCGGCGTCGGCGGCCAGCACGTCCGGGACGTGCCCCGGCGACCAGCGGGCCAGCAGCGCGGTCAGCGCGGCCTCGTGCGCGAAGGCCGGGTCGGACTCCTTGAAGTAGGCGAACCCGGCCTCCGTCGGGACGCGGAATTGCCGCGACCACGCCCGCCGGCCGAGCCCGCTGGGCGGCCCGGTGACGCCTATCCCCGCTTCGCGCAGCCGCTCGGCGCACCAGGCCGATGCCGCAGACGACCATTCGGATTCCATCGCTACCTCCCGATTTAATGCTACCTCCGAGGGTCCAGGAAATGGCTTGTCCACTTTCACCTGGACAGGCCGGGACGGACCGGGACAGGACCAATCCCTTGCCGTTCTCCAGAGCGCCGAATAGCGTTCCGAACGTCCGACCGAAAGGCGGGAGAAAAGGCCCGCCCCGTCAGGAAAGAGGGTTCATGTCCGCGACATCGATCACCGCCCGGATCGCCGGAAGCGGGATGCAGCAGCACCTGTACGCCGAGCCCGCCACCGTGGCCGAGTGCCGGATCCCGGGCCAGAGCTGCTGGTGGGACTCCGACTGCTGCAACGAGAGCTACCGCCAGGTCTGCGAGTGGTGGACCTGCCGCTACGTGTGATCCACGCACCGGCGGGCGGGGGCTTCCCCCGCCCGCCGGGCCGTTGCCGTCCGGCCCGACCCCGGGAGACCGAATGCCGACTGTGATCAAGGCCGCGCGGGACGCGCGGGCCTTCCTGCGCCAGGCCAAGGACGCCGGCGGCGCCTACCGCCTGGACCACTGGCCCACCCCGCGCCCCGCCCGACGACCGGCCGCCCGGCGCCTCGTCCGACGACCGGCCGCCCGGCGCCCCGCCGCGGGGCGCCCGGCCCCGGCCCGGCGCCTCGTCCGCACGAACCGCGACGCCAGGACGGCGGTCGCCCGGCTCAGGGTCGTCCAGCGGCTCACGGCCGGGTTCCTCGACCCCGTGGACGACGCGGTGTTCCTCACCGCGGGGCTGCGGGCCCTCGGGCACCCCGCGTCCTTCCACCTCGGCCGCGAGCTGGCCCCGGCGAAGCCGCCCGCGGGCTACTTCCCCTGGGTGCAGTGCGGGGACGAGGTCGTGAGCACGTCCCTGCCCGTCCTGGAGGAGTACATCGAGATCCACCGGGCGGAGGCGCCATGACGACCGCGACCGCGCAGGGCAGGACCGCACCGGCGCGGATGGCGCGCGTCGAGATCGTGGACGGAGAGGTGCGCGCCACCCGTCCGGTGTTCGCGCCCGAGGAGTTCGGCGCGCGCGTCGAGGGCTCGTGGCCCGGGTCGTTCGAGCTGTTCCGCGACCGGCCCGGTTCCGGCGCCCTCTACTACCGCATGGACTACGGGTCGCTCGAATGGGGCCCCGACCTGGCGGAGTTCGCCGCCGGCGCGGAACGGCCCGTCCCGTCCGCCGGAGCGCTGCTGTGCCTGCTCCAAGGCGACGCACCCGCTCCGGACTCCTCGCCTTGGCCGGGCGTGCACCGGCTCGCCGTCGGGACGGCCGTCCGCGTCACCGGCCAGGGCATCACCGTGACGCGGCGCGCCCCGTCCATGACCGCGCGCGGAGACGACCTCGTCCACGCGGTCGGAGCGAGCCTGGACACCCACCGCACCGGCTCCGGGTATGCAATCGCCTACAGCGGTGGGATGGCGTCGGCGTTCCTCGCGGCCGCCGCACTGTCGGCCGGGCACCGCCCCCTCCTCCTCCACGCCGACATCGGCGGTGGCGGCGCGCGGTTCGCGCCGCCCGCCGTCCCGGGCCTGGAGATGGAGAACATCCACGTCGCCCTGGACGAGCTGCTGGCCCCGGGGCCGGTGACGGGCGCCGAGCCGTTGCCGCCCATGCCCGACACCGAGGTCCCCCGGCGCCTCATGGCGGCCCTGCGCGCCGCGGCCGGGGACCGCGTGCTGGTCGGCGGCGGGCTGCTGGAGGACCTGACCTCGGTGAAGCTCCCCGACGTCGACGCGGGCGCGCGCGGATGGCGGCTGCTGGGCTGCGAGCCATTCCACGTCGCCGGGACGCTGCCGTCCCTCGCCGCGGCCCGCGCGCTGCTCGGCAAGGGCGTCGTCTACTCCCCCGACGTCCAGCCGGTGGACGCGCCCGCGCCGCCGTCCCCGACCGGCGCGAGCGCGGTACCGGGGCTGACCGCCGAGGGGCGCGACGCATTCGAGTCGGCGCACCGCGCCACGATGGCGCTCTGGCAGGAGCACCTGGACTTCCTCGATCCGCTCCTCGGCACGGCCGTCGCCGGGCTGGCGGAGCGCGGGGACGGCGGTCTCCGGCTCCCCGCCCTGGACCCCGGCGTCCTCGCGGCGCTGTCCGCGCTGCCGAAGTCGCGGCTCGGCCGGATCAGACGGGGCGCGTTCGAGAGCCACCTGCCGCTGCGCCGCGAGCTGGACCGGCACGGCATCGCGGGCGTCCGGCGCGCGACGCAGGGGTTCTGGCTGAGGCGCGCGGCGGCGTCCTACCTCCACCGCGAGCGGGAGCGGATCATCGCCCGGCTGGAGCGGCGGTGCGCCCTCGCCGACCTCGGCCTGGTCGCGCCGCGCGCGGTCGCCCGCGAGCTGCGGGACGGGCGGGACCTGGCCGGGCGGGCGCTGCCCCTGCTGCGGCTGGTCTGGATGGAGCACTGGCTGGGAGAGACGTCATGAGGATCGCGCCCGGGGTCAACGTCACCCGGCTGCCGCACGGCGGCATCGTCCTGGTGGACGGGACGACCCTCGCCCTCGCCGAGTGCGGCGAGCGGGACGCCGCGCTCGTGGACCGGCTGCTCGCGCGCGGGTTCCCGCGCCGCGGGGAGCCGTGCCCGCCGGAGCTGCGGCGGGTGGCCGAGCAAATGATCGAGTCCGGGTGGCTGCTGCCCGATCGGAGGTCGTGACCGATGTTCTCCACCATCGTCGCCGGGGTGCTCGCGGGTCCTCTCGCGGTCGCGGGCGCCGCGAAGATCCTCACCCCGTCCGGCCGGCTCGCCTGGCCGTTCCGGCGCGGGGTGCTGCGCCCGCCCTGGGGGCCCCGGCTGGCGGGGACCGCCGAGGTCGCCGGGGCCGCGGCCCTGATCGCGCTCCCGGCCAGGCCCGCCGCTGCGGCCGGGCTGGCGGCGTACGCGGCGCTGACCGTGACGGCGTACCGGCTCAAGGGCGAGCGCTGCGCCTGCTTCGGCCCGGCGAGGCTCGCCTCGGTCGGCCGCACGCACCTCGGCGCCAACGCCGCCGGGACCGCGCTCGCCGCGCTCGCCCTCGCGGCCGGTCCCGGCGGCCCCGGCCTGCCCGTCCGCGCCGGGATCGGGGCCGCCGCGAGCGCCGCGACGCTCGGCGCCGTCCTCGCCCTGGACCGGCGGGCCCGCAAGGCCGAGATGACGGCGGCACCCCGGCCGTGCGCCGAGGCGATCACGGGCGTGCGGCTCTACCTCACCGAGGGCTGCCCGTCCTGCCGGGCGCTGAAGCAGCTCCTGGAGACGGTCGAGCCCGCGCGCCGCGAGGCGGTCGCCACCACGCTCATCGGACGCGGCGAGAAACTGCCCGAGCCGCTGAGCGGGATGGGCGTCCCGTGCGCGGTCGGCGTCGGCGCGTCCGGCGAGCCGGTCTGCGCGCCCGCCGAGGGCATCGGCGCGGTCAAGGCGCTCGTCGACACCATCACGGTCCGCACGGCCCCGAAGGCGGCTGCCCATGCCCGCTGAACCCTCCGCGACCGCGTGGCGGCGCCGGGACCCGTCTCCGGACGGGACGTTCTGGGCGACGGTCGAGACACCCGCCCACCCGTCCGTCCGCGAGCACAACCCGGCGGCGCGGCGGTGGCGGGACCTGCTGGTCGACCCCGACCTGGCAGGCCTCGTCCCGGGACGGGCCCGGCCGTCGGCGATCACGTTCGAGTACGCGGACGGGCGGAAGCCCTGGACGCTCCCGCTCCCCGACGTCCTGGCGTCCGCGCTGGCGTGGCATCCGCGGCGCCCCCTGGTCGCGGGGCTCGCCGTCCGGGACCGCCGCGCGCATGTCTGGATCGCCGACCTCGCGGCCAGGACGGTCACCCCGTACGCCGGGCTCCGCGCGGCCGTCTCGTTCACCGGCTACGGCGCTCCCCCAGTGGCCTGGTGCGGGGACGACCGGCTCGCGCTGCTCGTCCCCGCCGGACGCGACCCCGAACCCGCCGTGCCGGACGGGACACCGATCGTGTTCGAAGCAGAGGGCCCCGGGCACGTGACCTTCGACGAGCCGCCCTCCGAACTCGAACATCTCGCGGGAGCCCACCTCGCCATCACCGGCCTCCGCATGGGCGCCGCCCCTAAGACGATCACCCCGCCCCTCCTCGTCCGGAGCCTCGAACCCGAGCAGCCGGACGGCGGGACGCTGCGGCTCAGCATCGGCCGCCACGACGAGGACGCGAACGGCCTGCGCTGGACGGACGTCCTCGTGAACTCCGGCATC
>NZ_SMKU01000275.1 GCF_004349215.1 Actinomadura rubrisoli | reverse complement strand
ATCTTCAGCCAGTCGTCGATCTTCACATAGAGTGCGGTCGCGAGGGTGTCCAGGTTGTTCGTCACACAACGATCTTGGACACCCTCGTCCTATGTCCGCAGCCGACCCCTTGGAATCAATCATCTAGCGGGCGCCGTGCCGTCCGGGCCCTACCTGGTCATCGCGGATATGGCCACCAACTTTTGTTCTTCAATTTCCCGAGAGACTCAATTTCAGAGGCTGTCAAGATGGTCGTCTCGTCTGGTCACGTATTCTGCAAGATTTGGCGCCTTCAATTCATCGCGGAATCGGTCTGGTGTCCACGGCCACAGAATCGGGGAATGGCCGTTTCCTAGATACCAGCTGTCGCATCCGGTAGTCCATACCGTCCCGGACATGGCCCTCGCCAAATCGGCCTTGAACCGGACTGCATCCTCCATCTTGGGACAGATATAGGATATTTTATCGCGCCTCATGATTTCTGTCCAGCGGACGATATGTTCTGCCTGAATCTCGGAGGTTGACACCGCAGACTGATTGCCGACGGGACTGTAAGGGCCCATCATCATAAAGAAGTTCGGGAAGCCTGGAAGTGAAACCGTCCTGTGTGCAAAAGGGTCGTCGTTCCATACTTCGTCCAGCGCCGTTTGTTTCTCGCCGAAGATCTTCATTGGTCGCATATAGCTGTGCGATTTGTAACCGGTTGCGAAGATGATGATATCGAGTCGATGGAGCTGTCCGTCTCTGGTGACGATGCCCTCGGGGGTGATTCTGGCGATCGCGTCATCTACTAGATCAACATTATTGCGCTGGACTGCTTTATAGAAGGTACCTGACATGACGAGGCGCTTGCACAAGGGCTGGTCCTGGGGCGTCAACTTCTCCCGAAGTTCGGGGTCATGTACACCGAATCGCAAGTTTATTCTGCAGAGCGCGGACAGGAACCAGCGTTGCCATCCCGGCCGGACGGCACGCCCCGGGATGGAGTCAAAGAGGTGTTCATAGATGTTACGCGTAAGGCTGTTCAAGATAGGCATGCGTCGATAAACAAATCTAGTTGCGGGGCGGTAGCGTGGATTAGGGAGAGGTAGGATCCACTGCGCTGTTCGCTGAAAAAGAATTAACCGGCCTGCGACCTGGGAGAGCGCGCAGGTAAGCTGCACTCCTGTCGACCCAGTGCCGATGATTCCCACGCGCTGGCCTTTCAGCACGGTATCTTGCTCGCAATGCGAGGAGTGAAGTATTCGTCCTGTGAAAGTCTCGGCGCCGGGGATCTCTGGGGTTCTTGGATGATGAAGAAACCCTGTCGCGCATACCAGGAGGTCGACTCTACTTTCGTACCCCGACGCGGAAGTAAGGAGCCATTGGCCGTTCTTCCACTGAGCTGTCTCTATCTCGGTATTGAACCTGATCGATGGCCGCAGTCCTTCGCGGTCCGTGACTCGCATGAGGTATTCCTGCAAGTCCTCTCCGCTGGCCAGGAACTGAGCCCATTCAGGGTTCGGCGCGAAGGAAAAGGCGTAGAGTCTCGCTGGAACATCGCACACGAGTCCGGGATAGGCGTTTTCTCGCCACGTACCCCCTACCTCGTCGGCCTTCTCGTAGATCGTGAAGTCCGTATGACCGGCACGGCGGAGTTTGGCGCCAAGACATAGTCCGGAGACTCCCGCACCGATGATCGCGACGTGCGGTTTCTTGCGGTGCGGGGCGAGGTAATCGCGTATACGCGTCGAAAGATCTGCTATTGACGCGTCGGCCTCCTTGAGCGTTCCCGCCAGGTAATGAAATCCGTGCCAAAGTTCCGGATGGGACCTATGGGTGACGACTACGCCGGCTTCCCGTGCTTTGAGTTCAAGGTGTTGCGCATCATCGATCAGTTCGTCGTCGCCAGCTGAGTGAAGGATAACCGGAGGAAGAGCGCGCAGATCCCCGAGAAGTGGAGATACAGAAGGATCGTAGGCCCAGCCATCCGGCGCATACGCTTGGGCCCATTCCATGAATGTTGAGGTCCTTGGTCCGACGGAGCTGGGGTGCCGTGCGTGACGGGCCAACCCTTCTGGCGATAGGTCGGCCCATGGGCACAATAGAGCAAGAACTGCGGGTTCAGGAATGCCCTGGTCACGAATCTTCATGGCGAGGGCCAGGGAAAGACCTCCGCCTGCGGAGTCTCCCGCTATGGCGATCCGGCTTCCGGGTATCCCGGTCTGAAGCAGCCCCTCATAGGCGGAAAGCGCATCTTCGAGTGCGGCCGGCGCTGGGTGCTCCGGGGCCAGTCGAAGCGAAGGCGCGAATGCAGGTATACCAATACCTCGAGAGAGGTGTGCAACCATCGCACGGTAAGCTCTTGGCTCCTCAAGCACATAGCCGCCACCGTGAAGGAAGAGCAAAACCCCATCCGTTGCGCTTGTGCCAGAGACCCACTGTCCGTTGACGCCGCCAACGGATCCGGGCCGAACGGTGGCCCACCGCGCCTGGGGGAGGATCGCCGAAGCCGTCGCGACTCTGCGGCGCTGCTGATCCACCGTTAGCGATGAGCGCAGGGCGAATAGGCCGAGAGTCCGAAATGACGCGCGAGCGACGCTTGTTGGGAGGTACACGTTTGCCTGCCTTCTTTGCGGTTATGCTCACCTGTTGCGTCAACAGTAGAATGAGATTCCAAACTGGAGCGGGTTGATAAGCTCGTCAGCGTGGAATGGGCCACGCTTGTCCTGGTCGCCCGGAGAGCTCTTGCCGATTGCCGGAGGTGGCCACGGGCTTATCCTGACCGCCCCGGACAATCGCGGTGAATCCTGGAAGAGGCAGCTCCATGGGCATCAGGCCCCTATCCGGGGGGCGTGAGCAGGGTCTGGATTGTGCGCGGTAAGGCGGCCCAGGCGGCAACTGCCGGAGACACTGTGATCATTCATCGGTTTCCGTCTTTTCCTGTGCCGCAATTTGATCGTGCACGTAGCCAGTCAACTCACGTGGACTCCCGTTGGACCACAGCATCTTGGTTGGAATCCTCACTCCCGTCGCCTTCTCGATCCGGGTACGCAGTTCAAGGGCCATGAGCGAATCGAGTCCGCTGTCCTTGAGTTGCTGCTCCTGTTCGAGGCTCTCCGAGGAAATACCCAGGATGTTCCCGGCGTTGCTCTGGATGAATTTCGTGATCAGAGCTCGGCGCGCGTCTTGGGTTTTCGCTTCTCGGACCTCCACAGCCAGACCGCTATCTTCGTTGGCGTCCCGGGCGCGCAGCGGGTTGGTCTCGCCCAGGCCGCTGAGGAAAGAGGACTCGACGGTGGAGGCGAGCATTGTCAGCCACGCTGGGCTGGTGGCGGGTGTATACCCGGTCAGCGGACGATCGTGGCGCAGGATCCGGTCACAGGCGAGCAGGCCCTCACTGACCTGGATCATCTCGTAGCCGCGTTCGGCAAAGGACTGACCCAGACCATGGTCGGCCCAGGCGCCCCAAGCGACGCTGATGGCGGGGATTCCCCGGTCTCGCTGCCACCATGTGAAGGTGTCAACCCAGCCGCAGGCCGACGCATAGGCTCCCAGGCCCGGAAAGCCGAGAAGGGTAGATGCTGAGGAGAAGTTGAGCCACCAGTCGAGGGGGTGGCCTTGGGCCGCCTTGTGGAGGTGCCAGGCACCGGCCACCTTGCCCGCCCAGGCCCGCTGGAAGGCTGCGTGATCCAGCTTTGCCACTGGTGTCTCGGGGACGACCGCGGCGGCGTGCATGACACCCCGAAGTGGCAACCCGGACGCGATGGCCTCGCCGACCACCTTCTCGCCTGTACCCGTCGCGGCGATATCGCCGAGCACGACGACGACATCACCTCCCTTCTCCGAGATGCTTCGAATGACCTCGCGGGCCTCAGATGAAGGTGCTGAGCGCCCGTTGAGCACAATGCGCGACGCGCCGTTGTCTGCGAGCCAATCTGCGAGGACTAGGCCGAGCCCGCCTAGCCCACCGGTGATGATGTAGGCGCCGTCCCCTCTTGCGAGCGGGAACTCCTTTGGGAGAACTACGGCCTGGGTGCATCCGGTCGAGGGAAATTGGAGCACCAGTTTTCCGGTGTGCTTTCCAGCGGCCAGGGTGCGCAGCGCCGACTCAGCCTGTGTGAGGGGGAACGTCCTGACCGGTATTGGTTTGATCGTTCCTTCGGAGAGAGCCTTCGCGATGTCCTTGAAGATACGTGCCATCTTTTCAGGCTGATTCTCCGCCATGAGACCCAGATCGAAGCTGTGGAAACTGATGTTGCGACGGAATGAGAACAGGTCGACTCTGCGATGTCGATAGATGTCCTTCTTTCCCAGTTCAACGAATCTGCCGCCCGACCGCAGGCTGTTGAAACTCGCTTGCTGGGCTGGTCCCGTAAGGGTGTTAACGACAACATCTACCCCGTTTGTGCGTGATCGAATATCGTCGGCGAATGCCAGCGTTCGAGAGTCCATGACGTGATCGACGCCGAGGTTACGCAGCAGGTCACGTTTTGCCTGGCTGCCGGCGGTGGCGTAGATTTCCGCCCCAATGGATTGGGCGATGTTGATGGCGGCCTGGCCGACGCCACCTGAGGCGGTGTGGATCAGCACTCGTTCGCCCTTCTGCAGGTCGGCGAGCCCAACGAGCGCCTGCCAGGCTGTGAGATAGGCGGCGGGGAGGCCCGCACCCTCTTCCCAGGAGATGTGGGCCGGCAGGGGGAGGACGTGGCCTGCGGGCAGGGTCTGGAATGTGGCCAGCGAGCCGCTCTTGGCTCCCGCTACCCGGTCTCCTGCCTCCAGGCTCTCGACGCCGGGACCGACAGCGACCACCTCGCCGGCGAAATCGGCTCCGAGTGGGTACTGAGTGCCGTCGGGCGTGTCGTACAGGCCCATGGCGTTGAGCACATCGGCGTAGTTCAGCGATGCGGCCTTTACCTGGACCTCCACCTCGCCTGCGGCGGGCTGTCTCCGGTTGCGGGAGACGATTTCGAGAGTTTCCAGGTTGCCGCGAGTGCCGATGTCAAGCGCGAGCCCGTCGACGCCGAACTCGGCGGTCGTGCGGTGCCGCTCGTAGGGTTGCAGCGGGCGTGGGCGCAGTCGTGCGAGGTACCGGCGGTCCTCGCGCCACGCTATCTCGTCTTGGCTGTGGTCTGATTGGAACTCCGACCACAGGTGCTCGGGTTCGGTACTCGCATCGATGTCGAGATAGGTTGTCCTCAGTTCTGGATGCTCTAGCATGAGTACGCGGCATAGCCCGCGAAGTCCTGCTTGGGACAGATTTGGCTGGTCGTCGCCATTGACCCGTTGGGCCTGCCGGGTGACGACCCAGAGGCGCGGGAGCTCGCCGCTGTGTTCGGAGACCATGGACTGGACAAGCGCGGCGAGGCGGTGGCTGTGCAGCAAAGCACGATCACAGCTGTCAGCGTCTTCGGGCGAGAAGGCGGAACCCAGCAGCACCACTGACGCGATGCCCCGGGTTTTCAGGAGCGCTGCGAATGAACGTGCCAGATGCTCGTTCCCGGCGACCTCCAGCGGAGCATGAAGCACCTCACATCGGTGCTTCCCAATCATCTGGACGATCCGGGGGACGAGATCATCGGTTGTCCCGTTGTCGTCCTGGATGATGAACACGATCCGATCGTCTTCGCCGGCGGCAGCCGAGGGTATCGGCGTCTGATCCCACTCGGTGACCCACAGCCGAGAGTTGAACGTCGCCTCGTCGGCCTGCTCCGTCCGGCCGAGTCGAACGCCTTCCAGCGTGGCGATCACAGATCCGTCGGAGGCCAGAATCCGCAGGTCCCCTAGGGCCGAGGTCTCGTCGCAGTGGCGCATGGTCACCAGGCAGTGCCTGGCTGCACGCTGGTTGCCGAAGACACGCAGGGATGCACATCCCGCGGGCAACATGAGCTGCGCGGATCCGCTGAGTGCTGGATGCGCGCTCAAAGCTTGCAGACACACGTCCAACAACACCGGGTGGATCTGGTAACCCCTGCCCTCGCTACTGATCGGCGCAGGTAGCTGGATCTGGGCGATTGCGGTGTCGCAGGTCGGGCCTGCGTGCCGGATGGTCACAAGCCCCGTAAAGTTCGCGCCGTGAACAATTCCCAGGCCGCGTAGGCGTCCGTAGACCTCCTCAGGATCGACGACGTGGGGGTGACGAGTCAGGATGTCCTCAACGTTGTCAACGGCGGGCGGAGGCGGCGAGGTCGTCGCTTGCATCACGGCTGTCGCGTGGGTGATCGAGTTCTCGTCTTCGTCGAAGCTTGAGATTTCAATGGCCGTCTTGCCATCGGCTTCGGATTGTGCCGAGGTCGCTACAAACGTGTTGTCCTGCAACAAAAGTGCATTGCGGAATTCCAGCTGGGTGAGTTCTACATGTTCCAGAGCGCCGCTGATGGATGAGGTGGCGGCCAGGCAGATCTCTGCGAATGCGGCTCCCGGCAGGACCGGGACACCGTTGACCTGGTGGTCGGCCAACCACGGCAACGCCGAGATGCCAACATCGGATTGCCATAGGCGCGTCCCGTCGGGAAGCCTGACGCCGGACCCTAGGAGAGGGTGAACATCGAGGAGCCGTCCTTTCACGTCAGGACGGGAGTCGATGAGGAGCTGCTCGTGATGCCATGCTGGAAGCGGAACATCGACCAGTTCACCGGTCGGGTAGGTCTGTGCCCAGTCCACCGTGCCCTCAAGGCAATGAAGGGAACCGACCTGAGTGAGCAGGAAACGTTGCTGGTTCACGCCGCGGCGCAGACTGGGCAGGGCATCGGCTCTGCGCTGCAGATGGTCCGCGGTCTCGGCTATCGCATGCGTCAGCATGGGATGCGGCGACAGTTCGACGAAGGTCGAGTGTCCGTCGTTCAGCGCTGCGGTGACGGCGGCCATGAACCGGACAGGTTGCCTGAGGTTCGACGCCCAGTACGACGCGTCCAAGGGCGGGGTGTCGTGTGGGTCGTCCAGGACGGTCGTGTAGAACGGCACCTCGGGAATGGTGGGGTTCAGTCCGGACAACTGCCGCATCAGATCGTCCAGAATCGGGTCCATCTGAGCGGAATGTGACGCGACGGGGGCCGCGACGAGTCGCGCCATACGCCCGCTGGCTTCCCATTGAGCCAAGATCTCGTGGACCTGGTCTGTATCCCCCGAGACCACTGTCTGCTGGGGGGAGCCGACAACCGCGATACTCACCCCGGCCAGCCCGCTCGCCGCCAGGTCATCCGCAACCTGGTCGGCAGGCAGGTCCACCGATACCAGGGCACCCACCCCGCTCAGTGCCGACAGCAGTTTGGAGCGACGGCAGATCACCTTGACGCCGTCTTCGATGGAGAGCGCGCCCGCAACCACGGCCGCGGCCGTTTCCCCCATGGAGTGGCCGATGACCGCCGCCGGTTCCACGCCATGAGCCCGCCAGGTCGCGGCCAGCGCCACCTGGATCGCGAACAGTGTCGGCTGGACTCGGTCCATCCCCTCAACAAGCGCCGTACCCCTCAACGTATCCTGGAGCGAGAAGCCTCCCTCGTGCCGTACGAGAGGGTCCAATCTGCCGATGACGTCGTTGAAGGAGGGTTCCCGCTCCAGCAACGGACTGGCCATACCTGCCCACTGGGAGCCCTGGCCTGAGAAGACCCACACCGGGCCCATGCCTCTGCCGCGAATGCGTCCCCGGGCAATCGCTTCTCCCGCTTGACCTTGGCTGAGCGCCGATAGCCCGTTCAGCAGTTCGCTCTTGCTCTCAGCGATCACCACCGCGCGTTCTGGCCGATGCTCACGCCGGCGGGTCAGGGTGTAGGCGAGGTCAGCAAGCGGCGCGTCGTTGCCTTCGCCGACGACCCACTCGGCGGTACGGGCCGCCGTGGCGGCCAAGGAACCGGGTGAGGAAGCCGAGATCGGAAACAGCCATGGGGGCTCAGAGGGTGTTGCCGGGGCTGCGATAGTCGCAGGCGCCTGTTCGATCACCGCGTGTGCGTTGGTTCCGCTGAACCCGTAGGAGGACACGGCTGCTCGCCGAGGGCTTCCCGGAACAGGCCACGCGGTGACCTCCGTTGGCACGAAAAGCCCCGTCCCCGACGTTTCAACCCCGTCGCCAAATCCGCTGAAATGGAGATTGGGAGGGATCTGACCGTGCCGGACGGCCAGCACGGATTTGATGAGGCCGATTACGCCTGAGGCCGGCTCGCAGTGTCCGATATTGGTCTTCACCGACCCTACGGCACACTCCTGCCCTGATCCGTAAGTGGAACGCAGCGCGGCCATCTCGATCGGATCACCGACCGGCGTCCCGGTGCCGTGAGACTCCACATAGCCAACGTGAGCCGGATCCACATCAGCGCGCTGGAGAGCCTGACGCTGCACCTCCACCTGTCCCCTTACCGTTGGGGCGGAAAGGCCATTAGATCGCCCATCCTGGTTGATGGCCGAACTGCGGAGGACCGCCAGCACCCGGTCACCCGCGGCATCGGCATCTCGCAAGCGCTTGAGCATGACCACGCCGCAGCCCTCAGAGCGAACAAAACCGTTGGCGCCACGACTGAATGCCTTGCATCTCCCGTCCGAGGACAACATGCCGTAACCGGAGAACGCCACCGACAGATCGGGGCTCAGGGTCACCTCGACGCCACCGGCCAGAGCAGCATCGCACTCCCGCCGCCGCAGGCTCTCGCACGCGAGATGAACGGCTACCAGCGATGATGAACACGCAGTGTCGATTGTGAGTGCGGGACCATGAAAGTCGAGCAGATAGGCGATTCGGCCACTGGCGACCGACGGTGCCGTACCCATTGGCGTGTAGGGATTGTCACCCGTACCGGCCGCATGGTGTCTGACCAGGTAGTCAGCGTAAGACAGCCCGGCGAACACTCCGGTGTTAGACCCAGTCAGCAGACTTGGCGCGATACCTGCGGATTCGACCGACTCCCACGCCACTTCCAGCAGAATTCTGTGCTGAGGATCCGCTGCCTCGGCCTCCTCGCGTCCCACACCAAAGAACGCGTGGTCAAACCCTGCGACGTCCTCCAGAAACCCGCCCCAACGCGAGACACTACGCCCCTGCGTTCCGGGCTCCGAGTCATATACCTCCTCTAGATCCCACTTCTCCGGTGGCACCTCGGTTACCAGATCCCGACCCGCGATCAGATGACTCCACAACTGCTCAGGTGAGCAGACACCACCCGGCAAACGGCATCCCATCCCGACCACAGCGATTGGCTCCAACCCATCACTTGGACCATTGTTAGTGTCTTTCAAAGGACTTTCCTCTCTGTGCTCGTTCCCGATCCCGCCCTGCATCGCTCGACTTCAGTGTCCGCCTAACCATGCACGATTTCCCAGCGAACCCGCGCTATTGATCCCGACCTCCGACGCCCCCCTTTGCGGCCAGCCACAACCAGACAGTCACAGCCGAAATGATGGCGTTTCGCAGCACGCCCAAAGCCGTCATCGCGGTCAGTGACAGCTATTCTGCATTTCTTGCGAGGGGGTCTCCCCCGCAGGAGCGCGGACCAGCCACACGCCGAACCGGTGCGACAAGCAGCCCAACCGGCCAAGACACAGCCCCTCCGGATGGGCCAGGCTCCACTGCCGTTCTTGGCGTCCACATCCTGTCCGTTTGGGGGCGGGCGTGACAGCCAGACGAACCCCGCGGCTGTGACGCGATTGTGACTCGTGGCGCTCAAGACACTCACCCCTGCGGGGTGCATTCCATGCAGGGACCTGATGGCAGCCTCGGCCGCCTTCGAGGCAGGGGCGAGGATGGCCTGATCCGGGGCCATGCTGTGCTCCCTTCGTTCGATATGCGCTGTCGGGAGACGCGTTGTGAGGGGCGGACTGGTCGGTGACGCTCTGGGGTGGATTACGTTTGGTCGCTCCAGGCAGTGTGGATTCCTGTCCGCATGTCCCGCAGGCCGCCGCTGGATCTCCCACCTAAGAGGATGCTGGCGGCGTTGAGGCCTGAGCACAGTGCATTCTCGTGGGCGGTGTCGCCGAAGTAGGCGCCGGCGAAGGCGAGCACGCTGTCACTGATCTGCGGCAGTTTCTGCTGGGCCGCGACCGCTTGGGGGGTGATGACAGCGATGCCGTGGGTCGCGGTCTGAAGGACATTGGTGGGCGCAGGTGGTGTTCCGCCGCAGGTGGATAGATACTGGACTGGCCCGGGAATCTTTTGCACGCCGTTGTGGGGAAGGATGAGATCTGCCGCTGCGTTACCGCAATCGGCCATCTGGTAGTGCACGATAGCGTCACTGGTCCCTACAGAGGTATCGGTGTGCAGGGCCCAGGAGCTGTAGGCGTAGGGAAACGCTCCCAGCACTTCATGTTGCAGCGCCGTCGGCGAGGCAAGCATGGACAGTGCCCGGTCGGCCTGAACAGCGATTACCGCCTTGTCGAAGTCGTGGACCGCTCCGGTACTGTCTCGGAGGGTCACGCCATCGCCCATGCGGCCGACCTCCTCAATCGCCGTCCCCACTCGCAGATCGGGGACCGCCGCGGCCAAACGGTCGATATAGGTTCTCGTGCCACCCTTGACCGTGCAATAGTCACGCATGGAATCGCCGAGCTGAATCCCCACGTTCGCAAGGGCCCTGAGGATCGCCGTAACCGAGCAGTGCCGTGCCGCAGCAGGAGGTATGACGTAGGCTCCTGCGATCAGCGGGATGATCATGTGCTCGACGAAATACTCCGAGAATCCTTCGGTGGTGACGAGGTCGGCTGGCCTCAGTGCGATGTCCCCCTCGGCGACCAGGCCCCTCAAGCGCTGGTAGCCTTCGATGAAATGACGCCATGCGCCATCGCTGATGTGCGGGCGCCGGGGAAGGCCGTTGTCGAGTTCTGCTGTGTCGAGCCCGCACCCGGCGCACCTGATGGTCAGGTAGGTCAAATCGGTGGACACGGGGATGCGTGTAATGCCCAGTTCGTCGAACAGTGGCGGCATGGCCGATCCGCAAAATATGACCACGCCGGTGTCGATGCCAAGGGTGCTCGGGTGCTCTGTGTCCGGTGCGATGGTCACGGTGTTGGCGTTGCCCCCGATCCGCTTCTGAGCTTCGAACAGCGTGACGTGATGGCTGCGGCGAAGCGCATAAGCCGCCGCCAGTCCGCTAATTCCACCCCCGATGACTGCTGCGCGTCCATTTTTCATGTCGGTGTCCCTAATCAGTCTTTTTATGTCGCGTCGTCTGATTGGCAGTGCGGGAAACCTCTTCGGTTGCCAGCGATGCCATACTTCCTCCTCAGGCACATCTCGCCGCCGCCCCGCACACCTGAACGGCGCCCCTACCCGGAAGGGTGTCTGAGGTCCTGTGGAACCCTGCGGCACAGGTCATGGTGCCTGTCCGGGCTTGTGGTCGGGTGTGGCCTAGGCTGCCCAGGCGCGGGCTTCGGCGCCGGTCACGCCGATGTAGCCGACGTCGTCGCCGGCGATCCGACCAACGAACTCATGGCGCGACGAACACCGTGTCCCGGTGGTGCAGTGCTCATCCAGGCGATCACGGTCACAGTGCCGCTCGGTCGTATCCGGGGCAGCGGAGGGGCTGCGCCGCCAATTCGCGCCGTCTGGGGCTTCAGCTCTGCTCATGGTGCACTTTCCCTCTTTCCCATATGGCCTCACGCGGCTTCAGGGCATCCCTCGGCCTGTAGGACGTCACGGCCGCTCCTTCCGCTGGTGTCGGTGGTCATTGCCGAACCGCGAAGTAGCTAACACCCGGCCGGCGTTGAATGTGTCGCGCTTTGTATCCATGTCGCGCTTCTGCCTGTGACCAGCACAAAGCACCATGGAACAACTGGAGAGCTGGTGCCGCGATTCCTGGGGCACACGCTTACAGGCAGGTTTGTCGTATATCTCCCTACTCAGGTGCCATGCCAATGGAGGTGGATTCGCCGGTGAGGCGGCGGGGCACCAGATCGATCATCGCGATGTGAATCATCGCCTCGGAGCGAGCTGGGAGGGTTTCACGGTCGCGGGCCAGGCGGCGGTGCAAGATCAACTATCCGAAGGTGCACTCCACCACCCAGCTCCGGATAGCGGGACGAACTCCTGAGGCAGCGTCACGGGGGATGCCTTCCAGGTCGATTCCGAGAGTGGCTGCGTTGTCGACGACCTTGGGCCTTCTCCCTGAACCGTGGACACCTTGGTTCCTGGATCATGGTGTCCGGGGTGGAGGGTCTGGGTGGCGAAGGAGAACTGCACGGAGGAGTTCAAGGCCGACGCGGTGGCGTTATTCTTGTCGACTCCGTCGGCGACGTATCTGTCGGTGGCCCGGGATCTGGGGGTCGGCCGGGGCGCGTTGCGGAACTGGGTGCTGGCCGACCGCAAGCGGCGTGCCGCTGCCGGTGAGCTACCCGGCGCCGGGCCTGCGGCGGGGCTGAGTGAGGCCCCGCAGCAAGCTTCCGGGAAGAGCCCGGTAGGTTTCGACGACGTGGTTGAAGCAGAGAACAGACAGCTCAGAGCCCAGATTCGGGAGCTGGAGGCCGAGCGGGACATCCTGCGTCGGGCGGCCAAGTATTTCGCGGGAGAGACGAACTGGTAAGGACCCGTCAACTTACTACTGCCCGAGTTGATGTTGTTCTCGTAGTCGTTGATCGCGTTGTTGAGGGCCTCGATCGAGCGGGGTGGGTGGGTCC
>NZ_SMKU01000274.1 GCF_004349215.1 Actinomadura rubrisoli | reverse complement strand
CGGGGACGGGGCCGGAGACTGGGGTGGGTGCGCAGACCCGTCCCATGCCGATGAACGCTCCCGTCCGGCCGGCCGTGGACGAGGGCGACCGGCTGATCGTCCAGAGGCCCGCGCTGAACATGGGGTCGCAGGCGCCCTGGAACGACGCGGCGGCGCCGGCGGGCGGGACGACGGGGCGGAGCGCGGGGCCGAGGCACGCCCGCAAGGCTCCGAACCGGGCCTCCGGCCACCGGCGCCCTGTGTCGCTCCTCGTCGCGGCGCCCGCGTTCATCACGATCGCGGTGGTGGCCTCGACGCTGCTGGGCGCGTTCGGCGGCGAGTCGCAGCACCGGAAGTCGGGGACGCCGTCCAGCGCGTCCACGAAGGTGCCGCCGCCGCAGCCCGGCTGGTACACGGTGATGCCGATGGCCGACCGCAGACCGTCCGGCAAATGCCTGTCGATCATGGCGGACGACCGGCTCAAGCCGCAGCTCGCGCAGGACCCGTGCGCGGCGGACGACCGGTACCAGCGCATCCGCCTCGCCGCCGTCCCGGAGGCCCCGCAGGTGTTCCAGATCAAGGCATGGACCACGCAGGGCAGGCTGTGGTGCGCCGCCCTGGACACCAGGGCCGAGCGCGCGGCGCTGCACATGAGGGACTGCGGACCCGACCCGCTGCAGCGGTTCAGCCTGGAGCCGACGGGCAAGCCGGTGCAGGCGGGGCAGCTGTTCCGGCTCCTGCCGGAGGCGACGCGCAAGAGCGGCATGTGCGTGGGCGTCGACATCGGCGCCACCGGCGGCGTGCAGACCATCCACACCGCGTGCGGCCGGACCGGCATCGAGGGCTACCTGTTCACGCCCGCCCCCGAGCCGTAAGACCGGGTCGCGACGACGGCGAGCCCCGCCGGACGCGGCCGGTCAGACGTGCTCGTGCTCGCGGAGGCGCTGGCTGACGACCTGGGTGACGCCGTCCCCGCGCATGCTGACGCCGTAGAGGGCGTCGGCGCCCTCCATGGTGCGCTTCTGGTGGGTGATGACGATGAGCTGGGACGACTCGCGCAGCTCCTCGAAGACGGTGATGAGCCGCTGGGTGTTGGTGTCGTCCAGCGCGGCCTCGACCTCGTCGAGCACGTAGAACGGCGACGGGCGGGCCTTGAAGACCGCGACGAGGAACGCGATCGCGACCAGGGACCGCTCGCCGCCCGACAGCAGCGACAGCCGCTTGACCTTCTTGCCCGGCGGGCGGGCCGCGACCTCGACGCCGGTGGTGAGGATGTCGTCGGGCTCGGTGAGCGAGAGGCTGCCCTCGCCGCCGGGGAACAGCCGGGCGAAGATCCGCTCGAACTCGCGGGCGGTGTCGTCGTAGGCGGCGGAGAACACCTGCTGGACGCGCTCGTCCACCTCCTTGACGAGGCCCAGCAGCTCGCGCTGGGTCTTCTTCAGGTCCTCCAGCTGCGAGGTGAGGAACGCGTGCCGCTCCTCCAGCGCGGCGAACTCCTCCAGCGCCAACGGGTTGACCTTGCCGAGCTGGTTGAGCTGGCGTTCGGCGGCCTTGGCGCGCTTCTCCTGGACCGTCCTGTCGTAGGGGACGGGTTGCGCGTCGTCGGCCGCCTCGGGGCCGGGCGGGACGAGCTGCTCGGGCCCGTACTCCGCCACCAGCGACTCGACCTCAAGGCCGAACTCCTCCAGGGCGCGCTGTTCGAGCTGCTCCAGCCGTAGGCGCTGCTCGGCGCGGGCGACCTCGTTGCCGTGCACGACGTTCACCAGGCGTTCCAGCGTGCCGGACAGCTCCCGCACCTGGCTCCGGACGACCTTGAGCTCCGCCTCGCGCGCCGCGCGGGCCTGCTCGGCGGCCTCCCGCCGTCTGACCGCCGCAGCCAGCGACAGCTCGATGCGCTCCAGTGCCGTCCGGGCGCCCTTGAGGACGGCCTTGGCGACCCTGGCCTGCTGTTCGCGGCGGGCACGGCGCTGCGCGGCGCGGGCCCGCTCCTCGCGCTCGCGGTGGGCGCCCCGTTCGAGTGCGTCGGCGCGGCCCGCGATGGCCTGGACGCGCTCCTCGGCGGTGCGGACGGACAGGCGCGCCTCCATCTCGGCCGAGCGGAGCTCCTGGCAGCGGGCGTTCAGCTCGTCGCGCGCCTCGGTGTCGTGCCCGGCGTCGGCGGCGACCTCCGCGGCCTCCTCCGACTCGGCGAGCCGCATGGCCAGCTCCTCGGCCGCGCCGGTGTCCCGCTCCAACGACTCGTTCGCCGCGTCCAGCGCCTTGGTGAGCCGCTCGACCTCGCCCCGGGCCGCGCGGACGTCGGCCTCCAGCCGGGCGGCCCGCTTGGCCTCCTGCGCGGCCTGAGCGTCGAACTCGCGCAAGCGCGCGCGGACGCGGTCAAGATCTGCCTGGGCCACGTTCACACCGGACTGCGCCTGGTTCACGGCCGCCTGCGCGGCGTCCAGCCCGGCCTGTGCGGACTGCTCGGACTCCATCGCCGAGGCGAGGCCGCCGGCGGCGGTCTCGGCCGCCGTCTCGGCGGCGGCAAGATCCAGAGTTGCCTGGTCGAGGGTCGCGCGCATCTGCAGCAGGCTCTGGCCGCCCGACGCGCCGCCCTGCGCCCAGTGCGCGCCGACCAGCTCACCTGCGCGGGTGACGGCGCGCAGGGACGGGTGGCTCCGGACGAGCGCGGCGGCGGCGGGAACGTCATCGACCACCGCGACATCGCGCAGCAGGTGCTCAAGCGCCGACCGGACCATGCCGGGGACGGTCACCGCGTCGATCGCGTAGTCGACGCCCGCGGCGCGTCCCCCGGACGGCCCGGACGGCCCCCCGCCGACGAGCAGCCCGGCGCGTCCGGCCTCGCGGGAGCGCAGCAGCGCCAGCGCGGCCTCGGCGGTGTCCAGGGAGCCGACCGCGATGGCCTCGGCGGCGTTGCCCAGCGCGGCGGCGACCGCCGTCTCGTAGCCGGGGCGGACGGTCAGCAGCGACGCGACCGTGCCCAGCACCCCGTCGAGCGAGCCGTCGGCGCCCGCCGCGAGGAGCGCCTCGCCGCCGTCGGCCGCGCTGGCCAGCGTCAGGTTCAGGGCCTCGATCCGCGCCTGGAGCGCGGTGACCCGCTTCTGCGCGGCCTGGTCGGCGGAGCGGGCGGAGCCGACGGCCGCCCGCGCCTCCTGGAGGGCGCGGCGCGGGCCGTCCACGGCGGCGCGGGCCTCCTCCACGGCGTCCTTGGCGGTGGCGAGGGCCTCCTGGGCCAGCTCGTGCTCGGCGGCGAGCGCGGGGTCCTCGACGACCTCGGCCTCGAACGCCTCGAACTCGGTCTGGGCGGTCCCGGCGCGCTGCTCGGCCTCGTCCCGCGCCTCGGCGAGCCGCCCGATCTCCGACCGGCCGGCCTGCGCCTTGCTGCGCAGCGCCTCGACGCGGCCGCGCAGCCGCGCCAGCTCCTCGCGCCGGTCGGCGGCCGCGCGCGCGGCGGACTGGAGGCGGCGCTCCTCGGCGGCAAGGGCCTCCTCGGCGCCCGACCGCTCCTGCACGGCGGTGGACAGCGCGTCCTGCGCCTCCTCCAGGACGGCGCGGAGCATCTCTTCCTGCTCGCGGATCTCGGCGGCCTCGCGCTCCATGTCGTCGGGGTCGCGGCCGCGCCGCTCCTCCTCGCGGGCCTCCGCGGCGTTGCGGTGCCGCTCGGCGGCGAGGTCGGCGACGCCGCGCAGCCGCTCCTTCAGCGCCGACAGCTGGAACCAGGTGTCCTGCACCTGCGCCAGCTTGGGCGCCTCCTCGGCCTCCTCGGCCTCCAGGACGGCCTCGCGCCGCTGCGCCTCGGCCAGCGCCCTCTCGGTCTCGGCGCGCCGCTCGCGGATCGCGGCCTCGTCGGCGGCCTCCTGCTCCAGCCTTGTCCGCAGGGTGAGCAGGTCGTCGGCCAGCAGCCGCAGCCGGGCGTCGCGCAGGTCGGCCTGGATCGCGGCGGCGCGGCGGGCGATCTCGGCCTGCCGGCCGAGCGGCTTGAGCTGGCGGCGCAGCTCGCCGGTGAGGTCCTGGACGCGGGTCAGGTTGCCCTGCATCGCGTCCAGCTTGCGCAGCGCCTTCTCCTTGCGCTTGCGGTGCTTGAGGACGCCCGCCGCCTCCTCGATGACCGCGCGCCGCCCCTCGGGGCCGGAGTGCAGGACGCGGTCGAGCTGGCCCTGGCCGATGATGACGTGCATCTCGCGGCCGATGCCCGAGTCCGACAGCAGCTCCTGGATGTCGAGCAGGCGGCACGAGTCGCCGTTGATGGCGTACTCGCTGGACCCGGACCGGAACATCAGCCGGCTGATCGTGACCTCGGTGTAGTCGATGGGCAGCGCGCCGTCGGAGTTGTCGATCGTCAGCACGACCTCGGCGCGGCCGAGCGGCGCCCGGCTGGCGGTGCCGGCGAAGATGACGTCCTCCATCTTGCCGCCGCGCAGCGACTTGGCGCCCTGCTCCCCCATCACCCACGCGAGCGCGTCGACGACGTTGGACTTGCCCGACCCGTTCGGGCCGACGACGGCGGTGATGCCGGGCTCGAACTTCAGGGTGGTGGAGGACGCGAAGGACTTGAAGCCGCGCAGCGTCAGGGTCTTCAGGTACACGCGCTCGCCGTCCTCCTCCGGGTGTGGCGCCGGGAGTCTCCGCCGTGGATCCCGGCCGGGCAGGGCCCGCCGGCCTGGCCGGCGGCCGCCGCGTCCGAGGGCCCCTACCCCTGTACGGGCCCGGCTCTCGTCCCGGCTCGGTGGCCGGGGAGCCTGTCGCACGATACCGGCCGGGGCGCCGGGTGCCCGGCAGCCGCGCGGCCGTTCCCCTCCAATGTGCCATGATCCGCCCCAACGCGGAGCGACCTGGCCTGTTTCCCCAGGGCCCTGAGCCGGCGAGCGGCCGGCGGCCGGCCAGGCGGGCGGCGGGCGCGTCCCCCCGGAATCGGGTGGTGAGCCCGCGGCCGGACTGACGTCCCTTATCGGGGTGATTGCCGTAATGGTCGCCATACTCGGACAGACCGAAACTCGACGCGGGCTTGACCGAAGCCTGACCCGACGGGCCGCGTCCGCGAACGGGGACGCCGAAAGGGCGCACGACCGCATATTCCGAGGTCACGGAATGTGCATGGGTAGGGCGACGGAACCACCGATCCGATGGTGCGTCGGAACACCGGTGCGGCGGAGTACCGGACGGCCGCCGCGAGAGCGTACGCCCGGACGGTCCGGCGGGTCCTCAGCGGGCCCGCGGACGGCCGTCCACCATGATCACCGGGACGGTGGGCAAAACAGAAGGGACGCCTTGGCACGGCGTCCCTGTCCACTTTCGAGATAAAGGCGCCGATCAGGTCAGCGCCGGTTCACGGTCCTTCACCGCAAGCGACATCACGTCGTCGTCCGTCGCCGTCGCCAGCGCGTCGTTCTCCGCCTGGAGCCGTACGAGCTCGGCTTCCAGATCACGCACGCGCTGCTGAAGGCGCCGCATCTCCGCGACCATCCGGGGGTCGGGACCGCCGACGTGGCCGAGTAGAGCCTTCGCCATGACTAAGGGTCCTCCACGCTGAGTAACCAGCAGGGATCGCGCACGAGAAGCAACTGAAGTCGGTGCGCGTATCGTCTAGAGTCGCACCGGCCGCTGTCCTGGTCAAGACGCACATCACAGGCCGGTAACAACCTGTCTCCACTAGTTTAGCAGGTACAAACCGGAATTCCCTACCCGATCACCGTTCCCGGAAACCGGAGGCCCCGCCGCGCGGCGCGCTCCAGCGCTCGGTGACCCCCGCGACCCGTCCGGGACGGCCCGGAAGATCGGACGGCAGAGGCCGCCCATCCGCCGCGTCGCCGCTCAGCAGGGCCAGGAGCCGCCGGCACTGTCCGCGTGGCCCTTCCGCGACGACCTCGACGCGCCCATCACCCAGGTTGGTCGCGGTGCCGGTCAGGCCGAGCTCCAGCGCCCGCGCCCGCACCCACCAGCGGAACCCCACGCCCTGGACATGCCCGCGCACCCAGGCCGTCAGCCGCACGACCTCGTCCTGCTCCATCTCGTCCGGTGCGGTCCGCCGCACTTCGTTCTCATCCATCCCGTCCCCGTCCCTGATCCCCTCGCGCTAGTACCGTGCCCTGCGGGGACGCGGTTGGCACGTGGGGCAGGTGTAGGAGGAGCGGTTCATGAATTCGTCGCGGCGGATGGGCGTGCCGCAGCGGCGGCACGGCTCGTCGCGGCGGCCGTAGGCGTCCAGGGACCGCTCGAAGTAGCCGCTGTCGCCGTTCACGTCGACGTAGAGGCTGTCGAACGAGGTGCCGCCGACGGCCAGGGCCGCTCCCATGACCTCCCTGGCGCCCTCCAGGACGCGCAGGGCCTCGGCGCGGGTCAGGGTCTCGGTGGGCCGTGCCCAGTGCAGCCTGGCCCGCCACAGCGCCTCGTCCGCGTAGATGTTGCCGACGCCGCTGATCAGCGACTGGTCGAGCAGGGCCCGCTTGATCCCGGTCTTGCGGCGGCGCAGCGCGCGGACGAACGCCTCCTCGTCGAAGGCGTCCTCCAGCGGGTCGGCGGCGATGTGCACGATCGGCTCCGGGACGAGCCCCTCCCCGTTCTTGGCGGCACCGGGCGCGTCGTCGGCGTGCGCATAGGTGTCGGGGGCGAGGTCGGCGACCAGCAGGTGCCCGAACGTCCGCTGGTCGACGAAACGCAGGTCGTGGCCGCCGTCGGTGAACGCGACCCGGACCCGCAGGTGCTTCTCGCGCTCCCGGCCGGGCTCGCCGACGAGCAACTGGCCGCTCATCCCGAGGTGGGCGAGGAGCGCTTCGGCGGGCGCCCCGTCCCGCCCGGGGCCCGCCTCGGGGTCGCGCAGGGGCAGCCACATGTACTTGCCCCGGCGGCGCGGCGGCAGGACGGCGCGGCCCGCGAGGCGGGCGGCGAAGTCGGCCGGGCCGGCCGCGTGCCTGCGGACGGCCCGCGGGTGCAGCACCTCGGCGGAGGCGATCGTCCGGCCGGCCGTCCAGCGCTCCAGACCCCGCCGGACGACCTCGACCTCGGGAAGCTCAGGCACCGGCGAACCCCGCGGACCGGGACTCGCCGGCCCGCCCGGCCTCCGGCTCCCCCGGCCCGGCTCCGGACCCGGCCTCGGCGTGCTCGGATCCGGCGGGCCCGGCCCCGGCGTCCGGCCCCGGGTCGGTCTCGCGCTGGACGACGATCTCGCGGATGGCGGTCCAGGCGGCCTCGGCGGCGTGCTGCTCGGCCTCCTTCTTGCTGCGGCCCTCACCCGCGCCGTAGGTCGTGCCGCCGACCCGCACCGAGGCGCGGAAGGTCTTCTGGTGGTCGGGGCCGCTCTCGGCGACGTGGTACTCGGGGACGCCGAGCTCCTCCACGGCGGTGAGCTCCTGCAGCGAGGTCTTCCAGTCCAGGCCGGCGCCCAGCCCCGCCGAGCGGTCGATGAGCCCGTCGAACAGCCGGTGCACCAGCGCGGACGCCTCGCCCAGCCCCCGGTCGAGGTAGACCGCGCCGATCAGCGCCTCCAGCGTGTCGGCGAGGATCGACGCCTTGTCGCGGCCGCCGGTGCCCTCCTCGCCCCGGCCGAGCCGGATGTGCGCGCCGACGCCGAGGGCGCGGGCGACGCCCGCGAGGGCCCGCATGTTGACCACCGCGGCGCGCAGCTTGGCCAGTTGCCCCTCGGGCAGGTCGGGGTGGCCCCGGAACAGGGTGTCGGTGACGACGAGGCCCAGCACCGAGTCGCCGAGGAACTCCAGGCGCTCGTTGGTGGGCAGGCCGCCGTTCTCGTAGGCGTACGAACGGTGCGTCAGCGCGCGTTCGAGCAGGTCTTCGGTGACCTCGACGCCGAGCGCGCGGGACAGTTCCGCGCGGTCCGGCGCGGGGTCGGTCTTCTTGCCGCTCACAGGCCCTCCTCGCAGGCCGTGCGGCCGCGCCGTCGCGCGGCCGCCTCTGTGGCGCGTGGCGGCCGGGGGCCGGGCGGCGAGGAGGAGCGGCGAGGAGAGCCGGACGGTCGTAGCCGGGCCCTCGCGGGGCGAGGGTCCGCTGTGTCCGACCGCGGGGGCCTGGGTCGTCCCCCTGAAAACAGGTCCGCGAAGACGAGGTGCGCGCCGGTCGGTTGATCCCGGCGTGCACCACGGCTCCGGGCGCAGGTCTCCGCGCCGGTCACCACGCCGGCATCACGCGCCGGGGTGGTCGGTGCCTGGCGCGCATCGTGAGGGGCGGGCCGCATGCACGCGGTTCCGCCCCCCAGGATGCGAAAAGCTCAGGCCGACGGGGCGATGACCTGCCGCCGGTCGTAGGTGCCGCACGACGCGCACGCCGTGTGCGGCAGCTTCTTGTCGCGGCACGTGGGGCAGTCGACCAGCGTCGGCGCAGCGGTCTTCCACTGCGAGCGCCGGTGCCGCGTGTTGCTCCGCGACTTCTTCCGCTTCGGGACGGCCATGTCAGCCCTCCTGCTTTCCATCTCGTCGGTCGATTGAACCGCGGGGCTCGGTGTCCCCGCTCCCTCCAGCCGGAGGGACCGGCGCCACGTCGCCGGCCAGGCCCTGCAATGCCGCCCACCGGGGGTCGGCGGTCTCGTGGTGGTGGTCGGGGCCGACGTCCGCCAGCCGTACACCGCAGTCCGGGCACAGGCCAGGACAGTCGTCCCGGCACAACGGGGACAGCGGCAGTGCGAGCAGCACCGCGTCCCGGAGCACCGGTTCGAGGTCGATCAGGTCGTCCTCCAGCCGGAGCTCGTCGTCGTCCGCGTTCCCGCCGGAGCGGGTGTCAGGATAGACGAAGAGCTCCTGGAAGTCCGCATCGAACTCCGAGGTGATCGGGTCGAGGCAGCGGGCGCACTCCCCCTCCAGCGGCACCGTCGCCGTTCCGGTGACGAGCACCCCCTCCAGCACCGCTTCGAGCCGCAGGTCCAGCTCGATGGCGGCCCCCTCGGGGACGCCCACCATCTCGACGCCGAAGTCCTCCGGCGCCGGCACGGACAGGCGCTTGCTCTTCGACGACCCGGGTTGCCTGCTCAGAGCTCGGGTGTCGAGCACCAGAGGGGCGTTGGGGTCGAGGCGAGACAGCGGACTCCTGCTTTCGTGAGATGCGGCGCCGGCGGCGATGGGGACCGGCGGCGGCCGCCGCCGGTGATGGCCGATGTCCCAGCGTACCGAACACCTGGCGATGCCCCAACTCGCGCCCCGCCTCACCAGGTCCCTTGCGGCCCTCCCGGGCGGCGCGCCCGCCCGGGAGGCCACCGGAGCGCGGCCGGGTCCCCGCCTCCGGGTCAGTCGCGTCCCTGGAGCCGGTCGACCAGGCGCTCGTGGACGATGTCGGGGACCAGCCCGGAGATGTCGCCCCCGAACCGCACGACCTCCTTCATCAGGCTGGAGGACAGGAAGGCGTACTCGGGGTTGGTCGCCATGAACAGCGTCTCGACGCCCGCGATGCGGTGGTTCATCTGGGCCATCTGCAGCTCGTACTCGTAGTCGCTGACGGCCCGCAGCCCTCGGACGATCACGGGGATGTTCTGCTCTTTGCAGTAGTCCACGGTCAGCCCGTAGAACTTGTCCACCTTGATGTTGCCGTACTCCTCGGTGACCTCTGCGATCATGTCGGCGCGCTCGTCGACGGTGAAGAGGCTCTTCTTGTTCTTGTTGATCAGCACGGCCACCACCACCTCGTCGTAGAGGCGGGAGGCGCGGCTGATGATGTCGAGGTGGCCATTGGTGACGGGGTCGAACGATCCCGGACAGACGACACGGCGCACGAGGAGAACCCCTTCGGTCCCGGTTTCTGACCTGCGGCGCGACCGTACCAAACCGTCATCGTCCGGTATCACCCGGGCTCAGTCCCCCAGCGCGTCGATGATCCTGGCGGCGATCGGGCCGGACTCGATGCCGTAGCCGGACGCCTCCGTCATCACCGCGACCGCGTACCGCGCGTCCGGGCGGGGGCCGAAGCCGATGAACCAGCGGTCGTTGTAGGAGGCGCCCTCGACGTCGGCGGTCCCGGTCTTGCCGCCCAGGACGGACGTGCCGCGCAGCGACTTGCCTGTGCCCTTCTGGACGACGGCCTCCATCATCTCCCGCATCTGCGCCGCCTGGCCGGACGTCAGCGCCCGCGACAGCTGCCTGGAGGTGCCCCGTCCGACCTCCTGGCCGTCGGAGGCGGTCACCTTGGAGACGAGGTAGGGCCGCATGACCTTGCCGTCGTTGAGGACTCCGGCGGCGACCATGGCCATCTGGAGCGGCGTCGCGACCGTGCTGCCCTGCCCAATGGAGCCGAGCGCGCTGAGCGACGGCTGGTCGGTCGTCGGGAACGCGCTGGCGGCGCCGGACATGCCGGACTCGATCCGGACCGGCTCGCCGAAGCCGAACTTGGCCGCCTGCTCGTGGACGGCGTCGTTGCCGGGCTGCTGCGCGCCCATGTAGGCGAACGTGGTGTTGCAGGACTGGGCGTAGGCGTCGATCAGCGGGATGGCGGGCAGGTCGCACTCGCCGCCGATGTCGCCCGCGTCGTTGTTGATCGCCTGGCCCGCGCCCGGCGGCCGGTAGCTGCGGCCGGCCCTGACCCGCGCGTCCGCGCCGCCGCCGGCGGTCAGCGCGGACGAGGCGACCACGGTCTTGAACGTGGATCCGGGCGGGAACAGCTCGTTCGACGCCTTGTTCAGCAGCGGCTTGAGCGGCTGGGCGCTGAGCCGGGTGAACGCCCGCTGGGCGCGCTCGCCCTCCAGGACGGACACGTCGTTGGCGTCGAAGGACGGCGTGGAGGCCATCACCAGGATCGCTCCGGTCTTGGCGTCGATCGCGACGGCGGCGGCGCGGCGGGCGCCGCTGCCCTGGAGCGCCTCATAGGCCGCGCGCTGCGCCTTGACGTCGACCGTGGCCTCTACGGTGCCGCCAGGGACGTGCTTGCCGATGAGCTTGTCGACGAGGTTGGTGGTGGCGAGCCGCGGGTCGGTGCCGTCCAGGATGTGGTTCTCGGCGTTCTCCAGGCCCGTCTGGGAGAACGGGGAGAAGTACCCGGTGATCGGGGCGAAGACGGGGCTCTGCCTGTAGCGGCGCTGGTACTTCTTGCCGCCGGGGAGGGCCTCCGACCAGGCGAGCCGCTCGCCGTCCGCGACGATGGGGCCGCGGTCGATCTTGTTGCGGTCCTGGAACTGGCGCGCGTTGAGCGAGTCGTCCCGCAGGTCCTGCGCCTCGAAGCCCTGGACGTAGGTGATGTTCACCATCAGCGCGATGATCATCACCAGCGCCACGATCCAGGTCCGTCCCACGGCACGGTCGATGCCCGGCCTCATGCCCCGGACCTACCCCGTGGCGGCGCGGCGACCCCTCGAAGACCCCCCGAAGACCGCTCAGGCCGGTCACCCGTCGTCCGCGCGGCCGTACCAGAACACGGCCTCCCCGTAGCGGCGGTCGCGCTCGGCGGTGTACCCGTCCGGCCACCGGAGGGCGGGGCCGCGCGTGGCGCGCTCGACGACGACCAGCGCGTCGGGGGTGGCCCAGCGGTGGTCGCGCAGGTCCTCCAGCAGGCTGGTGACGGCGGCGTCGGGCAGCTCGTACGGCGGGTCGGCGAAGATCATGTCGTACGGCTCGTCCGGCGGGTCGCGGACGAGGCGCTCCACCTTGTCCGCGCGCGGGACGGCGCCGGGCAGCCCCAGGGCCTCGGCGTTCCGCCGGATCGCCTTCATCGCGCGCGGGTGCGACTCCACCAGCAGGGCGTGCGCGGCGCCGCGCGAGAGCGCTTCGAGCCCGACGGCCCCGGATCCGGCGTACAGATCGGCGACGCGCAGCCCGTCCAGCGGGCCGAGGAGGGCCAGCACGGTGGAGAACAGGCCCTCCCGGGCGCGGTCGCTGGTCGGCCTGGTGTCCCGTCCCGCCGGGACGGTCAGCCGCCGTCCGCCCGCGCTCCCCGCGATGACCCTGGTCATCTCCCCAGTATCCCGGTGGCCACGACCGGGACGGCCCGGCCCCGATCTGGGAGAAACGCCCCAAAACAACCCGCGCCCTCTTGTGAACCTCCACCTAAATGCGGCATTCCTGTTCACATCGACTACGTGACGTGCCAACGTGCTCGCAGGTTGTGCAAATCACGTAACCCTTCAGGAGCCCCTTGTGCACCAAGGTAGGAGACTGGCGGTGACGGCCGGCGCGACGGTTCTCGGCGTCGCCGCCATGAGCGGGGTCTCGCACGCCGAGACCTCCGGGCCCCCCGCCGAGCGCGCCCACGCCCGTCCGGCGCCCGCACTCGGCCTCCGCCTCGGCGGAACCTTGTCCTATGACGAGCGGACCAGGACCGCCGCCGCGGGGCTGGACGTCGGCGCGGGGATCGGCACGCCGGTCGCCGGTGCCGGCGTCCGGCTGCGCACCGGCGCGAGCGCGTCGCTGGGCGACGGCTCCGTCAAGGCGGGCGCGCGGCTCGGCGTCCGCGCCAAGACCCCGGCGGGGAGCGCCGTCGTGAGGCTCAAGACGGGCGCCGCCCTCTCGGCGGGCAAGCGGACCGCCGGGGGCAGGACGGAACTCGACGTCGGGCTGGCCCCGTCCGGTGGCAAGCCCATCGCCGCGCACCTGGCGCTCAGCGCCTGCGTCGGCTCGGGCTGCGCGCAGGCCCCCACGCCGCCGACTCCCCCGACC
>NZ_SMKU01000273.1 GCF_004349215.1 Actinomadura rubrisoli | reverse complement strand
GGCGGGGCGGACAGGCGTCCGATGCGCTCGCCCAGCTCGCGGACGCGCGCCTGCACCTGCGGCTCGGCCAGGACGCGCAGCCCGAACGCGAGTTCGGCGGGGCCGATGTCGTAGCGCTTCTCCAGGGCCAGGGCGAGCGCCACGGCGCGCAGCTCGGGCTCGCCGAAGCGGCGGTGCCCGCCGCCGCGTCCGGACCCGCCGCCGGAGACGGCGGACTCGCGGGTCGCGGGGAGCAGGCCCAGCGTCTCGCGGTAGCGGAGCATGCGGGGCGAGGTGCCGAGCCGCCGGGCGGCCTCCGTGATGCGCATGCGGCAATTCTGACAAATTCGTGTGAGAAAGTCGCCCTCGACCGTGCCCCGCGATGGGGTCCGCCCTTAGACTCGCGATCGGACGCACCCGCACGCCCTTCCCAGCACCGGCCGACATGATCGCGAAAGCCCAGGTCACCGGGGGCGGAGCGGGCGTCCGACCCTCGCGGGCCACGCTCGCGGACCCCAAGCGGACCAAGGAGCAACGAAAGCATGGACTACAAGGTCGCCGACCTGTCGCTGGCCGACTTCGGGCGCCGGGAGATCCGGCTCGCCGAACACGAGATGCCCGGTCTGATGGCGGTGCGCAAGGAGTACGCCGCCGCCAAGCCGCTGCGCGGCGCCAAGATCATGGGCTCCCTGCACATGACGATCCAGACGGCCGTGCTGATCGAGACGCTGGTGGAGCTCGGCGCCGACGTCCGCTGGGTGTCCTGCAACATCTTCTCCACCCAGGACCACGCTGCCGCCGCCGTGGTGGTCGGCAAGGACGGCACCGAGCAGGACCCGAAGGGCGTGCCGGTGTTCGCCTGGAAGGGCGAGACGCTGAAGGAGTACTGGTGGTGCACCGACCAGGCCCTCCAGTGGCCGGACGGCACCGGCCCGAACATGATCCTGGACGACGGCGGCGACGCGACCATGCTCGTCCACAAGGGCGCCGAGTACGAGAAGGCCGGCGCCGTCCCGACCGCCACCGCCGACGACCCGGAGGAGTGGGGCATCGTCCTTGAGACCCTCCGCCGGACCATCGGCGAGAAGCCCGGCCGCTGGACCGCCACCGCCGCCGAGATCAAGGGCGTCACCGAGGAGACCACCACCGGCGTGCACCGTCTCTACGAGATGCACAAGGCCGGCACCCTCGCATTCCCGGCGATCAACGTCAACGACTCGGTCACCAAGTCGAAGTTCGACAACAAGTACGGCTGCCGGCACAGCGTGATCGACGGCCTCAACCGCGCCACCGACGTGCTGATCGGCGGCAAGGTCGCGGTCGTCTGCGGCTACGGCGACGTCGGCAAGGGCTGCGCCGAGGCGCTGCGGGGCCAGGGCGCCCGCGTGATCGTCACCGAGATCGACCCGATCTGCGCGCTGCAGGCCACGATGGACGGCTTCCAGGTCACCACCGTGGAAGACGTGGTCGGCATCGCCGACATCTTCGTGACGACCACCGGCAACTTCAACATCCTCACGGCCGACCACATGAGCCGGATGAAGCACCAGGCGATCGTGTCCAACATCGGGCACTTCGACAACGAGATCGACATGGCCGGCCTCGCCAAGATCGACGGCATCGTGAAGGAGGAGGTCAAGCCGCAGGTCGCGACGTGGACCTTCCCCGACGGCCACTCGATCATCGTGCTGGCCGAGGGCCGCCTGATGAACCTCGGCTGCGCCACCGGCCACCCCTCGTTCGTGATGTCCAACTCGTTCACGAACCAGGTCATGGCGCAGATCGAGCTGTTCACCAAGACCGAGGAGTACCCGATCGACGTCTACGTGCTGCCGAAGCACCTCGACGAGAAGGTCGCCCGCCTCCACCTCGACGCCCTCGGCGTCAAGCTCACCGAGCTCACCAAGGAGCAGGCCGACTACATCGGCGTCCACGTCGAAGGCCCCTACAAGCCCGACCACTACCGTTATTAATTGCGTCGCCCTCGGCGTCGGGCGTAGAACGCCCTCCTTCAACGGGCGCCGCGGGCGATCGCTGCATCGCCTCGACTCGCCCAGGGGCTCGCTCGGCGATCGGTTTCTCGCAGGCTCGAAACCGGCTTCGCACGCGATCGCACGCCTGAGGCTTGGCGATTGTTGAGGAGTGGGCTGGGCATGCGTTGCGTGTGTTGAGGGCGGTTGCTGATTGAGTGGTGCTGCCGGACGGGGATCTTTCTTCCCCGTCCGGCAGCTACATGACGTGGGGTGTTGATGAGCGATATTGCGGACGCTTCGTTGGCTTATGAGGGGGTCAAGCGGATCGGGTGGGCTGATCGGAGCATGCCGGTGTTGCGGCAGATCCGGGAGCGGTTCGCCGCCGAGCGTCCGCTGGACGGTCTGCGGATCGCCGCGTGCATGCACGTCACGACCGAGACCGCCGGGCTCATCCGTACCCTTCAGGCGGGCGGGGCGTTTGTCGCGCTCGCCGCGTCCAACCCCCTGTCGACGCAGGACGACACTGCGGCGGCGCTCGTCCAGGAGTATGGGGCAGAGGTGTACGCGCGGGCGGGGATCGACCGCGAAGGCTATTACGCGCACATTCACCAGGCACTGGAGACCGGCCCGGACATCGTCTTGGACGATGGCTGCGATCTGGTCAACACCCTGCACATCGACCGGACGGACCTCATCGGCACGGTCAAGGCGGGGTGCGAGCAGACGACGACCGGTGTGATCCGCCTCCACCAGATGGCCCGTGAGGGCGCGCTGCGGTTCCCGGTCGTCGCGGTCAACGACACCGACACCAAGCACATGTTCGACAACCGGTACGGCACCGGACAGTCGACGCTGGACGGGATCATCCGCTCGACCAACACCCTGCTCGCCGGCAAGACCGTCGTGATCGCGGGCTTCGGCTACTGCGGGCGCGGCTTGGCCGAGCGGGCCCGCGGCCTCGGGGCCCGGGTCGTCATCACCGAGATCGACCCGGTGAAGGCGCTGGACGCGGCGTTGCAGGGGTTCGCCGTCCAGCCGATGGCGGAGGCCGCGGCGCACGGCGACGTGTTCATCACCGTGACCGGCAACCGGGAGGTCGTGAACGGCGCGCACCTGGCCGCGATGAAGGACGGCGCGATCCTCGCCAACTCGGGGCACTTCGACGTGGAGATCGACGTCCGCGCCCTGGAGGAGATGGCCGTGGAGGTGCACCAGGGGGTCCGCCCGCAGGCGGACGAGTACGTGCTGGCCGACGGGCGGAGGCTGGTGCTGCTGGCCGAGGGGCGGCTGGTCAACCTCGCCGCCGCCGAGGGGCACCCGGCCGCCGTGATGGACATGTCGTTCGCCGACCAGGCCCTCACCTGCGCCTGGCTCGCGTCCGCGCACGAGAAGCTGTCCCCGGCCGTCCACGACGTCCCGAAGGAGATCGACACGGAGGTGGCGCGGCTCAAGCTGGCCTCGATGTCGATCTCCATCGACCGGCTCACCCCCGACCAGGAGGACTACCTGCACTCCTGGCGGCTGGGTTCCTGAACCATGCCGGCCGGAGCGTACGTCCACCTCGACAGCGGCCTTGAGGAGCGCTTCCAGTGCGCGCCGGGCCCGGGCGGGTGGCGCTACGTCGGCCGCCGCTCGGACGGCGTCCGCGTCGATCTGGTCGTGGACGCGCGGTGGCGGCAGATCAGGCTCGAACTCGCGGCGCCGGTGTGGTGGATCCGCGGGGGCGTGACCGGTCCCGAGGTCGCCTGGGTCCGGGCGGCCGGCGAGACGGGCACCGAGCACCACGAGCGGGCCGCGGGTTTCCTGGGCGACTCGCCCGCCTTCCTCATCGCGATCGCCCGCTCCCTCCAGTTGGACGAGGGCGGGGAGAGCGACGTGCGGCTCGTCCGGCTGAGCGGGACGAGCCTCGCCGCGCTCACCGCCACCTGGCGCTGGAGGCTGGCCGGGACGTCGTGGCACGAGACCGACACCGAACCGCTGCCGGTCTCCGAGTACCAGATCACCGACCTGTCGACCGGCGAGGTGAGCGCGGTGCATCTGGCCGGAGATGTGGTGCTGGACGCGCCGGGCATCGAACTCGCGGAGCTGGAGTCGCCGCCCAATCTGGGTCCCTGAAATTTCACATCGCTTTTGATTGGCGTTGGATGCGGGCGGCGTGCCGCGTCCTGTTTTGAGGCTCTGACCTGCGGCTTTGCACTGCGGGCCGTGTGGGGGACGCGGGAGGCTCCAACGAATCTTGCCAACGGACGGGCCATTGTAAAACGCCCGCCCACCGGTCATCGTGACGGCACCGCAAGCGCTCGTGACCCTCCGTGCGGAAACCCCGCGGCGTGCCTCGGCACGCAGATCCGAATGGCAGGTTACCCCCCAATGCCGAAATCCAGCAGAATGCGTCCGCGATTGCTCCTCGCGGTCCTCTCGACGGTCGCCCTGGCGCTGGCCGGGCTCGGCGTGCCCGGCAGTGCCGGCGCGTCCGCCCCCGCCCCGTCCGAGTCGTCCCGGCAATACACCGTCACCGGTCCGAAGAACGCGCAGCAGCGCACCGAGGTCGCGCGGACCGGCGCGGCGATCGACGCCGTCCTCCCCGGCGAGCTGACGATCAGCGCGATCCCGTCCGAGGTGGCGGCGATCAAGAAACTCGGCTTCACGGTGAGCAGGCCGCTGCCCGCTCCCAAGCCGACCCCGGGCGCCTCGGCGACCTCGTACCACACCTACGCCGAGATGCGGCAGGAGGTCGACTCCGTCGTCGCCGCCAACCCGCAGATCACGCAGAAGTTCGTCGCGGGCAAGTCCTACGAGGGCCGCGACATCATCGGCATCAAGATCAGCGACAACGTCGCGACGGACGAGAACGAGCCCGAGCTGCTCGTCATCGCCAACATCCACGCCCGCGAGCGGCTCACCGCCGAGCAGGCCCTGGACTACCTCGGGCAGCTGACCAAGGGCTACGCGACCGACACCCGCGTCAAGAACCTCGTGGACAACCGCGAGATCTGGCTCATGCCGATGGTCAACCCCGACGGCCAGGTCTACGACATGACCAGCGACACCCAGGCCGGACGGATGTGGCGCAAGAACCGCCAGCCCAACCCGACCTCCACGGGCACCGACCTCAACCGCAACTTCAACTTCAAGTGGGGTTGCTGCGGCGGCTCGTCCACCAACGGGGCCAGCGAGACCTACCGGGGCACGGGCCCCGAGTCGGGCACCGAGACCAAGGTGATCGCGAACTTCGTGCGGAGCCGGAACGTGGGCGGCAAGCAGCAGCTCAAGATGTTCCTGGACATCCACTCGTACTCCCAGCTGGTGCTCTGGCCGTTCGGCTACACCACCAACAACACCGTCCCGGGCAGCATGTCCGCCGACGATGAGGCCGCGCACCGCGCCATCGGCACCGAGATGGCCCGCTCGCAGGGCTTCACGCCCGAGCAGTCCAGCGACCTCTACATCACCGACGGCTCGACCAACGACTGGACGTGGGGTGAGCAGCGCATCTTCTCGTACACGTTCGAGCTGGGCACCAACACCTTCTACCCGCCGCCGTCGCAGATCGACCAGCAGGTGCAGCGGAGCCGGGAGGCCCTGCTGAAGCTGACCGACTACGCCGACTGCCCGTACCGGGCCACCGGCAAGCAGGATCAGTACTGCAAGGCCTGACCCCGCCTCCCGCGCGGCGAGTTGTCGCCATGACCGCGCTCATGGCGACAACTCGCCGCTTCTCTGCGAACGGGGCCGGGGACGCCGGGGTCCCGGGCGGTCAGCCGGAAACCGGGGCCAGGTCGGGACGGATCTCCGCGTCGCCGGTCTCGCCCCGGCGGGTGGCGCGGCGGCCGAGGACGACCACGTAGGCGAGGAAGGCGGCCTCGGCGACGACGCCGATGCCGATGCGCAGCCACGTGACGTGCACCCAGCCGGTCACGAAGCCCTCGATGAGCCCCGACACCAGGAGCACCCCGATGAGGCCCAGCGCGATGCTGACGGACGCACGGCCCTCCTCCGCGAGGGCCTGGCCCCGGGTCCGCCGGCCGGGGTCCACGACCGTCCAGCCCATCTTCAGGCCGCCCGCGCAGGCCAGGTAGACGGCGGTCAGCTCCAGCAGCCCGTGGGGGAGGATCAGGCCGAAGAAGATCGTCCCCTTGCCGGAGGCGAACATCAGCCCGGCGACGATCCCAAGGTTGAGCTGGTTCAGCACCAGCACGTACACCGTGGGGATGCCGAGCATGATCCCGAAGATCAGCGCGACCGCCGAGACCCACGCGTTGTTGATCCACACCTTGAAGGCGAACGAGGCCGCCGAGTGCTCGGTGTAGTAGTTGGCGAAGTCCTCGTCGACCAGCTTGCGGATCTCCTCCGGCGTGGCGATGCTCGCCTGCACCTCCGGGTTGTGGACGATCCAGATCGCGACCACCAGCGCCAGCAGGTTCCCGAGCACCGCGTTCGCGAGCCACCACCAGCGCACCCGGTACGCGGCCGCCGGGAACGACACCGTGGCGAACCGCGTGACGTCCCGCCAGAGCGGGGCCTGCGCCCCGGCGACGGCCGCCCGTCCCCGCGCGACCAGCGACGAGAGCCGTCCGACGAGCTGCGGGTCCGGTGAGCTGGACCTGACCACCGACAGGTGCGTCGCGGTCCGCTGGTAAAGCTCGACCAGCTCGTCGATCTCCGTGCCCGACAGCCGGCGGCCGCGGTTGATCAGCCACTCCAGGCGCTGCCAGTCGGCGTTGTGCGCGGCCACATAGGCGTCGACGTCCACCCGGGGAGACTAACGCCTAACGCCTCCGAACCGGCAAAATGGGCCGGGCCCCCGGCATTGGAGGAACCAGGACATGGCCGAACTCGTCACCGGCGAGGCCGTAGCGCTCGACATCCGGGTCGCGCGCCTGGCCAGCCGCGGCTGCGCCCTGCTGCTCGACCTGCTCTTCCAACTGGTCATCCTCAACATCGTCGGCTACGTGACGGCCATGACGTCGCTCGTGGCCGACGACGCGTGGACGACGGGCCTGACCCTGCTCGCGATCGTCGTCGTCATCGTCGGCTACCCGTGCGCCTTCGAGACGCTGTCGCGCGGCCGCACCCTCGGCAAGATGGCGGTCGGCCTCCGCGTCGTCGCCGATGACGGCGGGCCGGTCCGGTTCCGCCAGGCGCTGGTGCGGGCGCTCGCCGGATTCATCGAGTTCTGGACGTTCTACAGCGCCCCCGCCCTGATCGCCTCCTTCTGCAGCAAGCGCGGCAAGCGCCTGGGCGACCTGTTCGCCGGGACGATCGTCATCCAGGAACGGGTGCCCACGTCCGTCTTCGGCCCGGTCGCGGTGATGCCGCCGCAACTCGCCGGATGGGCCAGGTCGCTGGAGCTGTCGATGCTCTCGGACGAGACGGCGATGACCGCCCGGCAGTACCTGTCGCGCTTCTGGGAGCTGCTGCCCGAGGTCCGCGACTCGCTGGGCCAGCGCATCGTGGACCAGGTCGTCGCCGCGGTCAGCCCTCCGCCGCCGCCGGGCGTCCGTCCCGAGATCCTGCTGTCGGCCGTCCTCGCCGAACGGCGCCACCGCGAGGAATGGCGCCTGGCCCAGCGCCGGGCCCGCCGGATGCGCCGCGCCGGACAGAATCCCTGGCCGCCCGCCGAGGCCATGCCCGTCCCCGCGATGGCGGGTGCGCCTTCGGCCCAGGGACCCCCCTGGCAGGGGCCCCCGGCGCCGCCCTCGTTCAGCGCGCCCGGCCCTGGACAGCCCCAGTTCCTGCCTCCGGCCAACTACGGGGCCGGGCCGTATCAGGGCATGCTCACCCCCGTCCGTCCGGGCGCCGCTCCACCCGCCCCCGGCCAGTACCCAACGGGCCCCTACCCGGGCGCTCCGGGACCGGCTGGTCAACCGCCCACCGGCCAGTACCCGACCGGCCAGTACCCGACGGGTCAGTATCCGATGGGTCAGTATCCGCGTGGCGCGAATCCGGCCGGTGGTGGCCAGCGCGGACCCTATCCGCCGGATGCGCCGCCCGAGCAGCGACGGGACTCCTGAACTGTCAACAGGGCGTAAAACCGCCTTGCCGTTGGGTACTTCTCCACCTTCCGATCGTCCTGAACAAGGACGGGGCGCGGGAGGGGGTGTCAGAGGCGCCCGGCGGCTTTGAGGGCCAGGTAGGCGTCCGCGAGGGCGGGGGCGATCTCGTCCGGCGGGGCGTCCACGACCTCGACGCCGTGGGTGCGGAGCTCGGCGGTGAGGCGGCGGCGCTCGGCGCGGGCCCGCTCGGCGGCGGCCGCGTCGTAGACGGCCGCGAGGTCGCCGCGCCCGCCCGCCATCTCGCCGATCCGCGGATCGGACACGGCGGCGATCATGACGAGGTGCCGGGCCGTGAGCTGGGGCAGCAGCGGCAGCAGGCCTTCCTCGATCGCGGCCGTGTTGAGCTCGGTCAGCAGGACGACCAGGCAGCGCTGCCGGACGCGCGCCAGCAGCGTCGACACCATCCCGGCGGCGTCGCACTCCAGCAGCTCGGGCTCCAGCGGCGCCATGGCGTGCACCATCGCGGGCAGCAGGTCCGTGCGGGAGGCGCCCTCGACGCGGGTGCGGACTCGGCGGTCGTAGGCGAGCAGGTCGACGCGGTCGCCGGCGCGGGACGCGAGGGCGCCGAGCAGGAGCGCCGCGTCCATGGAGCAGTCGAGGCGGGGGATGTCGCCGACGCGGCCCGCGGACGTGCGGCCGGTGTCGAGCACCAGGTAGATGCGCCGGTCGCGCTCGGGCCGCCACGTCCGGACGACCACGTCGCCGCGCCGCGCGGTGGCCCGCCAGTCGATGGAGCGGACGTCGTCGCCGTCCACGTACTCGCGCAGGGAGTCGAACTCGGTGCCCTGGCCGCGGATCAGCGCGACGTGCTGGCCGGTCAGCTCGCGCAGCCGGGCCAGCTTGGCGGGCAGGTGCCGGCGGGACGGGAACGCGGGCAGCGCCCGGACCGTCCACGGCGCGGGACGCGACAGCTGCCGCGCGGCGAGCCCCAGCGGTCCCACCGACCGGACCACGACGGTGATGGCCTTCCGGTCGCCGCGGCGGGTCGGCGTCAGCGTCATCTCGACGCGGCGGCGCTCCCCGGCGGGCACGTCCACCCGGACGGTGCGGGGCGCGGCGCCGCCGCTCGGCGGCCACACGTCCCGCAGGCGGGCCTTGAGACGGCGCCTGCCGAGGTTCTCCACGACCAGCGACACCCGGGCCGTCTCGCCGAGCCGGACGCTGGTGTCGCCCGTCCGGTGGAAGCGCAGCGCCCGCACGTTGCCCGCGAGGACGAGGTCGGCGACGACGCCGAGTAGCAGGACGCCCCAGAGCGCGAGCAGCGCCCACCAACTCGGCACGAGCAGCGGGACGAGCGCGCCGAGCAGCGCCAGCAGCCCCAGGCGTCCGGTCAGCGCCATCAGCGCGGCGCGGGGACGTGGGCGAGGATGCCCTCCAGCACGCCGTCGGCGGTCGCGCCCTCCAGCTCGGCCTCGGGACGCAGCTGCACCCGGTGCCGGAGCGTCGGGCGGGCCAGCGCCTTCACGTCGTCCGGCGTCACGTAGTCGCGTCCGGACAGCCAGGCCCAAGCACGGGCCGTGGCCAGCAGGGCGGTCGCGCCGCGCGGGGACACGCCGAGCTGTAGTGACGGGGACTGCCGGGTGGCGCGGCACAGGTCCACGACGTACGCGGCGACCTTCGGGTCAAGGTGGACGGCCCGTACAGCGGCCCGTCCGGCTGCCAGCTCTGCGGCGCCCGCCACGGGACGCACCTCCGACAGGTCGCGCGGGTCGAACCCGGCCGCGTGCCGTTGCAGCATGGTGATCTCTTCGTCCCGCGTTGGGACGGGCACGGTCAGCTTCACCAGGAACCGGTCGAGCTGGGCTTCGGGCAGGGGATAGGTGCCTTCGTACTCGATCGGGTTCTGCGTCGCGCACACCATGAAGGGGTCGGGCAGCGGACGGGCCGCTCCCTCCACCGAGACCTGCCGTTCCTCCATGGCCTCCAAGAGGGACGCCTGGGTCTTGGGTGGCGTCCGGTTGATCTCGTCGGCGAGCAGGAGGTTGGTGAAGACGGGACCCTCGCGGAACTCGAATTCCGAGGTCCGGTTGTCATACACCAGCGACCCGGTCACGTCACCGGGCATCAGGTCGGGGGTGAACTGGACGCGCTTGAAGTCCAGTTCCAGCGCGTGCGACAAGGTCTTGATGAGGAGCGTCTTGGCGGTTCCAGGGACGCCCTCTAGCAGCACGTGGCCGCGGCAGAGCAGTGCGATGACGAGACCGGTCACGACCGAGTCCTGGCCGACGACCGTCTTGGCCACCTCGCGGCGCAGGGCCGTGAGGGCCGCGCGGGCGATCTCGGCCTGCCGCCGGACCTCCTCGGGCATCCGGTCGGCTCCCGGCGCGCCGGCGGACGGCGCCGCGGCTCCCGGCTCGGCGCCCGCGCCGGGCGGGACATCGTCCTTCCCGAGGTCAACAGGATGGTTCACGACTGGCGTACCTGCCTTTCCAGGTCATCGAGGACGTTGGCGAGAGCGATCAGCCCGGCGTCGTCCGCGGGTTCAGGACCGTACAGGGCCGAGCCCACAACCGCCTCATTCCACCCGGTTCGGACGGCGACGGCGGCGACGATCTCCTGCGCGGCCGCCAGGTCCTGCGCGCTGGCGCGCGGCAGGCCCAGCAGGGGGACCATGCGGTCGCGGGCCCCGGAGCGCAGCGCGTCGGCGGCCCGGTCGCGGGCGCGGCTCGCGCGGTACAGGCGGGACCGTCCCTCCACCGTCTCGGCGGAGCGGACGACGACCGGCAGCGCCTCCGCCACGACCGGGCCGAGGCGCCGCCCCCGCCACAGGGCCACCAGCAGCACGGTGACCAGCAGTTCGAGGAAGAACAGCCAGACGCCGAACGGCACGAGGTCGACGATCGTCTTGTCGCCGGTGTCGGAGCCGGGCGGGGGCAGGTCGGGGATCAGCCACACCGCCGAGGAACGCGCCCCGACGAGGTTCATGGCCAGTGCCGCGTTGCCCTCCTCGGCGAGGTGCTCGTTGGTGAGGAACCCGGCCGAGCCCACCACGGTGACCGTGCGCCCGGCGGACTGCGTCTGGACGAGCCGGGGGAAGTCGCCCGCCTTGTAGCAGCCGGTCGCGTTGCCGGACGCCTCGTACGTCTGGGACTGGCCGAAGGAGACCCGTCCGGCGAGGGTCGCCGCTTGGAGAGCGCAGTCGGGCGCGGAAGTCCTGGCGAAGCTCGGGCCGGACGCCCGCACGCCCGGCGCGAGCGCCTCCAGTACGTCCCGGCTGGGCCGGACGAGCAGCAGGTCGCCCCGCGCGCCGCGCAGGCGGTCCAGATCGTCCGACGTCAGCCGCTCGGTACGGGTCACGACCAGGACACTCCCGGCCGTGGACGCGTCGGCGGCCCGCCCGGCGCGCCTGGCGACCGTCAGCGACGTGCCGCGCTGCTTGAGGATCTCGGCGAGCGCCCGGGTGCCGTCCTGCTTCGGCGACGTCGGGTCCAGCCCCTCCGGCGAACCGGAGGGACGCAGCGCCGCCAGCACGACCGCGATCACGATCAGGGCGAGAAACACGCCGACGACACCGCGGGCGGACCGCCAGCGCCGTCCGGCGACCTGCCCGGCGGTCGGCACGCCCGTCCCGTTCGCGCTCGGGCTCGCGCTCGGGCCGGTGTCGCGCGGCGGAGACTGGATCACCATCGCGTGCCCCCGTCCTCATCGGCTTCCGCACCGGCGGCCCCGCCCGGGGCGGCGACGCCCGCCGGGGTGAGGTCGTCGGACTCCAGCGGCTTGGGACGCGCCGCCCGCAGCCGCTCGTCCAGGTCCTTGAGCCGCGCGTATCCCTCGGCCGTGCCGGGACGGTCGCCGTACCAGACGTCGTCGAAGATCCGCACCCCGGCGCGCAGGCCGTCCGCCAGCTCGGGCACCGCCTCGCCCGCCTCGGCCGCCAGCTCGTCGGCGGTCCGGCCGGGACGCGGCCCCAGCACGGCCCGCTCCTCCAGATCGCGCGCGATGGCGCGCAGCCGCTCCCGGATCGCCTCCGCCCACTGCCCGGCCGCCGCGTACCGCTCCGCCGCCTCCCGATGGTCGAACGCGCTGGACGGCGCCTCCTCCAGCAGCGGGTCGGCGCGGGACCGCGGATTGCGGCGCCCCCACATGAGCCACACCACCAGCGCCACCGCCACGATCGCGATGAGGACGATCACGGCCACCGACAGCCAGCCGCCGCCGTTGCCGTGCGCGTTCGGCTGGGACGCCTGGCTGAACAGGTCGCGCAGCCAGTCGGCGAAACGATCCCAGGTGCGCTCCAGCCAGGACGGCTTGTCGCGCTCATAAATCTGCTTGTCCAACTCACGACGAGCCATCTCGCGCGCCTCGTCGCGCCCGATCGGATCGAACATCACGGCTTCGCCCCGCCCCTCGGCCAAACCCCCACAGACGGCTCCTGCGGCGCACCGGCCATCGGCGGCCCGGCCTGTGGCGGTCCGGCCTGTGGCGGTCCGGTCATTGGTCCGGCCTGGTATGGCGGTCCGGGCTGTGGCGGTCCGGGCACGGGTGGGCCTGTCATCGGTGGCGCGGGTTGTGGCATTCCGGTCATGTGCGGCCAGGGCCTGTCTCTTATACACATCTGACGCTGACGACGATAAGGCTCGTGTAGAGATCGGTGGTC
>NZ_SMKU01000272.1 GCF_004349215.1 Actinomadura rubrisoli | reverse complement strand
GGCGGCCGTTCCGGCTGCTGGAGCACCGAGACACCGTTCGGTGATGCCGTCGTCTCGGGCGCTCCGGCAGGTGTGGCCCGGAACGACTGGTAGGTGGGCACCAGGGCGAGCGCGACGACGGACGCGGCGGCCGCACCGACCGTGGCGCGGATCCTGGTCGCCCGGCGCCGGTGCCGGCGCTTGACGTCCGCGACGAGCGATGGCGGTGCGGTCGCCTCGGCCACCTGCTCGGCCATGGCCCTCCGCAGTTCACTCTCCAGATCCATCGCTCAGCTCCCCAGTGGCGCCAGGTTCTTGTCGAGACGCTCCCGGAGCCTGGCGAGCCCCCGGGAAGCCTGGCTCTTGACCGTTCCGACGGAACAGCCGAGCGCCTGAGCCGTCTCCGCCTCTGAGAGGTCCTCCCAGAAGCGCAGGACGAGCACCGCGCGTTGCCGCGGTCCCAGCTTGCGCAGTTCTTTCATGAGCGTCCCCCGTAGCTCCACGGCGTGGTCGGACGAGACGGCGGGCGTCTCGGGCAGTCGGGCCATCTGTATCTCCCGCAGCACCTTCCACCGCCGGGACCGGCTGATCACGAGATTGACCAGGATCCGGCGGACGTAGGGCTCGGGATCGGTGTCGGCGTCCAGGCGTCCCCAGTGCCTGTACGCCTTCTCCAGCGCGGTCTGCAGCATGTCCTCGGCGTCCTGATGGGCGCCGCACAGCAATGACGCGGTACGCAGCAGGGCATTGCCGCGTCCCGCAACGAACTCCACGAACGACTCGTCGTCTCGACGCCCCACTGTGCTCCGTCCGGCTAGAGCGGATACCGCCGCAGAGGACGGGCGGCTCCCGCGCCGGAGCCGCCCGTCCAGGTTCCTACTGGGCCTGCCGCAGGGCGGCGGTCACGTCCTGAAGGCCACCGGCGAGGACGGGGCTGCCGTTGACGAACAGGGAGTAGCCGCTCGGGTCGAACAGCAGCACGCCGCCACCGCCCGGGCCCTGCCAGGCGGCCGCCCCACCCACGGTCACCGGGGTTCCGCCTCCGGGCAGCCCCAGCGCGTTGCGCAGCTGATTCTGGGTCATGCCAGCGGGGGTCTTCAGGGTTTCCACGGTCAGCCACTGCCCGGCCTTACCGGCCCACTTCTGCGTGACGGCGCAGACCTTCTTCTTCTGCAGCGCCTTCGAGCCGGGGGTGGTGGAGACGTAGCGCAGGCCCTTCGGCAGCATGACGGCCTTCTCGACCGGGCCGCCGACCTTCACCGCGGGCGGGAGCTTGGAGCAGTCGAGCCCCGGGACGGCGGGCACGGCGGGCACGCCGGGCACGGAAGGCACGCCGGGAACGCGCGGGGACGGCGCGGTCGACGGGGTGCCCTTGGGCAGCTGCTTGGCGTCCGGCAGGCAGGTGGGCAGGGTCGAGGGCGCGCCGGGGACCGACGGCTTCCCCGGGGCCGCGATGCCGGGCTTGGGGACCTCGACCTTGGGCAGGCCGTCCTTCGGCGGCTTCCCGTGCGGGAGCGGGACGCCCGGAACGCGAGCGTCGGGGACCTTGGCGTCGGGCAGCTTCCCTCCGGGAACCTTGGCGTCGGGCACCTTGCCTCCAGGGAGCTTGGCGTCCGGGAGCTTCGCGCCGGGCAGGTTGCCGGTGGGCAGGTCGCCGGTGGGCAGGTCGCCGGTGGGCAGCTTGCCGGCCGGGACCTTGGCGCCGGGGACGCCGGGAACGCCGGGCTTGGCCGGCAGGCAGGTGGGAGCGGGGCTGGGCGCGACGTCCTTCAGCTGGCGGACGGCCGCCGTCTTCGACTCGCCGGACTGGAGGCCGGCCTCTTGATGGGAGCCGGTCATCGCCCACGTCGCACCGCCGCCAACGGCGACGGCACCGACCGCGGACGCCGCGATCAAGGCGGCCTTCAGCGTGATCATCGTGTTTCCCTTCTGCCCGTCTGTCACTTGCGCCCCTCATATACGCGCGGTCCCAGGGCCGGGTTGCACGCGATTCTCAAGTTTTTTCGGGAATGCCCATGGGCGGCATGGCCGTGGTGAGTCATGGCAGGTAGTCCGGTCAGGTGATCCTGGAGGGGCGGGGGTTCGGGACGCGACGGGATCCGGCAACATTGGTCCATGGAGGCCCGTACCGTGTCACCCCGCCCGGCCCAGGACCGCTCCGCGCCGGACCGTCAGGACGGCGCCCACGTGGCGCTCGTTTCTCCCCGTCCGGACGTGGCCCTGCTCCCGAAGGCGCACCTGCACCTGCACTTCACCGGATCAATGCGGCATTCCACGCTGGTGGAGCTGGCCGCCCGCCACGGCGTCCACCTACCCGAGGCCCTCGTGGAGGACTGGCCGCCCCGGCTCCACGCGACCGACGAGCGGGGCTGGTTCCGCTTCCAGCGGCTGTACGACATCGCCCGTTCCGTCCTGCAGACGCCGGACGACCTGCGGCGGCTGCTGCGCGAGACCGCGGAGGACGAGGCGGCGGAGGGCTCGGGCTGGCTGGAGATCCAGGTGGACCCGAGCGGCTACGCGGCGCGCTTCGGCGGGCTGACCCCGACCGTGGAGCTGGTGCTGGACGCGGCGCGCACGGCCTCGGCGGCGACCGGGGTCGGGATCGGCGTGGTGATCGCGGCGAACCGGACCCGGCACCCGCTGGACGCCAAGACCCTCGCGCGGCTGGCCGTCCGGTACACCGATCAGGGCGTGGTCGGGTTCGGGCTGTCCAACGACGAGCGGCGCGGCCGCGCGTACGACTTCGAGGGGGCCTTCCGGATCGCCAAGCGCGGCGGGCTGCTGTCGGACCCGCACGGCGGGGAGCTGCTCGGCCCGGCGAGCGTCCGGGAATGCCTGGAGACGCTGGACGCCGACCGCATCGGCCACGGGGTCCGGGCCGTGGAGGACCCGCGGCTACTGGCGAGGATCGTGGAGCGGGGCGTGACGCTGGAGGTCTGCCCCGCCTCGAACGTCGGGCTCGGCGTGGCGGCGACGGCGGCGGACGTGCCGGTGCGGCGGCTGTTCGAGGCGGGCGCGTCGATCGCGCTCGGCGCGGACGACCCGCTGCTGTTCGGCTCGCGGCTGGCCCGGCAGTACGACCTCGTCCGCGCCGAGCACGGTTTCTCCGACGTCGAGCTGGCGGAGCTGGCCCGGCAGTCGATCCGCGCGTCCGCCGCTCCGAGCGACGTCCGCGACCGCCTCCTGGCGGGCGTGGACGCCTGGCTTCCCTCCTGACCCTGCGGCCGCCCCGCGCCGTCAGGCGGTGAGGCCCTCGATCAGCAGCAGGACGCCGAAGACGGCGAAACCGGCCGCCGCGCCGTACTTGATGACCTTCTCGGGAAGCCGCCTGCCCAGCATCTGCCCGACGACGATGGCCAGCGCGTCGGCGGCGACCATGCCGACCGTCGAGCCCGCCCAGACACCGGTCAGCGCGAGAAGACCGCCGTGGTCGGCGGCGAGGGTGACGGTGGCGAGCATCGTCTTGTCGCCGAGCTCCGCCAGGAAGAACGCGCCGCCCACGGCGAGGATCGCCGATCCCGTGGCCCGCTTGGCCTTGTCGCGCTCCTCGTCGTCCAGCTCGTCCCCGCGCAGCGTCCACAGCGCGAACCCGAGGAATGCCACGCCGGCGAGGATCGAGATCGGGCCGGTGGGGATCGCCGCGCCGAGCGCCGCCCCGGCGGCCACGCTCGCCAGATGGACGAGCGCGGTCGCGGCCGTGATGCCGACCAGGACGGGGAGCGCGCGGAAGCGGGTGGCGAAGGTCATGGCCATGAGCTGGCTCTTGTCGCCGAGCTCGGCGACGAAGATGACGGCCAGGCTGAGGATGAACGCGTACACGGGGCCCTCTCGCTCGGATGCCGGGCGGAGGGGCGGGAGCGCCGTTCGGGCACGCGACCTCGACCCGGCATGACTGCCGGGCCGAAGGTCTCGTCCGCCTCCGGTGGGGCGCGCGCTGCGGCGCCCTACCCGAGGCCCGCGCGACCGGGCGCCGTCCGCGGCGCCAGCATGTCGATCACGCGATTGGGACTACTCCCCCTCGACGCACCCAGGCTACCAGCGGCGATTCAGAGGGCGACGCCGACGAAGACCGGCTCGTTCACCAGCTCGACCCCGAACGCGCCGCGGACGCCGCCGCGGACCTCGCGGGCCAGCGCGAGCAGGTCGGCGGTACGGGCGCCGCCCGGGTTGGTGAGGGCCAGGGTGTGCTTGGTGGAGATCCGCGCCGGGCCGAGCGCGTGCCCCTTGGCGAAGCCCGCGCGGTCGATCAGCCACGCCGCCGACGTCTTGGTACGGCCGTCGCCCTCGGGATAGCGGGGGAACACCGCGTCCGGCCCGAGCCGTTCCGCCACGCGCCGCTCCAGGTCGGCGAGCTGCGCGGGCTCCAGGATCGGGTTGGTGAAGAACGACCCCGCGCTGCGCGTGTCGGGGTCCGCCGCGTCCAGGACCATGCCCTTCCCGCGGCGCAGCTCCAGGACGGCGTCGCGCGCCTCCTTGAGCGTCACCCGCTCGCCCGGCTGGACGCCCAGCCTCTTCGCCAGCTCCGCGTAGGCGACCGGCTGCGACTCCTCGGCCTCGCGGAGCGCGTACGTCACGTCCAGGACCACGTACCGGTCGGAGCCCTTGAAGACACTGTTCCGGTAGGTGAACCGGCAGGCGTCGCGGTCGAGCGTGACACACGCGCGGGCCCGCCGGTCGTACGCGCGGACCTCCACGATCGTCTCGCTGACGTCCTGCCCGTACGCGCCCACGTTCTGGATCGGGGTGGCGCCGACGCGTCCGGGGATGCCGGACAGGCACTCCACCCCGGCGAGACCGTCCGCGACGCAGCGGGCGACGAACGGTTCCCAGTCCTCACCGGCCTGGACCCGCACCAGGACGCGGCCGCCCTCACCCGCGACACGCTCCGTCCCGCGGGTGCCGACGTGCACGACGGTGCCGGGGAACCCGTCGTCGGACACCACCACGTTGCTGCCGCCGCCGAGCACGAGCACCGGCTCGTCCTCGTCGTCCGCCTTGCGGACGGCGGCGACCAGCTCCGCCTCGGTCGTCGCCTCGACGAAGCGCCGGGCGGGGCCGCCCAGCCGCAACGTGGTGTATCCGGCCAGGTTCACCTCTTCAGCGAACACCGCCACGTCGTCTTCCCCTCCCCGCGCGTTCCCGTCCGCGCCGCGCGGACGGGAACGCCTCCGCTGTGCCTCAGGCGAGCTGGACGACGGCCTTGGCGCGCGTGAGGACCTTCTGCTCGTTCGACCGGGCGGTGAGCGCCACGACGACCTTGTTGCCGTCGAGCTTCTCCTCCACCTTGCCGCTGATCACCAGCGTCGCACCGCCCTCGTCGGGCACCACGACCGGCGTCGAGAACCGTACCCCGTAGTCGACCACGGCGCCCGGGTCCCCGACCCAGTCGGTGACGAACCGTCCGCCCTGCGCCATCGTGTACATGCCGTGCGCGATCACGTCGGGCAGCCCGACGGCCTTGGCGACGGGCTCCCGCCAGTGAATCGGATTGAAGTCGCCGGACGCGCCCGCGTACCGCACCAGGTCGGCCCGGTCGATCGCGTAGGTCTGCGCAGGGATCTCGTTGCCGACCTCGACGTCCGCGTAGTTCACCTTGGCGCCCATCAGGCCCCCCGCTCCACGATCGTGTTGTAGGACTTGCAGACCAGCTCGCCCTCGGCCGTCCTCACCTCGGTCTCCAGGACCATCTTCTCGTTGCTGCCGATCGACCTGATCTCGGTGATCGTCGAGGTGCAGGTCACCACGTCCCCCGCGCGCAGCGGACGGCTGTACTCGAACCGCTGCTCGCCGTGCACGACCATCGCGTAGTTCAGGCCGAGCGCGGGATCGGCGAGCCCTGGATCGGTGAGCGACACGACGATCGGGAAGGTGGGCGGCGCGATGACGTCGGGATGCCCGGCCGCCTTGGCGGCCTCCTGGTCGCGGTAGATCGGGTTCTGGTCGCCGATGGCGTCCGCGAACTCCCGGATCTTCACCCGGCTGACCTCGTACGGCTCGCTGGGCGGGAAGCTCCGCCCAATGAAATCACGGTTGAGTGCCATGCAATCCGTCCCTCCAAGGTGGAACAGGGCCCCGCGGCCCGTGTGCCCGCGCCCAAGCACATGCCTACTCGTACTCGAACGGACCGTAACAGAACGACGTTCAGCCCGCCCTCGCGGGTCTCACCGGCGAAGACGGGCTGTATTGATTCAATCTCGGCCCAAGGCGCTCGCCTGGCGGCTCGCACCTTGACCGTGATTGGGCGAGACGCGACATCGCTTCGCGATCTTCCCGGGGATGCTCGCCTTCGGCTTCGCATCCCCGGTCAGGTAGCGCGCTCGCGTGCAAGCTGAGGTCACTGTGAACCGGCATTAGGAGCTGACAGCCCGGACGGGGTCCCCGTCCGGGCCCGTGAGATCAGCCGGGTTCGCGGTGCGGTGCGTCCCGGCGCCGCGTGGGAGCGCGGCAGGCGGTACTTCCCGTCCCCGCCCGAAGCTCGACTAGCGGGTTTCGCGGTGCGGGCGGTGGGTGCCGGCCCCGTGTGGGAGCGCAGCGGGCAGTACTTCCCGTCCGAACCTTGGCTAGCGGGTTTCGCGGTGCGGGCGGTGGGTTCGGCAGTTGGGGCAGTACTTCTTGATCTCAAGGCGGTCCGGGTCGTTGCGCCGGTTCTTCCGCGTGATGTAGTTGCGGTGCTTGCACTCCTGGCAGGCCAGCGTGATCTTCGGCCGTACGTCGGTGGCAGCCACGATGGAGTGCCTTTCTGAGCTAGGGACATGGACTACGTACCTCGGCCGCCCGGGACGGGTGGCCGGCGATTCGACCCAGCCTTCTCACCCCCGGGAGGAGGTGAGAGACATGGGTAGTAGCGAGGGCCGGACTTGAACCGGCGACACAGCGATTATGAGCCGCTTGCTCTGCCTGACTGAGCTACCCCGCCGCGATGGTCGGTGTGGACCGGATTGCAAGGATACCGGATGCTCACCGGACCCTGGAAACACAAATGCCCGGACCATGATCGGGGAATCGGTTCCACGGGCCCCCGGGCTGCCACTCAGGCTACCGGCTGCGCCGATGACCTGCGAAACGCCCTGCTGGAACCGGTGGGACGCTACCACAGGGCCCGGTATGGAGCGAATCAGGACACCCCGCGCCGCGACCCAGAACGATCTCACACTCCCACGTCCTCGGCGGCGACGCAGTCGTCGTCGGTCCGGCGGTGCAGGGCAAGACCCGCGTACGCGGCGAGCAGGGCGGCCGGGCCCACGACGACCGGGACCCAGTACCCGGAGGAGTCGCCGGCATGGTCCACGATCCAGCCCGTCAGGGCGTTGCCGGTGGCGTTCCCGCCGGTGATCGCGCTGGACGGCCACACCAGCGCCTCGTTCAACCGGGCCTCGGGCACACATGCCTGCACGATGGACGTACCGAGGATGATCACGGGGGCGGTGCCGATGCCCACCGCGAACATCGCCGCGCCGATCGCCGGGAGGCTGTCGGGCAGCAGCCGGGCGGCGGCGAGCGGGACGCAGGTGAGCACGGCCAGCGCCGCGACGCTCACGATGAACGGAACGCGCGGCTCCGACCGCGGCCGGACCTTCCCGAACGCCAGGCCGGAGATCGCGGAACCCAAGGCGATCATCGAGAGCAGCACGCCCGCGGCGGATCTGCTGTCCATGGAGGTGGTGTGCTTGACCGTCGTCACGTCCAGCGCGCCGAAGAGGATCCCGACGAGCGCGTACGGCATCAGCACCGCCCACACCGACGGGCGCCGCAGCGGGGACGATTCGCGCCTACCGGCGGCGGGATCGGCCGGGGGCTCGGTCCGCCGCTGGCCGGCGAAGAGCAGCATTCCTGTGACGAGGAGAACGCCGGAGGCCAGTACGCCCGCCTCGGGGAAGACCGAGGTGACCAGGATGGTGGCCAGGATGGGGCCGCTCAGGAAGCACAGCTCGTCGGCTACCTGCTCGACCGCGTTGGCGGCGCGCCGGGTGGATCCGTCGTGCAGGTGGGCCCACCGTCGGCGGACCATGCCGCTGACGTTCGGGGAAGAGCCCATGGCCAGGGCATAGGCTGGGAAAAGCGTCCAGGCGGGCGCTTTCCAATGGGCGCAGGCAAGGAAAGCGGCGTAACTCAACGCGGCGATGCCCGCCGCTGCGGCGGTCACCTTCCCCTGCCCATGCCTGTCGGTGAGCCGGGCCGTCCAGGGATGGAGGACGACGAGCGCGATCAGGCCCGTCGCCGACAAGAACCCGACAAGCGCGAACGAGCCGTAGTTCATGGAGAGCAGCAGGATCATGCTGAGGGAGAGCGATATCGCCCCCAATCTGGCCAGCACGCTCCCCACGGTGAACAACACGCTGCCTGCCGGGGCGAATACTGCTGTGTAGGAATTCACTGGAGGTGCCGCTCGCCTTCCGCGACGCTGAGCCAGCGGCTCTGATAGGCGTCCAGGCGCACCACGGCATCGCCACTGGGCTCGGCTTGGTAAGAATCACCGGGATGAAGAAGGTCGGTCAGCTCGATGGGGCCTTCGCGTTCACCGAGTTCGAGCCGGACGGCGGCCTCGGCGGGCTCCTTGGAGAAGTTGTGCAGGCACAGCACGTTCTGCCCTTCGTGCTGGCGCAGGTGTGCCAGCGCGTGGGCGGCCGCGGTCTCCAGGGGAAGGAAGTCGTCGCCGCCGAACGCGGTGTACTCACGCGAGAGCCGGATGAGCAGTCTGATCCACGACAGCAGAGAGTCCGGATCGTCACGCTGGGCCTGCACGCAGACGCCGTCAGGGTCGCGCTCTTGAGTGACCGGCTTCACGGGAGGAGCGGAAGAGGCGGCATCGGAGCCGGATCCGGGCTCCCATCGCATGGGGCATCTAACCGAAAGACGGCCCCTCGCTTCCAGATCTTCGCCCATGCCGATTTCCTCGCCGTACAGCAGGACCACCGTGGCGGGCAAGGAGAACAGCAGGCTGTACACCATCTTGATCCGGCGCAGGTCTCCGCGCATCATGGTCGGCAGCCGTAGACGTAGGCCGCGCCCCTGATACTTCATGTTCTCGTCCGGCCCGAATGCCTGGAAGACCGCATTCCGCTCGTCCTCTGACAGCAGGTCCAAAACCAGTTCGTCGTGGTTGCGGACAAACGAGGCCCAGCGGCCCGTGCCCGGCGGAACGGGGCGTCTGAGTATGCTCTCGGTCAGCAGCCGGGGGTCGCGCCTGGCCAAGGCGAGGTGCATTTGCTGCATGCCCTCGAAGTCCAGGCACATGGTCAACTCGTCCCCGGTTCCGGATTGCCGACCGAGGAAGCGGGCGGCCTCCTTGTAGGGACGGTTCACTTCACCGAGCAGGATGGCGTCGGGACACCTGCTCGTCACAAAGGATCGCAGCTCGGCGATGTAGGCATGGACATCGCAGGCACTGGTCTGGCCTCCTCGTCCCGTTCCCAGCATGAGGTGCGGTGCGGCGTCGACCCGGAATCCCGACAATCCGAGCTGCAACCAGAATCCGACGACCCTCTCGATCTCCGCACGTACCTCCGGATTGGCCAGATTGAGATCGGGTTGGTGACGATAGAACTGATGGAGATAGTACTGATCGGTCCTGTCGTCGTATCGCCAAGGCGATGGGTCGTCATGGGGAAAGACGGCGATCGGCTCGCCATCACCGGGCGGGGGTTCGTCCACCCACACGTACCAGGAGCGGTACGGCGAGTCGCGGCCCTCGCGACTGCGGAGAAACCAGGGATGCCGCGCCGAGGTGTGGTTGATCACCAGGTCGCCGATCACCCGGATGCCGTGCGCGCGGGCCTCGTGAACGAACGCCACGAAATCACCGAGTGTTCCCAGCCGCTCGTCTACCGCGTAGTAATCGGTGATGTCGTAGCCGTCGTCACGGTCTTCGCTCGGGTGGAAGGGCATCAGCCAGATACAGCCCACACCCAGCCACTTCAGATAGTCGAGCCGCTGGGTCAGACCCGGGAAGTCTCCCCATCCATCACCGTTGCCGTCGCTGAAGGTCTTGACGTTGAGGCAGTAGAAGACCGAGTTCTTCCACCAAGGGGGGCGTTGCATGACCATGGCTAGGCAATTACCCATGGCTCCGACTTGCATACACAGAGCCACACGAAGGGTAGGTCTTTCGAACGCTTTGGTCACCCTTCGCTAAACGGGCGCCAATAGCGGGGCAATAGAATCTCCCAATAATCTACCTCAACATAGGCATCGCACGGCCTTTAGTGGGATATCGAGAGTTAAGTGTTCAGGCCGCCCCGCAGAGGAGCAGGATGAATCTCGCCACCGTCCTTCAGGCGACCCTCGACATGAGTGCCCGCTAGGCTCCGTTGGCGATGCCATCAAGGACGTGCTCAACATTCTTGCCGGCCTCTTCGGCGTCAGCCGAGAACTATTGCCCGCCCGCGCCGCGGACCACGCCACCGCCGCGCGGCGGCGTGGTCCGCAGCCCCTGGCCGGGGCAGGCCTGGGCATCGGATCTCCTGCGGTGCGTGCCACAACCGCGGCTGCGGTGGGGGCCGTGCGGTGTAGGGGCCGTCGCCACGCTCGGAGTGTCCGTACTGGACGACCTCCTCACCCCTTACCGGGCGCGCCCCAGAAAGTTGATCTCCCAATCCGCTCCCGGGAACGCTGAAGGCCGCCCCCGGTGATCTTCGGGAACGGCCTCTGACCTGCGGAGCCCCTTTACGGAATCGAACCGTAGACCTTCTCCTTACCATGGAGACGCTCTGCCGACTGAGCTAAAGGGGCCTGCGACGCTCGCGCAGTGAAACCATACAGGGTGCGGGCCTCACTTGCGAAATCAATTGACCCCCTGCTGGACGGGATCCGTCCGGCCTGGTCAGCGCGGCAGGTCGCACCTGCCCAGCACAGCAGGTCGCGGGCGACGACGCGCTGCTGGATCTGGCCGCGAGCACGTCGGCGAGATCCCGGGACTCCATGACCGCGTTCTAGAACCGAATTCCAGAACGCGGTTGTGCCAGGCTGATCAACATGACGTTCCTCCAGGTCTGCGACGGGCTCGTCCGAGCGGCCCTCGTCGAAGACCAGTCCTTCAGCGACCTTCTCCCCCAGGTGATGCGCGCGTCCGAGACGGCGTCCGCCACCGACAAGGACGCCGCGATGCCCCGCATGGCCGAGGGCATCGCCGAGGCGCCCCCGAACCTCGGCGGCTGGCTCGCCGTCATCGCCGGCGCCTGGATCGAGCACGGCGCCGACCCCGTCCCCGTCGGCCGCGCCGTCGTCGAGCGGCTCACCGAGGTGACCGCGTCGGCCCTGGCGTTCGGCAGCGCCTGGGAGGAGGCCACCGGTGGCAAGCCGCCCGACATGCAGGAGGAGCAGCCGTCCCAGACGATCTTCGACACGATCGCGCCCAAGCTCGCGGATGGCGCGGTGTCCGCGATGATGTCGTGGTTCGCGCTGCCGCAGTTCGCGATGGCGGCCTGCACCGTCCTGTCGACGGCGCCGTCGGTCCGCGCCGGGCTGACGGACCGCGACTTCCGCGCCTTCGCCGCAGGCCAGGCCGCGAAGTACCACCACCAGATGGAGCACGTCCAGAGGCTCCTGCAAGTCCTGGACGACGAGCGCCTCCTCGTCCTGGACCGTGCCGGCCGCAGGGGCTGGACGATCACCATCGGCGGAATCGGTGACAACTTCCAGCTGCACACCCTCCTCGCCGGCGCCCTCGCCGGCCGTCCCGGCGGCCTGCCGGGCACCCCACCCGCTCCCGAGATCATCGCCTGCTTCCTGGACGCCGACGCCCCGCCGGGGCCGCCCGTCATCTCCAGCCCGTGGGACCTCGTCGACGCCCGGGGCGAGCCGGTCTACAACGAGGGCGTGCCCGCCGACATCCCCGCCGTGAACGGCACCCGCGTCCTCGTCCTCGATCCGCCGTCCTACCAGCGGACCTTCCCCGCCGGACGGCGCTTCCCGCTGATGCCCGCCACCCTCAAGGTCGACGGCATGCACCTCCCCGAGGACCTCACCGGCTGGTGGCCCCACATCGCCCCACGCTAGAAGCGCACCAGCACCGCGGTGGCGTCGTCGAACCGCTTGCCCCGCTCGACGGTTCCCGACGCCTCCGCGACCCTCGTCCGGCGGACGAGCTCCCGCGGCCCCTCCTCGTCCAGCAGCCGGAGCAGCCCGTCCCACCCCATCTCCCCGAACTTCTCCACCAGCCGGGACGCGCCGTCCCTGAGCACCGCCGCCCGCCGCAACCCCTCAACCGGCACCTCCCCGGTCAGCCCCTCGTACGCCGCCTCCGGCCGCGTGCTCGCCACCCAGAACCCGCCCGGACTGTTCCGCGCCCCCCGCACCGCCTCGGCGGTATAGCTCGGCAGCCGATCCACCCGATCGTCCCGGAAGACGAGCACCTCCCCCACGTCCACCACGATGGGCGAGTCGGCCAGGACGAACCACTCCACCACGTCCCCGCGCTGCCGCAGCAACGACACCGTGGCCGAAGGGCTATCCGGATTCTCCAGGTCACACCCCATATGCACCTCGACCGTCACCTTGATGCTCTCGGCCACCAGATCGGGCAGCGGCTTACCGTCCTCCAACGCCATCCGCGCCGCGATCTGCCCCCCGAGCCGCCGCACGAGCCACGCCGGATCATGCCGGCACCCGCTGTCCACCCCCGGCGGCGCCGTCGCGCCGTCCAGCAGCACGACCCACCCGGGCCC
>NZ_SMKU01000271.1 GCF_004349215.1 Actinomadura rubrisoli | reverse complement strand
CCCTCACCCCTCACTCTGCCCCCTCATCGGCCCCCAGGTAGGCGCCTCTAAGGAGACAGCCGCAAAGACAAGCTCATGGCGGCGGCGGTGACCACATCGCGGAGTTCTGGGGGACGTGACGACAATCCCGTCCTGGACGTGACGCACGTTCCGGCAGCTCACAGGGGCTGGCCGTCGCTGGACCGGTCCGGTGCTGGTCGAAGGGACCAGGGAGGATTCGACTTTCGTCTATGCACGATGGCGGTTCGGCCGTCACCCCGGGCCTCCTCACCGGGAGAGATTGTGATCTGCATCCCGTGAACGCGAGGAGAAAAGAAGATATGAAGGTTCTGATGGGCGCGTCCGCGGTCGGATGTGCCGCCGCGCTCGCCGCGGCGCATCCGGCTTCGGCGGTGGCGCATCATGGGATGGGCCCGGACGCGGCGGCCTCCGTGACGGAGGGGAGCGAGCAGCTCTACGTGGCTCCCTGGGGCAAAGACTCCTGGCCGGGCACCGCCGACCGGCCCTTCGCCACCCCCGCCCGGGCGCAGCAGGCCGTACGGGCGAAGACGCCGCGGATGACGTCGGACATCGTCGTCAACCTGCGCGCCGGGACGTACGCCCTGACCGCGCCACTGAAGATGTCGGCGTCGGCCGGGGACTCCGGCCGCAACGGGCACCGCGTCGTCTACCAGGCGTACGGCTACGGGACGGGCGCGCAGGAGCGCGTGACGCTCAGCGGCGGCCGCGCGGTCTCGGGATGGCGGACGGACCGGGGGATCTGGCGGGCCGACGTCGGTGAGCTCGACACTCGCCAGCTCTTCGTCAACGGAAGGCGCGCCGGGCGGACGAGCATGGGCGCAGGTCTGCCTGGCAAGGTGACCAAGACCAAGTCCGGCTACGTCACCGACAGCGCCGCGCCGCTGTCCTGGAAGCGTCCTCAGGACATCGAGCTCGTCTACACCCTCGCCACCGGCTACTCGGAAGGCCGCTGCGGGGTGGCCGGGATCACCGCGGGGCCGAAGAACAAGACCACGATCACCATGGACCAGCCGTGCTTCCGCCGCGCGAACCAGATCTACGGCGAGATCGCCGACCCGCCGGGCCTCATCCCACCGAACGACGTACAGAACAGTCCTAGCTTCCTGCGCAAGCCCGGCAGCTGGTACCTCGATCGCTCCCGCCCTGGGCACCACGAACTGCTCTACCTGCCCCGCCCGGGTGAGGACCCACGCCGCGCGGACGTGGTCGCGCCTGTCCTTGAATCCCTGGTCAGCGGCGAGGGTACGGCGAAGGCGCCGCTGCACGACGTGGCGCTGCGCGGCCTCACCTTCGCCCACTGCACTTGGCGCGCGCCGAGCCGTCCCGCCGGATTCCCGCACATCATCGGCACCTGGTACTACGTCGGGGAGGACCCGAAGCAGGAGAAGTCGGCGGGGATCCCGGGCGCCGTCGCGTTCCGTGCCGCCGCCCGCGTCACCGTCGAGGGCAACCACTTCACCCGCCTCGGCACGCAGGCGCTGGAGCTGTCGCACGGCGCCTCGGCGAGCGTCGTGCGCGGCAACGTGATCGAGGACGTGTCCGGTGGCGGCGTGCACATCGGCGCGATCGCCGAGGAGCCGGGGACGTACCGCGACAACCGCGTGGAGAACAACTGGGTGCACCACGTCGGGATCGACTACCACGGCGGCTGGGGCATCCTGCTCAATCAGCCGCACGGCTCGACCGTCGCGCACAACCAGGTCAACGACGTGCCGTACTCGGGGATCGTGTTCTTGAACTCCGGCGGCGACGCCAAAACCGCTGACCGGACCCGCGTCCTGAACAACCGGGTGTTCAACGCCGGGAAGGTGCTGCTGGACGGCGGCGGCATCTACTCCAACGGCCCGCAGGGCCCGTCGTTCGCCGCCGGGGCCGTGATCAGCGGCAACGAGGTGCACGACACGACCAACCCGTACGCCGAGAACGACGAGCCGCCGTACGCGATCTACACCGACGACGGCGGCGACCGCATCACGGTCGAGTCCAACGTGATCTACCGCAACCAGCACCCGCTCGGCGGGGTGGAGCCGAGGAGGGTCCGGTTCATCGGCAACTTCTGGGACGACCCCCGTCCGATCTGGTGGGGCCCGTCCAAGGAGGTGCAGATCAAGGGCAACACTCTGCTCTCGAACGACCGACCCCAGCAGGCATGCCAGGCCAGCCCGGCCTGTGCGCGGATCCTGGCCGGCGCCGGGCTCCAGCCCGCCTTCCGCGGCCTGCTCCAGATCCGCTAGCCGATCGGGCGGCGGGGGCTGGGCGCCTTCTTTTCGCTGAGGGGGCGCGCCTCGGTGAGGGGGCGCGCCGTACGCCTTTCTGCGTCGTGGTGATGAGGTCCTGAAGAAGGACGCATTTCCTGGGAGGGGACTGGTCGAGAAGGGAAGGGAAGTGGGGCGGCGCGCCGCTGGATGACAGGCTGCGCCGCCCCTTCGGTGTCTGGCCCCTGGCTGCCAGGTCAGGTGGTCAGGGCTCTGGAGTCGGGGACCTGGTGGACGGGGGCATGGGCGCCTCGGCGGTTACCGTGGATCCAATCGAAGGCCCATTCGGCTGACATCATGGCGCCCTCTTGCCAACCCGGTATGGGGGAGAGTTGGTCGCCGATCGCGAGGAAATTATTGTTGCCCTGGGGGTATATCAGGGTTTGGTATATCTTCTTGTGGTCGGGTAGTGCGGGATCCCAATGGGCCCATCCATGGAGCACATAGGGGATTTTGTGCCAGGCGATCGATATGGCCTGCCGGTCGGGGACGATGGCCTGGCTGAGGAATTCTTCGTGCAGCGTTGCTCCGGCGGCACGGGCCGTGGCCAGGCGCTGGGCATGGGGTTGGTCGCCGAGCTTCGCCCCGCTGTCGTAGGACGCATAGGCGCCGGTCAGGACGCCCTTGCCGGAGGGGGCGAAGAAGTCGTTCGAGGGGTAGACCATCTGCCTGGCAATGTTACCAAACCAGCTGATGCCGCCGTAGATCTGATACCTGTCGGATTCCCAGAATCGTTGGTTGGTCTGCCAGGCGACCTTGCATGCGGGTGCGCTTTGTGCGTTGGCGACCGCCCAGGTGAATTCGGTGGAGAACCCGACGAGGTCGACCTGCTGCCTGAGAACCGGGAGAGGGATGCAACTCAGGCAGTAGTCGAACGTTCGGTCGTGCGTTCCCCGGGCGTCCTTCCAGGAGACCCGTACCCCGTCGTCGGCCAGCCGGATGGCGTGCACGGGGGAGTTCAGGACGATGGTTCCGGCGGGCAGGGATTTGGCGAGTGAGCGGGCTATGATGTCCATTCCGCCGATCGGCTGGAACATTGTTCCCTGCCACTCGTAATCGTCCCCGCGATAGAACTGGTCGTTCCAGAATTCACTTTCCAGTAGGTCTGTGAGGCGCAGCGGGTCGATCTTTTCCGCCATCTGCGTGACGCTCAGGGGTTTCGCCCTGCCGGCGCGGGTGCAGCCGGTGTAGGTGTGGTTGGTCTTGTCGAGCTGACCGAACTCTGACAGCAGGACCAGGAGCTTTTCGCGCTGGGCGTCGGTCAGCGTCTCGCTGCCCGGGATCCCCTTCTTGACGGCGGCGGCCGCATATTCGGCGATATATCCGCGGGTGTCGTGGGTGATGCGGCGATTGGTCCGGCTTGATTTCTGCCACATCTTGTCGGTCTGGTAGAGGTTGGCGGCCGTCTGCATGACGTACGGCTCAAGGGGAATGCGAAGCCTTCGGCATAGCGAAAGAACCCGTTGATGGTGGTGCGGGATCCGGCTCGGTCCGGCGTTGAGGTAGAGGCCCTGGTCGAACTGGCACGTCACGGTGCGGGACGATCCGTCCGCCCACACCTCGGTGATCTTGTCTCCGCGCCGGACGGTGAAGCTGCGTCCGCCGCTGCGGTCCTGGGCCTCCAGAATGGTGACCGCGTAGCCCGCTTGGATGAGTTTGATGGCGGCGGTCATCCCGCTGACGCCGGCGCCGAGAATCGCCACGGTTTTGCCGTCGGCTTTTCTGGCGGAAGGCGTGAACAGGCCGGTGGGAGCAGATTCCGCGTGAGCGGGAGCGACCCCGGTCATGACCTGGAGTAAAGTGGCGGAGGCTGCCATGCCCAGGAAATTTCTGCGTGAGGATCCCTCATGCGGCTTTTCCATCGCGTCTCCTTTTGAGAGATTCTGAGGATGGTGCGTGCGCGAATAGAGCGGTTGGTGATTGCGGGTGGCGGGTCCAAAGGAGCGGTAGCCCGGGAGCGGGGAACCAAGGAGCGGGGACTAGGGAGCGGGAGGCCAGGGAGCGGTGGGCTCGGCTAGAGAAGCCCCTGGTCTTTCGCGTAGAGCGCGGCCTGGGTTCGGTCACGAAGGTCCAGGCGTTGCAGGATCCGGGAAATGTGGTTCTTGATGGTTCCTTCGCTGAGGTAGAGGCGTGTGGCGATCTCCTTATTGGTGGCGCCGGCGGCGATGAGACGGAGAACATCCGTCTCGCGAGGGGTGAGGGAGGCGGGGTCGGGGAGGGCGGTGGCGAGGCGCCGAGTGATCGTGGAATCGAGTTGCGCGACGCCGGAGCAGACCAGGCGGATGGCGGCGGCGAGGTCGGCGGCCGGGAGGTTCTTCAGCAGGTAGCCGATCGCGCCCGCGCGCAGGGCCTGGACGACGTACTCGTCGTCGTCGAAGGTGGTGAGCATCACGACCTTGCAGGACGGGACGCGGCGGCGGAGCTCGGCGGTGGCGGCGACGCCGTCCATACCCGGCATGCGCACGTCCATCAGGACGACGTCGGCGGACGCTGCGGCGGTCACGGCCTCGGCACCGTCGGCGGCAGTGCCGATGACCTCGATTCCGGGCTGGATGCTGAGGAGGGAGGCTATTCCCTCACGGACGAGCTCTTGGTCGTCCACGACCAGAACGCGTATGGGGTTCACCAGGGCACCGTGACCGAGACGGTGGTTCGGCCGGGTGCGCTGGCGAGTTCTAGGCGGCCACCGATGTGGGCTATGCGTTCGCGCATTCCGCGTAGGCCGAACCCCTCGCGCAGGTCGAATCCGCGGCCGTCATCGATGACGATTAGGCTCGCCCGAGTGTCTTCGTAGGCCAGGACCAGGCGGACTTCTGTCGCGTCTGAGTGACGGCAGGCGTTCGTCAGCGCTTCCTGTGCCGCGCGGTAGACGGCCGTGAGCGATGCCAGGGGGCGATCTCGTTCGTCCCCGGTCACGTCGAGGCTTATTGCCAGGCTGTCGTTGTTCAGGTGCTCTATCAGTTCGTTGAGCGCGTCGGTGAGGCGGAAGGGCTGCCGTCCCAGCGCACGGACGGACTGGCGTACCTCGGTGAGGGCGCGGTCGGCCGACCAGCGGGCGTTGGAGAGCGCGTCCTGGGCGGCCTTGGGGTCGAGGTCGGAGAAGGTGGCCGCCCGCTCCAACTGGATGCCGATCGCGGTCAGATGGTGGCCGAGGCTGTCATGGATCTCGCGGGCGAGCCGGTTGCGCTCCTGGGCGGCGGACAGCGCCTCGACCTCGCGCATGGTCCCCTCCAGCCGGACGCGCGCCTCGCGCTCGCGGACGGCGACGGAGGCCATCGTGATGGCGAGGACGATGCCGAGGCTGAACATCACAAGGTCTGACACGTACTCCGAGCGCACCTGCCAGTTGGGAACTAGAAGCGTGAAAGCGGCTGTGAGGGCCGCGATACAGGCGCTGCCCAGGACGATTGCGGTACGGCGGCCGAAGGCGAAGTACGCCGTGAACGGTACGAGCACGAACAGCACTCGCGAGACCCCGGAGACGTCCAGTGCGTTGACCGCGATGTAGAGGGCGATCCGGCCACCGAGCAGAACGATCGGTGGGACGCGTTGATCGAGGACGTCGACGCCCACCAGCAGCAGCAGGCAAGCCGCAAAGCCCACCGTGTGCAGCGAGGGACCCGCCTCTACGGCGGCGTAGTAGACGCCACCGAGCAGCACCGTGAGGCAGAGGAGAGGCGACACCCAGGGCACTGGGCGCTTCATGACCATTTGCGAAGATTACGGCGGCTCGGGGAACGAGGCCATGGGGTGGGGCAGAACTGGCCAATGGGGGTCATGTGCCCATCGGCCAATGCGGGTCTGGCCGTCTCTCACTTATCCGCTGCGGGTCCTTCTCCTTACGTTGCGTGGTGGTCCCTACAGAAGGAGTTCGCCATGGCGCTGCGATCAACCGTGCTCGTCTCGACCCTGCTCGCGTCCGTTCTGACCCCGGCTGCCGCCGTGGCCGAGACAGGATGTGGTGAACGAGGGCTCCGGGTCCCAGGGGCGGAGCGTTCTGTCGCCGTCTGCCTGGACGACCTGACAACGACGGGGACGGTGCCTAGCCAGCACACCGATCCGACCGACTGGGCCGGATTGGAGGCTCCCGGGACGGTCAACCCTTCAGGCGTCCCCGGTATCCAGATCGACGGCTACTTTCCAGACACCTCCACGACCAACACCACGCACGGGTGGAATCACGACGCCCAGTTCGTCATCCGGTTGCCTCGGCACTGGAACGGCGGACTCGTCGTGAGCGGCCCTCCCGGTGTCCGAGAGCAGTACGCCAACGACCGCATCATCGGCGACCACGTCCTGGCCAAGGGGTACGCGTTCGCGGCGACCGACAAGGGCATCACCGGGCCAGCCATCCTCCCGGACGGTCGGCGGCCGGGCGCCACGATCCAGGAGTGGCACACGCGCATGGCTCAGCTGACCGTGGCCGCCAAGCGTGTCGCGACGCAGCGTTACGGCCGTACGCCCCGGTACACGTACGCAGCCGGGCTGTCCGCTGGCGGCTACATGGTGCGTGGCCAACTTGAACAGTTCCCAGGCCTGTACACCGGTGGGATCGACTGGAACGCGCTGCTCTTCACGCCCAAGGGGCCGAGCCTCCTGACCACGCTGCCGCCCGCGCTGCGTGCCTATCCCCGGTACGCGGCGGGTAAGCCGGGAGCCCACGAAGAGATGCTCGCGGCTGGATATCCGGCGGGCTCGGAGCCGCTCTGGGGAGTCCACTACAAGAACCAATGGGACTTCCTCCAGCGGATCGTGCGAGAGGAGCTGGACCCGTCCTATGACGGTGCGACAGTGGCCGGCACACCGTTCTGCCCGGAGGGAACGGGTGCTGGGTGCGACACCGACTACGACTATGGATCCCGTCCACGCGAAGTGCGCGAGGCGGTACGCCGGGTGTCGCTGACCGGACGGATCGGACGCCCGCTCATCAGCATCCAGGGCACGCTGGACGTCCTGACTCCGATCAGCGAGTCCGGCGACATCTACGCCAAGATGATCCAGAAGTCGGGACGGGGCCCGCTGCACCGCTACTACCGCGTCCCTGGCGGCTCCCACACCGATGGGCTGAACGCGGGGTTCCCCACGCTCGTGCGGCCGATGCTGCCTGACTTCCTCAAGGCGTTCGATCGGCTGACCGACTGGACTCAGCATGGCGTCCGGCCGCCGTCCAGCGGAACACTATGAGTCCGGGTCCTGATCAGCGCGGGTCACTCTGCCCCGGGCTCACCGACGACGTGCCTGACGCGTCCAGCAGAAGGGCGCGGTCGTGTCGTGCGTCGGCCCCAGGGCATGGCCTCCGTAGCCAAGCAGGGAAGCTTCGTGGCTAACCTGTTGGGCCGTGCTAGGCGGCACCGCCGCGAAGGTAGGCGAGGACGGCCAGTACCCGGCGGTGCTTGTCCTCGGTCAGGGGCAGGTCGAGCTTCGTCAGGATGTTGCCCACATGCTTGCCCACCGTCGCCTCCGAGACGACGAGCTGCCGGGCGATCGCGGCGTTCGAGTGACCCTCGGCGATAAGGCCCAGGACCTCCCGCTCCCGCGACGACAACCGCGACAGTGGGTCGTGGCTGCGGCGCAGGAGCTGGCGGACGACCATGGGATCGACGACCGTCCCGCCCTCGACGACCCTGCGCAGCGCGGAGACGAAGTCCTCGACGTCCACCACGCGGTCCTTGAGCAGGTAGCCGACCCGGACGCCGTCGTTCGAGTCGAGCAGGTCGGCGGCATAGCTCAGCTCCACGTACTGGCTCAGCGCGATGACGGCCAGCCCGGGCCTGGTCTTGCGCAGTTCCACGGCGGCGCGCAGGCCCTCGTCACTGAAGCCGGGTGGCATCCGGATATCGGTCACCACCAGCTCGGGCTCATGCTCGGCGACGGCCTTCTTGAGCGCCTTCGCGTCCTCGACCGCCGCCACGACCTCGAACCCGAACCTGGCGAGCAGCCCGGCGAGCCCTTCCCTCAGGAGTACGCCGTCCTCGGCGAGGACTACTCGGATGGTCGGCTGCACGGGAGCTCCACGCGTAGGAGAGTCGGCCCTCCGGCCGGGCTGGACAGCAGCATTCTTCCGTCTACGACCGCCACGCGGTCCGCAAGACCGGTCAACCCGGTGCCGAGGCCCGGATCAGCACCGCCGCGACCGTCGTCCTCTATCTCCAACACGAGGACATCGTCTTGCAGATGCGCGGACACTGTGGCCCGTGTCGCCTCGCTGTGCTTGGCGATGTTCGTCAACGCCTCCGCGGCGACGAAGTAGGCGGTGCCCTCTTCATGCGCAGGCAGCCGTTCCGGGAGATCCGCCCGGACGGTCACCGGGATCGGCGAACGGTCGGCCAGTTCACCTAAAGCGGCCGGCAGTCCCCTGTCCGTCAGCACGCGCGGATGGATGCCTCGGATGAGTTCACGCAACTCGTCCATGAGGCGCTTGGCCTCTTCGTGGGCATCGGCCACGCTCCGTCCGGCGGCCGAGTCCGGAGACAGATCCATCCGGGCGAGACCAAGCTGCAGCGTCAGCCCGATGAGCCGCTGCTGTGCCCCGTCATGCAGATCCCGTTCAATGCGGCGGCGCTCGGCCTCGAACGCGTCCACCAGCCTGGCCCGTGAGCGTGCCACTTCCACCAGCTCGGCCCGTAGCCGTTCCTCGGAACCACGTCCGAGGAGGACACGCGCCAGGACGGCATGGACACCCGTCAGCAACGCCGCCAGGTACGGGATTGCGAACGCCAGCACCACCCCTACCAGCGCATACGGGACGGCCTCCATCGGCGTGGCGACCTTGAACAGGCCAAGCGCCACGGGTTCGCCACTGCCCCGCGCCAGTAGCGGACTCAGTATGAGACCACCGACCAGCAAGGCGAACATCAGCAACGCCCCGTACAGGACGGGTGCCAGCGTCACGAGCAGACAGGCGTAACCCAACTCGCGCCAGATGGCCGCCTCGCCATAGCGAACGCGCGACCACGTCTGTCCGGCGTGCCCGGAGGAGACGGGCCGCGTGTCGATCAGGCGCAGCCTTCGCCGTTCTACCTCCGCCAAGGGCGCCGCGACGAGCGGCCCCAGCCCGGCGAGAAGCAGCGCACCGAGCGCGACGAGCAGCAGACGAGCACCGAAGGGTTGCCGGGACGACAAAGCGGCGGCCCACGGCAGCGCGAACAGCCCGAAGGGGACGGCTGCGGCGAGCACCGGAATCGGTGTCGTCAGCAGATAGCCCGCACATCGCCACGGCCACCGCGAGATCAGAAACCGGCGCTTCGCCGCCGCCTCCAGCACGGTGCGTGGTTCCGAGACGGTCATCCCAGCAACGCTAGCCAAGAAATCGGTAGTCGCACGGTATGCCTAGCCCTACCTCAAGATGGGGGCAGGACGTGATGCCGCGGCCATCCGCCGGGTGATTCCGTGAAGGGGCGGATCACCAAGGAGGAAACGTGTCCATCACAGCGACGATCGCGGCCGAGCTGCGCGGCGTGAGCCGCGAGTACGGGCTCGGGAACGCGCAGGTCAAGGCCCTCGACGGCGTCAGCCTGGCCTTCCCCGCCGCGTCGTGGACGGCCGTGATGGGTCCGTCCGGCTCGGGGAAGTCCACCCTGCTGCACTGCGCCGCCGGGCTCGACAGGGTGAACCGGGGCCAGGTCTTCCTCGCCGGCCAGGAGGTCACCGCCGCACCCGACCGGGTGCTCACCGAGCTGCGCCGCCGCACCGTGGGCTTCGTCTTCCAGAGCTTCAACCTCATCGGCTCGCTGACCGCCGAGCAGAACGTCACGCTCCCGTTGAAACTCGCCGGCGTCCGCGTCCGCCGCGCAGACGTCCACGCGGTGCTCGGCGCCGTCGGGCTCGGCGACCGGCTGCGGCACCGGCCGCGCGAGCTGTCCGGCGGCCAGCAGCAGCGCGTCGCGATCGCGCGGGCCATGGTCACCCGGCCCGCCATCCTGTTCGCCGACGAACCGACCGGCGCGCTCGACTCCGCGTCCGCCCGCACGGTCCTCGCCCTCCTGCGCCGGATGGTCGACCAGGAGGGGCAGAGCATCGCCATGGTCACCCACGACCCCGCCGCGGCGGCGAACGCCGACGCGGTGGTGTTCCTGTCCGACGGGCGGCTCGTCGACCGGCTGATCCGCCCGTCCGCCCGCGAGGTGGCCGAACGGCTCGCGCTGCTGGAGGCGGTCCCGTGCTGACCCTCGCGCTGGCCACCTTCCGCGACCGCTGGCGGCTGTTCGCCGGGGCCATCATCGCCGTCGCCCTTGGCGTCGCGCTCGTCCAGTCGTCCCTGCTCGTCATGGTCTCCACCGACCGCGCCCCGATCCCGCCCGGCACCACCGGCCAGGCCAGAGAGGAGCTCCGCGAGGGGTACGCGGGCGCGGCGACGCTTCTCGGCATGACGGTGATGCTGTCGGCGTTCCTCACGATCTTCATCGTCAGCTCCACGTTCGCCTTCACGGTGGCGCAGCGCCGCCGCGACCTGGCGCTGCTCCGGCTCATCGGGGGCGGCCGCGGCCAACTCGTCGCGCTGCTCCTGGCCGAGGCCCTGCTGCTCGGGCTCGTCGGCACCGCGGTCGGTGTCCTGGTCGGGATTCCGGCGATGTGGGCGCAGTCCTGGCTGCTGATCGCGCTCGACTTCCTGCCAAGCGGCTTCACCCCTGGCTGGGACGGCGGGGTGCTCCTCGCCTCCGTGCCCGTGGGCGTGGGCGTATCCCTTCTGGGCGTGCTCGCCGCGTCCCGCCGTGCCGCGAAGGTCCGTCCGCTGGAGGCCCTTCGCGATACGGGCGGAGCCGCCCGGGTCATGACCCCGGCGCGCTGGCTGTCGGGCCTGTCCGCGCTGGCCTTCACGATCTGGATGGTGTCGCTCGCGCAGTCCGCCGAACTGCTCGGCGCGATGATGATGGCCCTCGGCATCTCGATCACCGGGGCCGTCGCCCTGAGCGCACTCAGCCCCCTGGTCGTTCCCCTTGTCGGCCGGGCCCTTGGCGTCCTCCTCCGCCGGAGCACGCTCGGAGAACTCGCCCAGGCCAACCTCCGGGACGGTGTCCGGCGCAGCGCGTCCACCGCCGCCCCGCTCATCGTCCTCGTCGCCCTGCTGCTCGGCCTGACCGGAACGCTGGGCTCACTCGCACTGATGGCGGGCGAGGAGCAACGCCGCCTCGTCGTCGGCGACCTGATGGTGGAGTCGTCCGGTGCGTCCGCGCAGAAGATCACCGCCGTCCCGGGCGTGGCGACGGCCTCGTCCGAACTCTCGATACCGATGAGTGTGACGGTCCGCCACCACGAGGAGGGCCGCTCGTGGCGGCGCACCCACTACTCGGGCATCGTCGCGGTCGACGCCCCGTCCTACCAGCGCACTCACCGCATCCGGCTGCGCGCGGGCTCGCTCGCCCGGCTGCACGGCCCGACCATCGCGCTCGGCCCCGGGATGGCCCGCGAGGGCATCCGCCTCAACTCCACCGTGACGGCCGTCATCAACGGGCGCCCGACCCGCCTCAAGGTCGTCGCCGCCCTCCGCGAAACGCTGGAGAACTACTCGGAGACCTTCCTGGTCCCGCGCGATGCGATCCCGGCCGCCACCCTCGCCAACGCGCGGGCCCACACGATCATCCAGGTCGCCCCCGGAACGACCCCCGCCGCCGTCCGCACCGCCATCCGCACGGCCGGCATCGGCAAGGTGCAGACCATCGCCCAATGGGCCGACGCCAGAACCGCCGCCCAGCAGCGCGGCAACATCGGGATCCTCGCCGTCCTCATGGGCATGGCGGGCGGTTACGCGGTCGTCGCCGTCATCAACGCCGTCGTGATCGCCGGCGCCGAACGCCGGACGGAGTTCGCCGCAGCCCGCGTCACGGGCCTCACCCGCACCCAGGTGGTCCGCGCCGCACTGATCGAAACATGGGCGGTCACGTCCATCGGCCTCGCCTTGGGCTGCACCGTGGCGGCCGGAGCCCTGTCCGGCATGCTCGCCGCCTCCCTGCACGCCGCAGGCCGTCCCCTGGTCGCCGTCCCATGGACGCTCCTGGCGATCGTCACACTCGCGGCCTTCGCCATCACCGGCGCCGCCAGCATCTGGACGACCCTCTCAGCCACCAGACCCCCCCCGGTAACGCTGGTGGCAGCCCGTGAATGACAACCGCCTACGCCACCGGCCGCGACTGCCCATAGACATGCACCTGCTGCCCCCGGTACTCGGTGTCCCGCAGATGCCGATGCCCGATCCGCTCCGCCACCGCGATGGAACGGACGTTCCCCGGAAGGATCACCGAGATGACCTCGTCCGCCTCCAACTCGGCAAAGCAATAGGCCACCGCAGCCCGCGCCGCCTCCGACGCATACCCCCGCCCCCAGTACTCGCGGCCCAGACACCAACCAACCCCGAGCCCAGGAAAGCCATGCGG
>NZ_SMKU01000270.1 GCF_004349215.1 Actinomadura rubrisoli | reverse complement strand
GGGGGCTGGCGGACGCGTTCGGGTGCGTCCTGCCGTGAGCTTCGCGTACGCCGGGGGGCGGCTGGCCACCGGGCTCGCGGACGTGACGACCGACCCGGCCGCCCTGGACTCGCGGGGCTGGTGGGCCGTGGTGGTCACCTACGAGGGGAAGGTCACCTGCGCCCGGTTCGCGGACGTGCGTCCGGCGCCCCATCCGGGGGGTGTGTGGGCCCCGCCGGGGGAGTGGAGCAGCTCGCTGGACGAGTCCGCCTACGTGGCGGGGGTCGAACGGATCCGGGACGCCATCGCGGACGGGGTCGTCTACCAGGCGAACCTGTGCCGGGTGCTGTCCGCGCCGCTGGGGGCGGGCGCGGACATCGCGGGGCTCGGGGCGCGGCTGGCGCGGGGGAACCCGGCGCCGCATGCGATGACGCTGAGGGTGCCCGGGCTGGAGGTGGCCTCCGCCTCACCCGAGCTGTACCTGGCGCGGGACGGGGACGTCGTGGAGTCCCGTCCGATCAAGGGCACGGGGCGGACGGCGGACGATCTGCTGCCCAAGGACCGCGCCGAGAACGTCATGATCGTCGATCTCGTCCGGAACGATCTGGGACGGGTGGCGCGGCCCGGGTCGGTGGAGGTGCCGGGGCTGTGCGAGCTGGAGGAGCATCCGGGGCTCGTGCACCTGGTGTCGACCGTCCGGGCGCGGCTGGCGGGCGGCGGGTGGCCGGAGCTGCTCGCGGCGACGTTTCCTCCCGGTTCGGTCACCGGCGCTCCGAAGTCGAGCGCGCTGACGTTGCTGGATGAGCTCGAACCCGTCCCCCGGGGCCCGTACTGTGGGGCCATCGGATGGGTGGACGCGGACTCCCGGCGCGGCGCCCTCGCGGTCGGCATCCGGAGCTTCTGGACTGAGGACGGCATGCTCCGGTTCGGCACCGGCGCCGGCATCACCTGGGGGTCCGATCCGCGACGCGAATGGCGTGAGACCGAGCTCAAGGCGGCTCGGCTTTTGGAGGTGGCAGCGGGTGGCGCAGGCCAAGATCTGGATGAACGGGGAACTGCTCGACCCTGAGCGGGCCGTGGTGTCGGTGTTCGACCACGGCATGCTGGTGGGGGACGGGGTCTTCGAGACGGTGAAGGCGGCGAACGGGGAGCCCTTCGCCCTCACCCGGCATCTGCGGCGGCTCGCCCAATCGGCGGCGGGGCTCGGCCTGCCCGAGCCCGACCACGACGCGCTCGCCCAGGGGACGCTGGAGGTGCTGGCCGCGGCGCCGAAGTGGCCGCTGGCGCGCGTCCGCGTCACCTACACGAGCGGGCCCGGCCCGCTCGGGTCGAACCGGGGCGACGCGGGCCCGACGGTGTCGATCATCGCGGCGGAGCAGAAGCCGTTCCCCGCGACGGCGGACGTGACGGTCGTGCCGTGGCCGCGGAACGAGCGGGGCGCGCTGGCCGGGATCAAGACCACCTCGTACGCCGAGAACGCCCTGGCGCTGGCCTACGCCAACGAGCGCGGCGGCGGCGAGGCGATCTTCGGCAACCTCGCCGGGAACCTGTGCGAGGGCACCGGCAGCAACATCTTCGTGGTGACGGGCGGCCGCCTGATCACGCCGCCGCTGTCGGCGGGATGCCTGGCGGGGGTGACGCGCGCGCTGGTGCTGGAGTGGTTCGGCGGCGACGAGGAGGACCTGCCGCTGGAGGGCCTCTACGGCGTCGACGAGGCGTTCCTGGTGTCGACGACCCGCGACGTCCAGCCGATCCGGGCGGTGGACGGCACCGTGCTGCCGTCCGCGCCGGGCCCCGTCACCGCCAAGGCCATGGAGGCGTTCGCGGCGCGCGGCGCCGAGCTGATGGATCCCTGACGATCTTCTGGGTCTTTACGTGATCGGATTCATCGGTCACGTTAAGTGGTGACGCTTGTAGGAGGTCACCGTGGACTTCTCCCCAAGACGGATCCGCGCGACGGCCGCGCTCGTCCTGGCGGGCGCGGCGCTCGCCGGGTGCGGCGGCGGATCCTCGACCGATCCCGATCGGGGCCGGGACGCCAAGAGCATCACCCTGACGATCACCCGCAACGCCATCGAGGGCGGCAAGAACTCCGAAGAGGCCGAGTGGATCACCGGGACGGTGATCCCGGGGTTCGTCGCGGCGCAGAAGGCCAAGGGCGTCACCGCGAAGGTGACGTTCCGCGGCCAGGGCGTGGACGACGAGGCGTACAAGACCAAGATCGCCCTCGACCTGAAGTCGCGGTCGGGCGCCGACGTGATGGACGTCGACGGCATCTGGGTGGGGGAGTTCGCGCAGGCGGGCTACCTGCGGCCGCTGCCCGAGGTGGTGGGCGCCCCGGCGGACGCCTGGGAGGGCTGGACGAAGATCCCCGGATCGGTCCAGCGGCTGGCCATGTTCGAAGGCAGGCGCTACGGCGTCCCGCCCACGACCGACGGGCGCGTCCTGTACTTCAACAAGAAGCTGTTCGCGCGCGCGGGGCTTCCGGCTGATTGGCAGCCCAAGAGCTGGCAGGACATCCTCACCGCGGCGCGCGCGCTGAAGAAGCTCCCGGGCGTGACGCCCATCCAGTTGAACGCGGGGACCGCGATGGGCGAGGCGACCAGCATGCAGAGCGTGCTGCCCCTGCTGGCCGGAGCGGGCGCCGAGATCTACTCCAACGGCAAGTGGACCGGCGGCGGGCAGGCCGTCAAGGAGGTCCTCGGCCTGTACGCGCAGGTCTACGGCCCGGAGGGGCTCGGCGATCCGAAGCTCCAGCAGGAGGTCAAGGGCCGCGACAAGTCGTTCGCCGAGTTCGCCGACGGACGGATCGGGATCCTCACCGAGGGCGACTACTTCTGGCGCGACGTCATCAACCCCGGCTCGGGCGTCGCGAAGATGAGGACCCGCGACCAGGACGTCGGGTACGCGCTGATCCCGGCGGTCTCCCCGGGCAGGGGCGTGCGCGGGCAGTCGTTCGTCAGCATGTCGGGCGGGGCGGTGACCGTCCTCAACCCGAACACCAAGTACCCGCAGCAGGCGTTCGAGCTGCTGGCCTTCATGAACTCCCCGGAGATGACCAAGGCGCGGACGGCCCGCACCCCCGAGATCACCTCCCGGACGGACGTGAACAAGCAGATCCTCGCGGGCGACCCGTTCCTGACATTCGTCTCGGAGAAGGTCCTGCCGGTCACGTCCTACCGTCCGGGCGTCGCGGTGTACCCGCAGGTGTCGACGGCCTTGCAGGAGGCCACGGCGAGCGTCGTGTCGGGCAAGAGCCCCGAGGAGGCCGCCGCGCGGTACACCAAGAAGCTGGAGGGGATCGTCGGTGGCGCCGCCAACGTCTCCGCGCAGTGACGCCCTCCCGGTGAGCCCGGTGCCGGCCGTCGGACCGGCCGGGACGGGCGGCCCCGCAGCCGTCGCCGGGGACGACGCCGCCGGGCTGGGACGCGGGCGCGCGGCGGCGTTCATCGCTCCCGCGCTGGTGCTCGTCGCGGTGTTCCTGGTGTTCCCGGCGCTGTGGACGCTGTATCTCGGCACGACCGACTACCGCCTCACGGGCATCGCGGCGAGCGATCCGAAGTTCGTCGGCGCCCGCAACTACGGCGACGTGCTCGGCGACGGCGACTTCCACCGGTCGCTGTGGCTGACGCTGCAGTTCGTCGTGGGGTCGGCGGTGGTCGGGCAGACCGTCGTGGGGTTCGCTATCGCGTGGGTGATGCGCGACCGGTCCGGCCCGCTGCGGCGGCTGGTCGAGGGGCTGGTGCTGCTCGCGTGGGTCCTGCCGGGCTCGGTGATCGCGTTCCTGTGGATCGCGCTGCTGGACCGCGACGGCGGGACCCTCAACGCGCTGCTGGGCACGCCGGGCACCGCGTGGCTGCTGGACCATCCGATGGCCTGCGTCGTGGTGTTCAACGTCTGGCACGGGACCGCGTTCTCGATGATGCTGTACGGCGCGGCCCTCGGGAACGTTCCACCGTCCCATCTGGAGACGGCGCGGCTCGCGGGCGCCTCGACCTGGCAGACGCTGCGGGACGCGGTGTTCCCGCGCATCCGCGGGCATGCGCTGACGAGCCTGCTGCTGATCAGCCTCTGGACGTTCAACGACTTCACGCCGTTCCTCATCACGGCGGGCGGGCCGGACGGGCGCTCGGAGATCATGTCGGTGTATGTGTACCGGACCGCGCTCGGCGACGGCCGCCTCGGCTTCGGCGCCGCCATCTCGCTCATCATGATCCTGATCAACCTCGCGATCGCCCTGGTCTACCTGCGGGTCCTGCGCGAGCGGGGCCGCCGCTCCGCCGCGGACCGGGGCCGGACCGCCGCCGCACCGGCGGCGGGGAAGGGGGCGGCGGCGTGAACGACACCGTCCGGGAGGTGCTGCGCAGGATCGGCCTGGCGACGTTCGTCTCGGCCGTCCTGGGGTTCTTCGCGCTGCCGCTGCTGTGGCTGGCGTTCGCGCCGTTCGACGCGAGCCCGGGGATCTCCGCCTCGCTGCCCGAGTTCACCCTGCACAACTTCCAGGTCCTGATGGACAACCCCTACGCGCTCGCCTCGCTGCGCAACTCGGTGCTGCTCGCCGCCGGGACCGCCGCGCTCGTGGTGACCTGCGCGGCGCTGGCGGCGTACGCGCTGAGCCGGGTGCGGGTGCCCGGCCGGGACGCGCTGCTGTACGTCCTGCTTCTGCTGTCGTCCATCATCACCGGGACGGCGGCCATGGTGCCGATCTTCCTGCTGGCCTTCAACCTGCACCTGATCGACTCGCGGCTCGGGGTCGTCCTGGTGCTGACCGGCGGGCTGCTCCCGGCGGCGATCTTCCTGCTGAAGGACTTCACCGACAGCACGCCCACCTCCTACGAGGAGGCCGCGCGGGTGTTCGGGGCCTCGCCGCTCCAGATCCTGCGGCACGTCGTGGCGCCCGTCATCCGGCCCGGTCTCGCCACCGTCGCGGTGTGGACGGTCGCGCAGGTGTGGGGCGACTTCCTGATGCCGTTCCTGCTGCTGCGCGACCCGGACAAGGCCCCCGCCTCGGTGATCATGTACACGTTCTACACCGAGGGCGGCCAGCCCGACCTGGCCCTGATCTCGACGTTCTCGCTGCTGTACTCCCTGCCGGTCGTGGTCATGTACCTGTTCGTGAGCCGCCGGTACGGGTTCCGCTTCCACGGAGGGATCAAGCGCTGATGGCGGCGATCACCATTCGGGAGCTGACGAAGGTCTATCCGGGCGGCGTGCGGGCCCTGGACGCCCTCGACCTCGACGTGGCGGACGGCGAGTTCTTCGCGCTGCTCGGGCCGTCCGGCTGCGGGAAGACCACGCTGCTGCGGACGGTCGCGGGCCTGGAGACGGCGACGGCCGGGACGATCCGCCTCGACGGCGCCGACGTGACGCGGCTCCCGCCGGGGCGGCGCGACGTCGGCATGGTGTTCCAGGACTACGCGCTGTTCCCGCACATGACCGTCCTGGACAACATCGCCTACCCGCTGCGCGTCAAGAAGCGCGGCCGCGCGGCACGGCACGAGCGCGCCGCCGAGGCAGGCCGGTACCTCGGCCTGGAGGGGCTGGAGGGACGCCGTCCGGGCGAGCTGTCGGGCGGCCAGCAGCAGCGGGTCGCGCTGGCCCGCGCGCTGGTGGCCGAGCCGCGGGTCTACCTGCTGGACGAACCGCTGTCCAACCTGGACGCGCGGCTCCGGCTGGAGGCCCGCACGTTCCTCAAGCGGCTCCAGCGGGAACTGGCCGTCACCACCGTGTTCGTCACCCACGACCAGGCGGAGGCCCTCGCCCTCGCCGACCGGATCGCGGTCATGGAGGCCGGGCGGATCCGGCAGCTCGGCACGCCCGTGGAGGTGTTCCGGCGCCCGGCGAACCTGTTCGTCGCGTCGTTCATCGGCTCCACGCCCATGAACCTGCTGCCCGGACGCGTGCGGGCGGACGGGGTCGCGGTCGCCGGGGCCGTGCTGCCCGTCCCGGACGAGGCGCGCGGGCGGGTCGGCGAGGGAGAGGCCCTCGTGTGCGGGGTACGGCCGGAGTACCTGCACTATGGCAGTGACCCGAAGGACGGGGCGTTCGGCGGGCGCGTGTCCGTCGTGGAGCACCTGGGCGGTTCGTCCCTGGTGACGATGGACGTGGAAGGCGAGCCGGTGCACGTCGTCGTGGGGGAGGGCCGCGAGCCCGAACCGGGCGACGAGGGATGGGCGCTGCCCCGTCCCGACCGCGTCCTGCTCTACCGCGACGGCGAGCTCGTCACCGGCGGCACCGCCGCGCCGGAGCCCGCAGTACCTGAGGAAGCGGCGTCCGAGCGGAAGGCCGCGCCGATGAACGAGAACGGGGGACATGGATGACCGTGCACCGGGGACGGTGGAGCCTGGAGGACCGCCTGGAACGCGGCCTGCGCGAGCTGCCCTTCGACGTTCCGCCCGGCACCGCCTCCCTCACGGTGCAGCTGTCGTTCGAGGGCGGCGTGATCGACCTGGGCTGCCATGGCCCGTCGGGGTTCCGCGGCTGGTCGGGAGGGGCGCGCCGCGCGTACACGGTGGCGGCCGACTGGGCCACGCCCGGCTACCTGCCCGGTGAGATCGAGCCGGGGACGTGGCACGTGTGGCTCGGGCTCCACCGGATCCCGCCGGGCGGCGTCCCGTACGAGGTCACGGTGACCACGTCGGCGTCCGGGGCGCCGAGGCCGGACGCGCCGCAGCCGCCTCCCCGTCCCGGGCGCCCGCCGCGCCGCGACCTGCCCGCGCCCGCCGGGACGCGCTGGCTGGCCGGTGACCTGCACTCTCACACCCTGCACAGCGACGGGACCCTCACCGTCCACGAGCTGGCCTGCCTCGCCGCGTCCCGCGGGCTGGACTTCCTCGCCGTGACCGACCACAACACCGTCAGCCACCACCCCGAGCTGCCCGCCGCCGCCGCGCACGCGGGCGTCACCCTGCTGCCCGGCCAGGAGGTCACCACCGACCTCGGCCACGCCAACGTCTTCGGCGACACCGGCTGGGTCGACTTCCGGCGCCCGAGCGCCGACTGGGCCGCGTTCGCCGCCGCGCGCGGCGGGGTGATGTCGATCAACCATCCGCTCAGCGGCGACTGCGCGTGGCGCCGCCCGCTGTCCGAGGCGGACCGGCCGCCGTTCGTGGAGATCTGGCACTCGTCCTGGTGGGACCGGCGCTGGGGCGCCCCGCTGGCCTGGACGGACCTGTGGCTGCCCGGCGGCGCCGTCCCCCTGGGCGGCAGCGACTTCCACGATCCGGCGCAGCACAAGACCCTCGGCGAGCCCACCACCTGGGTCTTGGCCGAGGCCGAGGACGGCGACGGCGTGCTCGCCGGGCTCGCGGCGGGCCGCACGTCGGTGTCCGCCGCCCCGGACGCGCCCGTCCTGCTGCGCGTCGAGGACGACCTGATCGCGGTCGGCGCGGACGGGACGGTGCTCGTCCGGCCCGACGGGCGGCGCGCGGCCGTCCGGGGCGACCTCGTCCGGACGCCCGCGGACGGCCCGGGCATGCACCGCCTGGAGACCTACGAGAACGAGGTGATCGCGCTGTGCGGATAAGCGACCCTGGCAAGCCGGACGGCACCGAGCGGAGCGCGCCCGCCGGGCGGGGCGGACCCGCCGGGCGGGAGAGCGGGCCGGGCCCGATCGTCGTCGTCCCCCACACCCACTGGGACCGCGAGTGGTACCTGCCGTTCCAGCGGTTCCGGCTCCGGCTCGTGTCGCTGCTCGACGGCGTCGTCCAGCGCATGGAGGACGACCCGCGCTGGCGGTTCACGCTCGACGGCCAGATGGCGGCCGTGGACGACTATCTGGAGATCCGTCCCGAGCGGCGCGAGCGGGTGGCCGCGCTCGTCCGGGAGGGCCGGCTGGCGGTCGGGCCCTGGCAGATCCTGCACGACGAGTTCCTGTGCTCGGGGGAGAACATCGTCCGCAACCTGGAGCTGGGACTGCGGCGCGCGGAGGAGCTGGGCGCGGCGATGATGGTCGGCTACCTGCCCGACCAGTTCGGGCATTGCGCGCAGACGCCGCAGATCCTCCGGCTGGCCGGGATCGAGCACGCGTGCGTGTGGCGGGGCGTGCCCGCCCGCGTCCAGGCCCACGCGTTCGCCTGGGAGGCGCCGGACGGGACGGCCGTCCGCACGCAGTACCTCCCCGAGGGCGGCTACGGGAACGCGGCGTCGATGTTCGAGGAGGTCGGCGGCGCGTCCCCGCTCGCGGACCGCGCCGCCGGGTTCGCGGCACGGATGGGCCGCTGGTATCCGCGCGGCGGGCCGCTGCTGGCGATGTACGGCGCCGACCACACCGCCCCCGCCGCCGACCTCGCCGACCGGATCGCCGGCTCCGGGCTGGACATGCGCCTGGACACCCTCGCCGGGTACTTCGCGGCGGCCGGTCCGTCCGCGGACGGCCTCGTCCGGGTCCGCGGGGAGCTGCGCTCGCACGCCCGCGCCAACATCCTGCCGGGCGTGATCTCGGCGCGGGCGCGGCTGAAGCAGCTCATGGGACGCGGCGAGCGCCTCGTCGAGCGGTACGCCGAGCCCCTGGCCGCCCTCTGGTACACCGGCGACGCGCAGCGGTTCCTCGACCTGGCCTGGCGCCGCCTCATCGAGGTGAGCTGCCACGACTCGGTCACCGGATGCGGCAGCGACGAGACCGCCGAGCAGGTCGCGGCCCGCATGGCCGAGGCCGGGCAGCTCGGTCGGGCCGTCTGCGACCTCGTCACCGCCGAGCGGGCCGCCGCGGTGCCGCTCGGCTCGCACCTGGTGTTCAACCCGACGCCCGAGGCCAGGACCGCCATGGCCGTCCTGGACGTCCCGGCGGAGGGCGGCGGGCAGCCGGGGCTCGTGATGGGGGACGGGCGTCCCGTGCCCGTCCAGACCCTGGAGACCGCGCCGACCGTCCTGGACGATGCCGTGCACCCCGCGTCCGGCCTGCCCGTCCTGCTGGAGCGGGTGTACGGGCGGGTGCTGTTCGGGCAGGAGATCCGCGACTGGTCGGTCTCCCGCGAGGACCGCACGCTCACCTTCCACGTGACCGCCCGCTCGGACGCGCCGTTCGACCTCGGCGACGTCCGGGACGCCCTGCGCGGCGCGGACGGGGACTGGCACGTCCGGATCCTCGCCGACCCGCGCCGCACGGTCGCCGCGCTCGTCGAGGTGCCCGCGCTCGGCCTGACGACCGTGAGCCCCGTCCCGCCGGGCGGGGCGCTGGAAATGGACCACCCGGTCGAGGCCGAGGCGACCGTCCTCGACAACGGCCTGCTGAGGGCGCAGGCCAACGACGACGGCACCATCGGGCTCCGCACCCCCGGCGGCCACGTGATCGAGGGCATCGGACGGATCGTGGACGGCGGCGACCTCGGCGACTCCTACAACTACGCGCCCCCGGCCGGGGACCGCCTCGTCGCGACGCCCCGGACCGTGCGGATCGAGCCGGTCTGGGCCGGGCCGGTCGTGGGCGCGCTCGACATCGTCCGGACGTACCGCTGGCCCGCGTCCGGCGATTTCACCGGGGACGCCCGGTCGGCGGCCGAGGAGGACGTGACCGTCACCACGCGCGCCGAGCTGCGCGCCGGCGAGCCGTTCCTGCGGCTGCGCGTCACCTTCGACAACCGCTGCGAGGACCACCGCGTCCGGCTGCACGTGCCGCTGCCCCGCCAGGCCGGATCGTCGTTCGCCGAGGGGCAGTTCGCGATCACCGAGCGCGGGACGTCCGCCGAGGGCGGCTTCGGGGAGCGGCCCCTGCCGACGTTCCCCGCGTCCGGATTCGTCGCCGCGGGCGGGGCCGCCGTCCTGCTGGAGCACGTCACCGAGTACGAGCTCACCGGCGGCGGACGGGAGCTGGCGCTGACCCTGCTGCGCTCGATCGGCCACCTGTCCCGCGACCGCAACGCCTACCGCGACCAGCCGGCGGGCCCGCAGCTCCCGACGCCCGAGGCCCAGTGCCGCGGCGAGCGGACGGTCGGGCTGGCGGTCCTGCCCTACGACGGGGACCGGCCGGGCACCGAAGTCGTCCGGGCGGCCGAGACCTACCGGCACGACCTGCTGGCCGCCACCGGGTACGGGCCGTCAGACGCGCCCGCCCCGCCATCCCGGGAGGGCGTCTCGATCACCGGCCCGGGCGTGGCCATGACCTCGTTGCGTGCCCGCGACGGCGGCTGGATCGAGGCCCGGATGGTCGCGCAGAACCCCGAGCCCGTCACGGCCGTCCTGCGCGGGCCGTTCACCGAGGCCGCCCGCGCCGACCTGCGGGGCCGTCCCGGCACGGCCCTCGACGTCCGCGACGGGACGATCACCCTCGCGCTGCGCCCGTGGGAGATCGCCACCGTCCGCCTGAGGCCCCTTCCCGCCTGAGGCGCTCCGGGCGCTAGCCTCTGGCGGCCTCCGCCGTGCCCGCGGCGCGCTGGGCGCCGCCGGTCGTCCCGGCCGCCCTGACCTCGGGCGGACCGGACGCGGCGACCTCCGAGGGGTGCGCCGCGGCCGCCGCCATCGCGGCCCCCACGATCCCGGCGTTGTTGACCAGCCGGGCCGGGACGATCGGCGCCCGCACGCCCTGGATCAGCGGGACGAAGTGGTCCGACTTCTTGCTGACCCCGCCCCCCACGATGATCAGCGAGGGGGAGATCAGAGCCTCCAGGTGCGCCATGTACTCGCTCAGCCGCTTGGCCCACTTCTCCCAGCTGAGGTCGTGGTCCTCGCGGGCCTTGGCGGACGCGCGCGACTCCGCGTCCTTGCCGTGCAGCTCCAGATGCCCGAACTCGGTGTTCGGGACGAGGACGCCATCGGTGAACAGGGCGCTGCCGATCCCCGTCCCCAGGGTGAGCAGGACGACCGTGCCGGGCCGGTCCCGCCCCGCGCCGAGCCGCATCTCCGCGATCCCGGCCGCGTCGGCGTCGTTCAGCAGCGTGACCGGGCACCCGGTCGCCTCCGCGAACAGCGCCTCCGCGTCCTGCCCGATCCACTCCTTGGACACGTTCGCGGCCGACAGGGTCGCCCCGCCGACCACCACGCCGGGGAAGGTCACGCCGACCGGCCCGTCCCACCCGAAGTGCTCCACGATCTCGCCGAGGACCCGCGCCACCGCCTTCGGCGTCGAGGGCCGCGGGGTGGGGATCCGGAACCGCTCGCGGGTGAACGCGCCGTCGGACAGCTCGACGGGCGCGCCCTTGATGCCCGATCCGCCGATGTCGATGCCCAGCATCTCCTCGCTCATGCCCCAATTCTGCCCGCCGCGCGTGCCGTCACCCCCTCCCCGGCGCCCGGCGGCCGTCTCAGCCTTCGACGGCCTTGAGGCCGATCACCCCGATGAGGATCAGGGCCAGGCACGCCACGCGGGACGGGGTGACGCTCTCGCCCAGCACGACCATGCCGGTGACCGCCACGCCCAGCGAGCCGAGGCCCACCCAGACCGCGTACGCCGTGCCGACCGGCAGGTCGCGCAGCGCCACCGACAGCACGACGACGCTGAGCAGCGCCACCGACAGTCCGATCACGCTCGGCCAGAGCCGGGTGAAGCCGTCCGACTGCTTGAGCGCCGTCGCCCACACCAGCTCCATGAAGGCGGCGATCACGAGGACAACCCAGGGCATACCGTCCTCCTCAGGCCGCGTAGCCGCCGTCGACCGCGATCGACGCGCCGGTGACGTAGCCGCCGCCCGGCCCGGCCAGGTGGGAGACCATCGCGGCGACCTCGTCGGCGCGCCCGTAGCGGCCGAGCGCGGTGAACCCGCGCTCGAACTCGGCATCGGGGGAGTCGGCGGGGTTCATCTCGGTGTCGGTCGAGCCCGGCTGCACCACGTTCGCGGTGATGCCGCGCGGCCCCAGATCGCGCGCCAGGCCCCGGGTGAGCCCGGTGAGCGCCGACTTGCTCATCGCGTACAGCGTCCAGCCCGGGTAGGGGACGCGCTCGGCCAGGCTGCTGCCGATGTTGACGATCCGCCCGCCCGGGCCGAGGTGCCGCGACGCCGCCTGCGCCGCGACGAACGCCGCCCGGACGTGGATCGCGAGCGTCCGGTCGACCTCCTCGGCGCTCACGTCCTCCAGCGGCCCGTACGGCGCGATCCCGGCGTTGTTGACCAGGACGTCCAGCCGTCCGAACTCCGCCGCCGCGCGGTCGACGGCGGCCGCCACGGCCCGCGGGTCGGCGGCGTCGGCCCGGATCGCCAGCCCGCGCCGCCCGGCGGCCTCGATCCCGCGGACGACCTCGGCGGCCCGGTCCGGCGCGCGCACGTAGGTGACCGCGACGTCCGCGCCGTCCCGGGCCAGCCGCAGCGCGATCGCCGCGCCGATGCCGCGGCCGCCGCCGGTCACCAGGGCCGCCCGTCCACTCGGTTCCATCACGACCTCCATCGCTTAACCGGAAGGGTTTCCGCTTACGGGACACTATACAACCGGAACCGGAGCGCTCTCCGGTAACCTTCCGGTGACGTGGAAGGGAGCCCGGATGCGGGAACTGCCGGTCGCCGGCCGTCCGCCCGCCGAACGCGCGGACGCGGCGCTCAACCGCCATCGCATCGTCCGGGCCGCCGCCGAGATGATCGCCGCCCGCGGCGCAGAGGCCCTGACGATGGACGAGGTGGCGCGCGCGGCGGGTGTCGGCGTGGGCACCGTGTACCGGCGCTTCGGCGACCGGTCCCGCCTCGTCTACGCCGTGATCGACGACCGTGAACGCGAATTCCAGGCCGCCTTCATCCAGGGCCCGCCGCCCCTGGGCCCCGGTGCCTG
>NZ_SMKU01000026.1 GCF_004349215.1 Actinomadura rubrisoli | reverse complement strand
CCCCTGGAGGCACCACTGACCAGAACGACACGTCCCCCGCTCATACGACCCACCACCCAAACGCATCAGATCGACCGGCCCTGTCTCCTCAATCGCAACGAGGACGAGGCAGCCGATCTTCCGCATCAGGCAACGGACACAGAGGCTGATCTCAGTGCTTGTCCTCACCATGAGACGGCTTGTGGGGGCCGGCGCGTACGTGCGAGCGCATTCCTTGCTGGCCGAACAGGATGAGAAGCTCGACCGCACCGCCGTCGGCGCTGCCCAGCCAGTGCGGCAAGGACGTGTCGAACTCGGCCGCCTCGCCGGGCGGCAGCGTCAGGTCGCGGTCGCCGACCACGAGCCGCAGGCGGCCGTTGAGCACGTACAGCCATTCGAAGCCCTCGTGGGTCTGCGGGGTCGGTTCGAGGGGCTCCGGCCGGGCGGGGATGATCATCTTGAACGCGTGCGTGCCGCCCGGGCGCCGGGACAGCGGGATGAAGACCATTCCGAAGCGTCGGATCGGCTTCAGGTGGATCCGGGGGTCGCCCGTGCGCGGGGCGCCGACGAGGTCGTCCAGCGGGACGTCGTAGGTCCGGGCCAGCGGCAGCAGCAACTCCAGGGTCGCCCGGCGCTGCCCGCTCTCCAGCCGGGACAGGGTGCTCTCCGACACCCCGGTCGTCGCCGCGAGGTCGGCGAGGGTGATGCCGCGGTCGCGGCGCAGCGCACGCAGCCGCGGTCCCACGGCGCCGAGCACGTCTTCCGTTTCGCCGTCCATGGGGTCATCTTGCCAGAACCGCAAGATTTCGTGCCAGATCGGGAGGGCATGGCGAGACTGAACGCGTCCCGACGAAAGGAGACTCGATGAGCACCACCGATGCGGTCGCGTTCTGGGACGGCCACTACGCGGCCCGGCCGGCGGCCACCGACCCGCGGCCGAACGTCCGTCTCGCCGAGACGGTCACGGGCCTGACGCCGGGCGGGGCACTGGACCTCGGATGCGGCAACGGCGGCGACGCGCTGTGGCTCGCCCGCCGGGGATGGCAGGTCACCGCCGTCGACATCTCGGCCGTGGCGGTCGAGCGGCTCGCCGGCCTGGCCCGCTCGCGCGGCCTGGGCGGCCGGGTCACCGCCGAGCGGCATGACCTGCGCGCGTCCTTCCCGCAGGGCGGGTTCGACCTGGTCTGCGCCCACTACCTGCACACTCCCTTCGACCTGGACAGGGCGTCCGTCCTGCGCGCGGCCGCCCACGCGCTGCGCTCGGACGGGCGGCTGCTGGTCGTCGACCACGGCTCGACCGCGCCGTGGTCGTGGAACCAGGATCCCGACGTCCGGTACCCGGCCCCGCAGGAGGTCGCCGTGGGCCTCGATCTGGACCCGGCGGCGTGGACGGTCGAGCGGGCCGACGCGCCGCGCCGGATCGCGACCGGGCCGGGCGGGCGCACCGCCGAGGTCACCGACCACGTCCTGCTCATCCGCCGCACCGCCTGACCAAGGAGAACACCATGCCCACCACCTCGCGCCGCCGCGACACACCGCCGCCTCAGACCGGAAGCAGCGAGATCGAGGTCCTGCGCGGTTTCCTCGACTACCTGCGGGCCTCGATCGCCGCGAAGGTCGACGGTGCGCCCGAACCGCAGGTCCGGACGGCCGGAGTGCCGTCGGGCACGAACCTGCTCGGCCTGCTCAACCACCTGACCTTCGTCGAGCGCTCGATGTTCCTCGGGGACAAGGTCACCAACTGGAAGGCGACGTTCCATGCCGCGCCGGCGGACGGCGTGGCCGACGTCGTCGACCGCTACCGGAGGACGGTCGAGCGCGCGAACGAGGTCCTCGACGGGTGCACCGACCTCGGCGCGCCGGTCCCGCGGCCGGGCAAGCCCGCTCCCAGCGTCCGCTGGGCGCTCACCCACATGATCGAGGAGACCGGCCGCCACGCCGGTCACGCCGACATCCTCCGCGAACTGATCGACGGCGCCACCGGGCGCTGACCCACCACCTTCCAGGACAGGAACACATGATCCCCGCACCATGGCGCCGCTCCCTCCGATCCGCGTGGACGGCGGCGGCCGCCGCGCTCGCACTCCTGCTCGCGATCTGCGCCGCGGCCTGCTCCGCGCCGGCCGCAGGCGAGGCTCCCCCCTACGCCGCCGCCACGCGGGACGACCCCCGGTTCACCAAGACCTTCCGGCACGAGTTCGCCGACGCCGGCGGCGTCCGGATGCACTACGTGACCGGCGGGAGCGGCCCGCCGGTGGTGCTGCTGCACGGCTGGCCGCAGACCTGGTTCGGCTGGTGGGCGGTCATGCCGGCGCTCGCCGAGCACCACACCGTCTACGCCGTCGACCTCCCCGGGCTGGGCGACAGCACCGGCTCCCCGACCGGCTACGACAAGGCCACCCTGGCGCGGTACGTGCACACCCTGATCGCCGGACGGCTCGGGGTGCGCGACGCCCGCGTGATCGGGCACGACCTCGGCGCCGCGGTGGCGTTCCAGTACGCCGCGCAGTTCCCCGCCGACACCGCGCGTCTCGGCTACCTCGACCTGCCGCTGCCCGGGCCCGCGATCGACGGGCCCAAATACCGCTCGCTGAGCTGGCACATCGCCTTCCACTCCCAGCGCCGGATCCCTGAGACGGTGGTCGGCGACGACGTCCGCGAGTACCTGGCGCTGTTCTACCCCCAGGTCTCGTTCGGCGGGACGGCGTTCGGCGGCACCTCGGACCGGTCCCCGTTCACCGAGGCCGAGATCGACGAGTACGCGCGGACCTACCGCCGGCCCAAGGCCCTGTCGGGCGGCTTCGACCTCTACCGCGCCCTCGACAAGGACGTCCGCGACACCGTGGCGGCGGCGACACGCGTCCCGACCCTGCTCATGACCGCCCAGGGGCAGCTCGCCCCGGTCCGGGCCACCGCGGCGCCGCGCATGACCAACATCGTGCGCGCGGTGGACGTGCCGAACGCGGGGCACTGGCTCGTCGAGGAGAACCCCCGGTTCGTCACCGCGGAGTTGCTGCGCTTCCTCGACGGATGACCCCGCCCCCGGCGTCGCGCGGTCTCGCGGTCGCGCGCCGCCGGCCTGAGCGGAGCAGCGTACGAGGATCGATCGGCTACCGTCTCGCGTGCTGGAGCCGCTTCCCGGGCGGGCCCGTCTCCTCGACTCGGAGGACGACGGCGTAGAAGCTGAAGCCGACCGCCAGACCTATCGCGAGGACATGGTCTCCGGCGGACAAGCGGCCGCTGCGCAGCAGGTGTGCCAGCCCCAGGGTGATATCGGCACAGGTATGGCCGATATTTCGTGAATAGGACCACGTGGTGTCGTACGGAGACGCGCAGAGTTCCGGTGGAAGCAGTTGGGCGATCAGATGCCGGCCTACTCCGGTGATCGCCACGTGGTCGACATGAGAGACATCGGTGTCCGCCAGGGCCGCCTCGATCACTGCACGGGTGTGATGACGCAGTGTTTCCGCGCTCTCGCCGAAGCTGGAGTAGGTGTCGTGGCCGCGCACAGCACGCGTTCTTGAATAGCGGCCGTAGTGCTCCAGTTCCGGGGCGCTGCCGTACGCACCGGCGACGACTCGGGCAAAGCCCGGAGACCGCGACAGGACGAGCGCGGCCCCGGCGTCGCCGAGGATGATTCCGCCGCCGTCCCGCCACCGATTCCACTTGGGGAGGGCGAATCTGTCCGCGGCGGCGATCAGCAGGGCCGTCGAAGTGGGATCGCACGTGAGCCGGTCGGCCGCGGTGAATATCGCGGCCAGGTCGCTGGCGCTGGCGTTTCGCAGTTCGTACCCGATACCGGCGCTGCCGACGGTCCGTTGAATCCGCATCGCCGGTGCGTGGTGGTCGTATCCGGAGACGTCGACGGCGATGACTCCGGCGATGTCCTTGGGGCTGTGCTGGGAATGTGCCAGGGCTCGGAGTGCGGCGCGCTCGGCCATCTCCATCGCCGAAGCGGTCGTTGAGACGGCGATGTGCCGGAACCCCAGGAATTCAGCGGTCCCCGGATCGCAGAACTCTGGATCCATGATGTCGCCGACAGGAAGGGCCGGGGGGACCCACGTCCCCAGCCCCGCGAGGAAGATGCCGTCCCACCGCATCTCAGGACGTCCGGGGCGACGACTCGGGCAGGGGCGATGCCTCCGGGCCACCGAAGGCGAGAGGTCTGCCGGCTCCGGGTTCGGTGCTGATCGCCCCCGTTTCGGCGTCGAGGATCGCGTGGGAGACATACCGCAGGCCGGTCATCCGCAGAAGCACCGTTCCGTCAGGAGCAACGGCTGCGACCTCCTGTTGGTTCTCACGCGTGTTCACCCACAGGCGTGTCCGGGTCCGGTAGGTGTCGATGATGTCCAGGTCGTTCACATCGGCATGGACATCGATCCGGTTCACTTCGGTGATCTGCCCCAGGAAGAAGCGGTTCCCGGTGGAGAGGCAGAACATGGGCATGCGGACCATCGCGTCCATCATCAGGACCGGGGCGAGGAATCCGCGCAGGTCTTCTCGGGAGTCAAGGGCGGGGAATCCGTAGTGGGCCAGGCTGCCGCGTTCGTCGTGACGGGGGTCGATGATGCTCGCGAAAGGTCCCGTCAGGCGCAGGAACCGGGTCGGGACGGCGGTCGGGTCCTGGGCCACCGAGGCCAGGGGCTCGGGGTGGTCCCAACGTGGCGCCGGCGGCAGGTCCTTGGCCAGGACGACGGTGACTTCATGGTGGAGCCGGTCCGCTCGCAGCAGTGTCCCGTTAGGGGCGATGACATCGGACAGGACGTGGACGGCCACGGTGGCCTGCTCGTCCTGTGAGGACAGCAGCGTGGCCCGCACCTTGACCGCGCGCGAGCGTCCGGGCCTGACGGTGATCGGAGCGTGCAGCCGCAAGCCACGCACCTGGAGGAGCCGCAGGTCCGGCCTGAACCGGTTGGCGGCCTCCACGGCGGTCTCGATGGTGAACACTCCGGGGACGGTGGGCCGGTCGTCGATGACGTGGTGGGGCAGCCACCAGTCGCCTTCGGTGGTGAACGTCTTGGTGAAGACGATCTGGTCGGCACCGCGCGACACCTGCTGGTCGAGCATCGGTGTCGGGGAGAACGCTTCGGGTCCGGGATCCGGTTCGCGATCGGTTTCGGGATCGGTTTCGCTGGGGCGATCCAGCCCGATGTCGCCCAGGGTCCGCGCTTCGGCCGAACGCGGATAGGCCAGGACCGGGGGCGGCTCGGACGCCTGTGCGCGGAGGAACTGCGCGACCCCCCGCTCCGGCGAGATCGGCGTATCGCCGGGACCGTTGCGGCGCATGCGGCCCGCGACCAGGTCGTCGCTCGCCATGCCGACATCGCTCCATGCCGACCACAGCAGGCTGTACTCCGATGCGGAGTCCTGCCGGGAGGCCCAGGCCGCGGTCAGCAGAAAGTCGTTGGCGGCGACATAGTCGTGGTCGCCGGGCTGCCCGGTCAGGGCGGCCAGCGAACTGAAGTTGCACCACCGCGTGGGCGCGTTCCGCTGGAGTGCCGCGCGGAGGTTGAGATATCCGCGGACCTTGGTGTCGCGCACTCGGCGAAAGTCCTGCACGGTCTTGCGTGCCAGTGCCTTGGAGGCGCTCTGGCCGGCGCCATGGATCAGCAGATCTATCCGCTGGTGCCGCTCGGTGATCAGGCGTATCGCCGACTGGACGGCCGCGAGGTCGCCGACGTCGCATCGCAGGTAGTGCACGTGGTCACCGCCGACGTGCTGGGACAGCGCCTCGCACGTCGCGCGGACCTCGTGGGCCCGGCGCTGACGCTCGTACAGCTGGTTGGCCTCGCGGACGCTCCGCCCTGGTGCGGCGGCCAGCCGGAGTCGCAGAAAGTCCTGCCGGCTGGGAAGAGGGCCGTCATCGAGAGTGCTCGGATCGGTCCTGCCCAGCAGGTACAGATGACAGCCGGTCCGCTCGGCCAAGGCGGTGAGGACGCGGGCGGTGATGCCGCGGCCTCCTCCTGTCGCGACGACTACCGAGTCGCCGTTCAACGACAGGTCCTCGTGGGTGCCGGGGCCGCGTGCGGTCTCGACCTGCTCCAGTGCGTACGTCAATCTGCGACGGTCACGGTAAGCGACGACGGTCGCCGGCTGGAATGCCGTGCTCTCGCGCTCCAGGATCGACAGCACTTCGGCGTCGGCGGCCTGATCGTCCAGCAGCAGGCAGCAGCTCCAGATGCCGGGCGATTCCAGATGCGAGGTCTTCGTCAAGCCGGTGAACAGGCCGGCGAAGGCCGCAGGACTATCACGGCGGAGGCCGCCCTTGAGAACGATCACGAAAGACCCGCTCTCGGCGGCGTCCCCGAAGCTCGCCTGCAAGGCCGCGAACGTCAGATCGTGCAGGATGAGCAGGCGGTCGACCGGCGCGTCAGGGGCGTCAGGGGCGGCGGAAAGCTCGGGCAGCCGTGCCAGCACCCGGACATGCCGGGGCTTGAACGGTAGCTCGGCAGCCGCCGCGGCGGCGTGCAGCGGGTCGACCGGGACCGCCTCCGGGCACGGCGCCTCCTGTCCGGCGGGACACCAGATGGCCATGTCACCACGTTCGCTGCCATGGGCGGCGGTGACCTGTTCGGCCAGTCCGGCGTCATCGGTGACGACGAGCGTGTGTGCGGGCAACGCCTGAGTCGGCCGCCGGACGGACCGCGCCGGCAAAGGGCTCGGCCTGAGCGACAGCGTGACCACGTCGTGCTCGTCGGCCGGACTGCGGGCGGCGCTCTCGCCCGTGCCCTCGTCAGCACCCTCGCCCGCGCCCTTGTCGGCGTTCTCGTCGGCGCCCTCATCAGCGCCCTCGCCGTAACGCCCATCGCCGGGCTCGATGATGATGCGAGGGGCGTCGGGTGTTCCGGGGCTCAGATGGATCGTGCGGTTGGCGAGGACGGCGTTGAGACCTGCGATGAGGCCGTCGGCGGCCAGATAGGTCCGGTCGGCGCCCCGCAGTGGCGGCATCGACCATGCGGTGCCCCGGACCGGGGAGTCGGAGCCCGCCTCGCCTCCGGTGCCCATCTCCGTGGCGATCGTCGCCAGCACCGGCAGGCCACGCCGCCGGGCGAACGATCGCGTCGTGAGCGCCCATGCCAGCGCGCCTTCGGCCAAGCTCCGGCCGGGCGGAACCAGGTCGTTCAGCAGCGCCCGCCAGGATTCGGTGGCGTTGCCGTTGACAGCGTGCACCAGGGCGAGCCGGCACACGCCGTGCCGCAGCCAGCGCTCGGCACAGCGCAGCGCGGCCGCGGCCGAGTCCAGCCCCGCGTCCATCAAGATGTTGGGCCCGCGCAGGTTGTAGTAGTTGGCGACCCTTCCGGCCGCCAGGTTCGCGAGGCAGCCCGCGATCGAATCCTCCGTGGTGGCGGGAACGGCGTTCCGGACCTGGTCCCGCAAGCCCTCCATGGCGGCGGCGACGGTGTCCTGGTCGGGCAGTGCGCTCAACGCCCGGCCACAGTCATCGAGGTAGATGCGCTCGCCGAAGTCCTCGGCGCGTCGCTGGCCGCTCATATTGGCGACGATGACGCCGGTGGTCTCGGTCAGCTCTTCCCAGGCCGCGCCGAGGGATGCGGCCAGCCGTCCCGTCGCCTCCAGAGCCATCATCTGGACGCGGTCCAGGTGCTCGATGACGGCCGGCGGGATCTGCAGGCCGGTACAGCGCTCGGGCGGATAGGCGGCGCCGAAGTCCAAGGGCGGCGGACGACCGCGTCCGCGCAGCCACGCGGCCGGCGCGCCCTGCTCGCCTTCGGGCTCCCCCGGGAATCCGCCCGCCCATCCGACGAGCACCATGGGGTCGCCGGTCGTGGTCACGTTCGCCTCTGGGGCGGGGAGGGCCGGATGGTCATCGGCGACGATCAGGTGGGCGTCGGTGCCGCCGAATCCGAACGATGAGATGCCCGCGATGCGGGGACGGTCAAGCCGTGACGGCCACGGCACCGGATCGGTGGGGATCGTCGAACGGGTGCGGGCCGGGTCGAGAGGGGTCCGGGGGCCGCTGAACATTCGCTGGGCCGGGATGAGGTCGTGGCGCATGGCCAGGATCGCATGCAGCAGCGAGACCATGCCGGCGGTCGATCCGGTGTGCCCGACGATCGGTTTGTTGGAGGTGATCGGGCAGGGGGCGCCCTGGGTGCCGATCAACTCCGACAGCACGGCCAGTTCCGTCTCGTCACCGGCCGGGGTGCCGGTGCCGTGGGCGATCACCCAGTCGATGTCGCGGTCGCCGATGCCGGCGTCCCGCCACGCGTGTGAGATCGCCTTCCGCTGGCCGGCGGCGTTCGGCGCGTAGATGGCCTTGGCCTTGCCGTCGGAGGCCACGCCCGTGCCGGCGAGCACGGCCAGCACCGGGTCGCCGTCGGCGTGCGCGCGGTCCAGCGGCTTGAGGATCACCATGCCGGCGCCCTCGCCGAAGATCGTCCCGTCGCCGTCGCGGTCGAAGGCGCGGACACGGCCGCTGCGGCTGATCGCGTGGGCGCGGGCGAGCAGTACCTGTAGTCGCGGGGTGTACTCGAACGCCGTTCCGCAGGCGGCCACATCGCACGAGCCTTCGCGAATCGCCCTGATCCCGAGGTCGAGAGCGTACAGGCCCGTGGAACACGCGGTGTCCACGGACACCATTTCGGTGGATTCCGGCAGCAGGCCGCTGGCGACCATGCGGTAGGTGTCGGCGGACAGCATGTCGCGCGGCACTACACCGTCATGGTGATAGTGCGCCGACAAGGCGCTGGCGACGGCGTCCCTCAGCGGGCCTTGATCAAGCAAATGCTCGAATCGGGCCAGGTAGGACGAGTTCATCAGCGCGTGCTCGAAGAACAGGTACTGCAGCCCGGTTCCCGCCGAGAAGAGCCAGCGGTCCGCGCTGTCCCTTGCGACTCCCTCAAGTGCCTGGTGCAGGCAGTGCCTCAGGAGCCTCGGGGCCAGTTCTGTGTCACTCGGCCAGTCGCCGGCGCGCAGTTCCCGGGCCAGCTCCGGATGCGCGCGCAACGCCTTGACGTACCCTCCGACGCGCGTGTAGGTGCGGTCGGATACGGCTGGATCGGGGCAGTGGAAGTCATCGATGTTGTACCGGTCCGGCTCACTGAACACATCGCGGTCGCCTTGCAGCAGTTCCCACAGTTCCTCCAATGTGCTCGCTCCGGGGACGGCCACGCCCGCGCCCACCACCGCGACCGGGCCCCCATACGCAGGCCGCGCGGGTGGGGCGGACGGCGTGGCGGCGACGTCCGGCGCCATGGCCGCCTCGTGGCCCGGCCACATGCCCAGCGGGCCGGGGGCCAGCGCGAAGCCGCCATCGGCGACGATTCTCTGGCCGGTGATCCACTGTGCGTCGTCCGAGGCCAAGAACAGCACCAGGGCGGCCAGTTCGGCCATGGTGCCGAGGCGATGGAGCGCGGTGGATTCGCATATCGAATTCTTCCACCGGTCGGCCTCGTGGAAGAGTCCCGCCACCTCACTGGCGAGCAGGCCGGCCGACGCGGTGTTGACCCGGATACCCCGGGGAGCCAATTCCACGGCCAGGTACCGGGTAAGTGCCTCGACCCCCGCCTTGGTGCACCCGAGCGACATGTAGTCGCGATGGGTGACCTGGTCGGATCCTATCGAGGACAGGTTGACGATAGCCGCGCCCGGTCGATCGGCCATCAGCCGGGCGGCACCCATACTGCACCAGAAGCTGCCGAGCACATTCGTCCTGAATCCGCGTAGCCAGTGCGTTTCCTCCAGTTGCTCGGGCGGCAGGACGGCCCCGGCCGCCGCATTGTTGATCAGGGTGTCGAGGTGCCCGTGGCGTTCGGTGATCTCTTCGAACATGCGCTCCACGTGGTCCTGCTTGGCGACCGACGCCCAGATGAGATCGGCTCGTCCGCCCCGCTCGGTGATCTCGGCCCGCAGATCGCGTGCGGCATCGCGCGAGTGGAAGTAGTTGATGATCACATGCGCGCCCTGGGCCACGAGCATCCGGACGATCTCGCGTCCCACACCGCGCGCGCCGCCGGTCACCAGCACGAGCCGGTCACGGAAGAACGGAGTGGCTGTCAAGGCGACCTCCTCATGTGGCCGGCCGTTCCGGGTCGTCGAGGTGGTCGGCGACGAGGTCGGCGACATCGGCGAGGGTGAGAAGGTCGCTCAGCCGGGCGTTCTCCGCCGGCGAGGGCAGGCCGTACTGCTCGCCGACCCGGGTGAGCAGTTCGGCCTGCTTGATGGAGTCGACCCCCAGGTCGACTTCGAGTTCGGCGTCCTCGGCCAGCGCCTCGGGCGGGTAGCCGAGCCTGGCCGCGTACATCTCGCGCAGCTCCCGCAGGATGTCCTGTCGTCTATCTGTCGGATGCGCGGCCGCCCGCGGGTCCGGGGAAGCGGCCGGCTCCGGCTTCGGAGCGGCCCGCTCCGGCGTTGAAGCGGCCGGCTCCGGCGTTGGGGTGGCCGGCTCTGTCGCTGGAGTGGGCGGCTCTGCCGCTGGAGTGGGCGGCTCTGTCGCTGGAGTGGGCGGCTCTGTCGCTGGAGTGGGCGGCTCCGACTTCGGAGTAGGCGGCGGCCCGGCCGATCTCCGGTCCGGCTCCAGCGAGGACTCCGTGTGCACATCGGGAACGGTCGCCTCCACACAACGGGCCAAGACCCGGCCCGGACCGCATTCGACGAATGTTTGCGCGCCGGCAGCGTGCAGGCGGCGAATCGCCTCGGCGAACATGACCGGGCGTGTCAGCGCCTCGGCGACCACGGCGACAGGATCGTCGGCGGCCGTGACATCCCGGCCCAAGGTCGGCGAGCAGACCACGCCGCGCGGCGGCCGCCGCCGAAGGTGCCGGGCCGAGTCGGTGAGCGCCGCGGCCGCCGGCGCCAGACGCCGATTGTGATAGGCGTACGGCGCGTCGATCGGTGTGCACCGCACCCCCAGGGCGCCGCAGACCGCGATCACCGGTTCCAGGGCGCCGGAGGGCCCGCTGATCACCGTCTGCCGTGGCGCGTTCTCACACGCGACGGCCAGGCGCGGGTCGTCGACGGCCGCCGTCACGGCCCGGGCCCGGTCGGCCCGCGTCCCGAGCGCCAGCATGCCGCCTTGCCGGTAGTCCTTCTCCAGGGCGCGGACGCGCAGGCAGATCAGCCGGGCGCCATCCTCGATGCTCAGAGCTCCCGCCGCGGTCAGAGCGGCGATCTCTCCCATGCTGTGCCCTACGCGGGCCGCGGGCTCCCCTCCCCGGGCCGACCATGCGGCATCCGCGATCAGCGCCGCGGCGAACTGGAGCAGATACCGCGGCGCCGGCGAAAGACCTTCCGCTGCGGAGCTTTCGCGCTCCTTGCCGTCCAGGAGGGCCAGGAGGTCGTCGCCGCATTCGAACTCCGCCGCCACGCCTCGGACAACGTCGAGAATCTCCTGCGCTCCCGCACGTTCGCCGACCAGCGTCCGCAGCGCACCGGGGCGCGGATCACTTGTCGACCCTGGAAACAGCAGGATGACTGTGCTGTCGAAGCGATTGATCGCGAAGCACCCCTCGGATGGTCCTCTGGAATCACCTTTCTCCACAGAGAGTAACAATATGGCAACCGACCGACATATAGCGACGCCAGAGGGTTGTCCATTACCTAGAGGTATGCCGCTTCTGCACCGATGGTAATGAAATCATCGCAGATAGTCACCACGTGAACGGCGCGTCGCCCGCGGCCGCACGGGGCGGACCGCGGGCGTGCGGTGGTGGTCAGGCTGTGGTCACCGATTGGTCGAGGGCGCTGCCCTTGACCCACTTCTTCCACGGCATCTCGTAGAAGGACCAGCCGTTGTTCCAGGGGAGGCCGCGCTTGGTGCCGGTGATGATGACCGGGTCGCCGCGGTAGGACCAGTTGTAGAACCACTGGGCGGCGGCGGGCGGGGAGTTGAGGCAGCCGTGGCTGACGTTCTGGCGGCCCTGCGCCCACACGGTGCCGGCCATCGAGTGGATGTACTCGCCGCTGTTGGAGATCCGCACCGCGTGCGGGATGATCTCCTTGTAGCCGCCGTTCTTCTTGTCGTCCGGCTTGACGCCCATCCACTCCGACGTCATGATCGCCGGATTCTCCTTGCCCATGGTCAGGTGGATGCCGCTGGTGGTCAGGTAGGTGTCGACGCCGTTGACGACGCGGCCGCCGCGGCCGGCGCTGATCCCCCAGGACTTGACCTTCTTGCCGTTCTTCTTGACGACGAGCCGGTGCGTCTTGGTGCTCACGTTGATGATGTGCGCGTCGCCAATGCGGAACTTGCGCGTGTAGTCGGTCATGCCGTAGGTCTTCTTGCCCGACTTGACGCCCGCCAGCTTCGCGGTGAAGGTGACCGACTGGTTCGGCTGCCAGTACGCGCCGTTCTTGGTGCGGAAGATCACCTGGGTGTCGCTCACCCAGAACCACGCGCCGGTCGCGGGCTTGGTCGACTTGACCTCCAGCGCGCGCTCGACGGCCTTGCGGTCGCCGACGGCGCGGTTGAAGGTGACGATGATCGGCATGCCGACGCCGACCTTCTCGCCCTTGGTCGGGCTGACGTCGGCGATGTCCAGTTCGGCCGCCGCCTTGAGGGTGGCGAACTTGGCGTTCACCGTCGTCGACTTGCCCTTGGGGCTCTTGGCGACGGCGGCGACCGCGTACTGCGCGCCGGGGCGCAGCGTGCGCGACCTCCAGCTCGTCTTGTCCGCGGACATCGCGCCGTCGACCGGCTTGCCCTTGAGCGTGACGGTCACCTGCTCCAGGGTCCCGCCCGTGGCGGTGACGACGACGCCCGCCTCCGGCCTGGCCTTGCCGTCCCCGTTGCCGGGGTTGACCGTCACCTGGGGGGCCGCCGAGTCGCCCTTGCCGCCGACGGTGACCCCGTCGTCCTTCTCTCCCCCGGAGCAGGCCGTCGCCAAGAGCAGCACCGCTCCCGCGAGCCCCGCCCCGGTACGAACCCCTGCGGTCACCCTCCGCTGCACCACTACCTCCAGAAACCCCGCCCGCCTATCAGGGAGACATTAGCGACAAAAGTCGGCGATCACGCCCCGACTTGGGGTTTTGCCGGTCGTCCGAGATCAAAGCGTTGCAAGGGACGCCTCAGGACAGCGCGCTGCCCCGCTTCCACTTCTCGAACGGCAACTGCCAGTAGCTCATGCCGTTGTCCCACTCGACCTCGCGGTCGCTGCCGGTGAGCTTGAGCACGTCGCCGCGCTGCATGATCCGGTAGAACCAGCTCGCGTCGGCGGGGCTGACGTTCAGGCAGCCGTGGCTGACGTTCGCCGATCCCTGCGACCCGACCGACCAGGGCGCCGAGTGCACGTACTCGCCGCTGTTGGAGAAGCGGACCGCGTAGTTGACCACGGTCTTGTAGTAGCCGGGGTCGCCCTCCTTGCGGCCCGGGGAGATCATCGTGACCGGGCTGCCCTTCTCCATCAGCAGGTGGACGCCGCTGGTGGTGGTGAACTCGCGGGTCTGGCCGTTCCCGGCGCTGAACGGGATCGTCCGCAGCTTCCGCCCGTCCCGCTTGACGGTCATGTGGTGGCCGCTGATGCTGCCGGTGGTGATCTGCGCGGCGCCGATCGTGAGGGTCTGCTGGACGTCCTTGGCCCCGTAGACGCCGCCGCCCGCGTTCACCCCCGCCAGGTCCGCCTGGAAGCGCACCGTCTGGTGCGGCTGCCAGTACGTCTTCGTCCGGTAGATGACCTGGTCGGAGCCGATCCAGCGCCAGGCGCCCTCGACCGGCTTGTCCGGCGTGACCTTCAGGACCCGCTCCACGGCGGCCTTGTCGGCGACCGGGCGGTTGAACCGCAGGATGATCGGCATGCCGACGCCGACCTTCTCGCCCTTCAGGTTCGGGGTGACGTCGGTGATCGACAGCGTCTTGGACGGCTTCAGGGTGGTGAACGCGCTGGTCACCGTGCTGGTCTTGCCGTCGTCGCGGCCCTGCGCGGTGACCGTGTAGGACGCGCCGGGCGCCAGGGTCCGGGCGGAGCGCCACGACTTGCGGTCGGCGGCGAGCCGCCCGGTGACGGCCGCGCCCTTGTCGCCCTGGACGGTGACCTTCTCCAGCTTGCCGCGCGACGCCTTGACCTCGATCGTCCCGTCCGGCTTGACCTGGGCGGTCCCGTTGGCGGGGGTGATCGTGACCGGGGTGCCCGACTCCCCCGAGGCCAGCTCGCCCTTGCCGCCGCCGCTACAGCCGGCCGCGAGGATCGCCATCGCGCCCGCACCACCGGTCACCACAAGCCCGAAACGCCCCTTGACCCGCACAAACTCCCCCAAGTTCCAAGATTCACCCGTGCTGGTGAAATCTATCTGACTAAGAGAGATGGCCCCAACCGGGGAAAAGTTCGGACTCGACCGTCCTGAACTGCCCGGACCCGCGGCGTCAGGCCCGGGCGGGCTCGCCGTTGACGCGGCGGACGCAGCGCTTGAAGCCCCAGACCGAGACGCCGACACCGATCGCGCCCAGCCCGGCGACCAGGCCGGTGCGGACCCACAGGTACATGCCGAGCGACTCGTTGAACAGCATCCACAGGCTGATGAGGACGTTGGCGAACAGCACCATCGACCACAGCAGCGAGATGCGCAGGAAGAACTGGTGGACCCTGGCGTGCTGGAGGAACGCCTCGGGGATCGGCGCCATGTCCTTGGCGAGCTTCTTGGCCAGCGGGCGCCGCAGCGGGACCGAGGCCAGGAACGAGATGCTCACCAGGAGCGTGCCCAGGGTCGGCTGGAGGAAGTAGACGACCGCGCTGTGCGTGGCCGCCGCCAGCACCGCCCGGACGGTGACGCCGACCGCGGCCAGCAGCAGCATCCCGGAGACGGGGTGGCCGCGCACGTACCTGTAGATGATGCCGCCGTACACCCAGGCGACGGCGGCGATGAGCGCCCCGTTCAGCCCGAGGAGCACGAGCGCGGCGTAGAAGACCGCGACGGGGGCGATGACCCCCTCGACGAAGCGCGGCAGCGCGTGCATGAGCAGGGCCGTCACCCGGGGGAGCTCGAACGCGTGATGACCTCCGCCCGGCTCGTCCCCGGCGGATGGCCGGGGCGCGGGCAGGGCCGCCTTCTCGGACGCTTCCGCGGGTCTGGTCGCCGGTCGTTGCATCGAGCGCTGCGCTCCCCGATCGGTGTGCCTGGTATCGGAAAAGGTGGTCACGATTCGCCCCACGGTACGTGATGCCCGGCGCGGGCCCACCCCCTTTGGGACGGAAGCCCGCGCGTTTGCCGGTTGGTTCGGCTCCGCACCGCCCGGAGTACGGGTGGCGGCCGGATGCGGCCAAAGCCGGGATCGGTGAACCCCCTCCACCTCCCTTTCTCGGACGACGAGTCAATGGTTGTGGGAGGCGCGCACGGCCGCGGCCGCACGACCGCGGACGCACCGTCCCAGGCGTCGGGCGGCGGGGGTCCACGACCCGCTGAATGCGATTAGTACCCCTGGTGAGCTGCGGAAACTACTTGACGCACCCGGCGCCCGGACGCGGGGGTCAGCCCTCGGGCGGGGACGGCTGGGTGTCGCGGGCGGCGGCGTAGATGGCGCGCAGCGTGACCGCGACGGACGGCCTGCGCACGCTCGCCGTCCGGGTGACGGCGTAGACCTCGCGGGCCAGGGTGCACTCGGGGATGCGGCGCACCGCCACGTCCTGGTCCCCGGCGGCGAGCGCCAGCGCGGGGACGGCGGTGATGCCGATGCCGCGCGCCACCAGGCTCAGGATCGTGTGCAGGCCCTCGAACTCCCACGGGACGGGACGGGCGCCGCCGACGGTGTCCAGCAGGCGCTCCACGGCCTGCCGGGAGGGCTCGCCGGGCGGCGCGGCCATCCACGGCTCGTCCCGCAGGTCGTGCAGCCGGACGGGCCGCTCCGGGTCCGACATGGCGTGCGAGGCGGGGACGACCAGGACCAGCGGGTCGCGGAGCAGGTGGAAGAACTCCAGCGCGGCGGGCGACTGGTCGGGGACCTTGCCGGTCCAGTCGTCGATCAGCGCGATGTCCACCTCCCCGTTCTGGACCTGGCGGATGCCGTCCCCGGGGCGGGTCTGCCGCAGGACGAACGTCAGGCCCGGATGGTCGCCGAGGCTCTGGGCCAGCGCCGGGGCGAACGCGACGGCGGCGGTCGGGAACGCGGTGACCACCACGCGGCCCATGGGGGTGTCGGCCTGGGCCGACAGCTCCGCCTCGGCCGTCTCGACGAGGGCGAGGATCTCCTCGGCGCGGACCGCGAGGCGGCGCCCGGCGTCGGTCAGCTCGGCGCTGCGGGCGGTGCGGTCCAGCAGCGGGATGCGGGCCTCCCGCTCCAGCGCGGCCAGCTGCTGGGAGACGGCCGAGGGGGTGTAGCCGAGGGCGGCGGCGGTCGCGGCGATGCTGCCGCGGCGGGCGAATTCGGCGAGCAGCCGCAGGCGGCGCAGCTCTAGCATCAGTCCACCTTATGGTCTCCATCGATGAGACTAGCTTGTGATGATGCTTGAAGCGGGTAAGCATTAAGCGAACCCGGCCGGGTCACCCAGGGGTCCTTTGCGTCACCCGCTGTCATCTCACCTGCCCTTTCGCATGCCTTGGAGCGTCGATGCCCGCCCAGACCACGTCCGCCCCGGCCCGGCCGCTGTCCTTCTCTCCGCGTCCGGTACCGCTGTCCGCGACGCTCGCCGTGAACGAGGCGATCGCCCGGAAGCGAAGGCAGGGGGTGCGCGTGCTGCCGCTCGGCTTCGGGGAGGCCGGGATCCCGATCCATCCCGCCCTGACCCGCGAACTTGAGGCCGCGGCGGCCCGCGGCGCGTACGGGCCCGTCGCCGGGTCCGCCGTCCTGCGCGCGGCCGCGGCCGGCTACTGGAGCCGCCGCGGGCTGCCCACCGACCCCTCGGTGGTCGTCTGCGGGCCGGGCAGCAAGCCGCTGCTGTTCGCCCTCCTGCTGTCGCTCGGCGGGGACGTGGTCGTGCCGACGCCGAGCTGGGTGACCTACGCGGCGCAGACGTCGCTGGTGGGCGCCCGGCCCATCCGGGTGGCCACCCCGCGCGGGGAGGGCGGCGTGCCCAGCCCGGCGCTGCTCGCCGACGCCGTCGTGCGGGCGCGCGCCGAGGGGCGTACCGTCCGGGCCGTCGTGGTGACCCTGCCCGACAACCCGACGGGCACGCTCGCCTCGGAGGACACCGTCCGCCGCCTCTGCTCGGTCGCGCGGGACCTGGACCTGGTCGTCATCTCGGACGAGATCTACCGGGACCTGGTGCACGCCCCCGGCCGGGCGGTGCCGAGCCCGGCACGGTTCGCGCCGGAGCGGACCGTCGTGACGACCGCGCTGAGCAAGAACCTGGCGGCGGGCGGGTGGCGGATCGGGGTGGCGCGGCTGCCGGACGGCCCGTTCGGACGGTCGCTGCGCGACAGCCTGCTGGGCGTGGCCAGCGAGATCTGGTCGAGCGCCCCCGCGCCGATGCAGCACGCCGCCGCCTACGCGTTCGCCGAGCCGTCCGAGCTGGTCGAGCACGTGGACCGCAGCAGGCGCCTGCACGCCGCGGTCACCGGCGCCGTCGCGGCCCGGTTCGCCGAGGCGGGGGCCGAGGTCACGCGGCCGGAAGCGGCCTTCTACGTCTATCCCGACTTCGGTCCGATGCGGGACGGCCTGCGCGCGAACCACGGCGTCCGGACGGCGGCCGACCTGACCGGCCTGCTCCTGGAACGGTACGGGGTGGGCGTACTGCCGGGCAGCGCGTTCGGCGAGGCCCCCGAGGTCCTGCGCATGCGGGTGGCGCCGAGCCTGCTCTACGGGGAGGACGACGAGCAGCGACTGGCGGCCCTGGCGTCCCCCGCGCCGGCGGGCCTGCCGTGGATCGCGGGCGCCCTGGACCGTCTCGGGGAGGTCCTCGACGACCTCGCCGAGAACGCGACCGCGGGGCAGCCCGCGGTCGCCTGACCCTCTCCTGGCGGCGGAATGGAAGAGAACCGCCGGGAACCGCTGCAGCCCGCGCGGGCCGCGGCGGTTCCCGGCGCCGATCGAATTGCGGAGGGTAAGGGAGTCGAACCCCTTCGAGTTTCACCTCGACGTCAGTTTTCGAAACTGCTGCCTTACCGTTCGGCCAACCCTCCTCGGGCGCCGGACGCGACATGCGCCGGCGTCGATCACCACGTGGACCAGCAGGGAGTCGAACCCTGATCGCTTCCTTGCAAGGGAAGTGTGCTTCCGTTACACCACAAGCCCGTCGACCGTTTTCAGCAGGGGCGGAGGGAGTCGAACCCACTTTCCGCTGGTTTTGGAGACCAGCCGCCTAACCGGTGGCTCACCCCTTCGAACCCGTCGTTCCCGACGTGCTCAAGGATGCGATGATCCGGCATTCTGCCGCAAAGCATTTTCCACCGGACCGCGGCCCGGCCGCCCTTGCGAAGACGGCCGCGCGGGGCACGACCGGTGGCCCGGGCGATTACGGAGCGGAAGATCCGCATTGCGAATCGTGGCGGCCCCCGCGTAGATCACTCCCTTATCACGCGCCCGTCCCGGCGGGCGCGTAATGCGCCCGACCGGCGCGTATAAGCGTGGTGTAAGGTCCAACGACGCACGGGGCGAACGACGCGTTCCAACCGGCCGCGGGCCAAGGGGGCGTCCTGCCGGGCCAACCCGTGGTAAACCCAAGACAGCGTGATGTCACGGAAGTGATGAAAGAAGGCGAGGGGGCCCGCCATGAGGCATGCACGGGACGGGGCTGCCGCGGCGATGAACGCCGCCTCCAGGATTCTCGTGGCGCGGGGCAAGAACGAGCCTCAGGAGCTGGAGAACCCGGACGTCGCGTGGGGGCAGCGCGCCCGTGACGGGGTCTGGGTGCCCACCAAGGACGGCCAGCGCCTGCACTTCGGCATCGACGTGGCGGCGGCCGACACGGTCGCGCAGGTGCTGCGGCCGAGCCTGCGGGTGTTCGTCGGCGTGGACCTCGACACCGACATCGTGGCGCAGACGACCGACAACGGGGTTCGGCTGCTCACGGTCATCCACGGCCCCGACGCCCCCTCGGAGTTCCGCTTCGCGGTCTCCCTCCCCGACGGCCTGGCGCTGGAGTCGATGCCGTCCGGCGGGTACGACGTCGTCCACCTGCGCTACGGCGCGACCGTCGGGCGCCTGTACAACCCGTGGGCCAGCGACTCGATGTTCCGCCAGGTGAAGGCGGACTACACGCTGGAGGGGACGATCGTGACGATGCGGGTCCAGCACGCGGACGCCTTCTACCCGGTCGTCGCCGACCCCCACTACGCGCGCTGACCCACTGCGCGCTGATCCGGTGCGCACGCTGGCCCACTGCGCACGCCGCCCCTCCCCCGGCCTCATGAGCGGCTCTTCCTGATCACCACCGGGTCCTCGAAGTCGAGCTCGCGGCTGACCTCGCGGAGCGTGCCCGCCCCGATCCTGCCCTTGCGGTAGAGGGCGGTCAGCTTGGCGCGCTGGGCCCGCACCAGCTCGGTGCGGACATGGCGGCCGCCCGGCGGCCGCGACCTCCCGTCGGCGTCCTGGCGGTCCAGGAAGTACCGGACGCGGTCCAGCCTGACCTCCAGCATCTGCCGGAACGCCTCGGCGGTCCGCTCGTCCACCTCGTCCTCCTCGGCCAGCTCGTCCAGCCGGGCCAGCGCGGCCTGGAGGCCCGCCTTGCGCGCCACCATCACCTCGCGCCGGCGCTCGTCCGACTCGATGAGCCCGAAGCGGCGCAGCAGCAGGGGCAGCAGCGGCGCCTGGCCGATCAGCGTGACCAGCACGACGAGCGCGGTGAGCAGGACGAGCACGCCGCGCTCGGGCCCGACGGCGGCGGGCAGCGACAGGGCGATGGCCAGCGAGATCGCGCCGCGCATCCCGCCGAGGCCGATCACGATCCGCTGCCGCCGGCCGAGCCCCTCCCGGCTGCGCCGGCCGCCGGGCACCAGGTCCGCCAGCGGGCCGTTGCCGAGCTCCCAGAGCAGCCGGACGCCGATGACGACGCCCGACACCGCGAGGGTCGTCAGCGCCACGTCCCCCCACGTGTGGCCGCCGGGCCGGCGGAGCACCTCGCGGATCTCCAGGCCGAGCAGGACGAACAGCGCCGATTCCAGCAGGAATGTCAGGATCCGCCAGAACGTGTTGCCGACCATGCGGGACGCGGGCTGCAGGACGCCCTCGCCGTGCGTGCCGATCGAGAACCCCGCCACCACGGTCGCCAGCACGCCGGAGGCACCGAAGTTCTCCGCCGGGATGTAGGCGAGGTACGGGGTCACCAGCGACACGATGATCTGGCTGATCGGGTCTTGGATGGAGCGCCGGAAGCGGCGGATCGCGATGCCGACGACCAGCCCGTACAGCACGCCCCCGACGACGACCTGCGCGAGCCGTCCGGCGCCGTGGGCGAACGTGAAACCGGTGCCGAGGGCCTCGGCGGCGAGGCCGAACATGGTCAGCGCGACGCCGTCGTTGATGAGGCTCTCGCCCTCCAGGATCGTGACCAGCCGCGCCGGGGCGCCGAGCCGCTGGAGGACGGCGGTGGCGGCGACCGCGTCGGTGGGCGCGACGGCCGCGCCGAACGCCAGCGCGGCGGCCCAGCCGAGGCCGGGCAGCAGCGCGTGGATCGTGGCCGCGACCGCGACCGTGGTGACGGTGGTGAGCCCGAACGCCAGGGTGACGATCGGGACGATGTCGGCGCGGGCCTCGCGGGGCGCGGTGAAGAACGCCGCGTGGTAGACCAGCGGCGGCAGGAAGCCGAACAGCACCAGCTCGGGCGAGACGACCACCTGCGGCAGCGCGGGCACGAACCCGGCCGCCATGCCGAGCAGCACCAGCAGGATCGCGTCGGGCGCGCGGATCCGCCCGGCGAGCGCGCGGGCCAGCAGCACCACGACGGCCACGACCAGGAAGACGATGAACAGCCGGTCCTCCCCCACGCCCTGATCCTGTCCCGAAAGCCGTCCGGTACGCGCGGCGGGCGCCGCCGATGCTGGAACGTTCCCGCAGGATGCGGGCGCCTGGAGCGCCCCCGATTCATGGCGGGGTGTGCGCGGAAGGGGGCTCTCCGCGTCATATGGTTGAGGCCGGGCCGCGTTCCGGCCCCGGCGGCGTTGCCGGGCGCACGACCACCTCCGCACCGCGCTGGGGGGTCAGGGGAGACCCCCAGGAGCAGCACGCCCCGGTCCCCCGGAGACTGGAGTCATCGTGATCTTCACTCATGACACCGAGCAGGCGCTCGCCGTCGTCGTCGACCTGATCAACACCGGCGGCGCCGCCTCCGGCGTCGAGGAGCTCGGCGGACTGCCCGGCCTGCGCTCCTTCGTGGCGCGCAACCTGTTCAGCGACGTGGGGGAGCTCACCGAGGCCGATCTGGCCCGCGCCATCGACCTGCGCGACCGGTTCCACGCCGTGTTCCGGGCCTCCGACGTTCCGACCGCCGTCCGGCTGGTCAACGACATCGTGGGCGAGGTGCGCACCACCCCGCACCTGACCGACCACGACGGCTATGACTGGCACGTGCACTACTTCGCCCCGGGCGCGCCCGTCGGCGAGCACCTGGCGGCCGACTGCGGCATGGCGCTGGCGTACGTGGTGGCGGCGGGCGAGCTCGACCGGCTGCGCACCTGCGAGGCGCCCGACTGCTCGCGCGTCCTGGTCGACCTGTCGCGCAACCGCTGCCGCCGCTACTGCGACAGCCGCACCTGCGGCAACCGCATGCACGTGGCCGCCTACCGCGCCCGCCAGCGCGAAGCGACGACCCGGTAGTCGTTTCGATCCCGGCCGCTCCATCCGGCCGCCCGCGTACCTGCGGTGATGTGCGGCCCCTGTGAACCAGAAGCGAATTCGGTTCAAACGTCGCCCTCCCTCGTCAGCATCGGGACGGGGTCGCTAACCTCAGAGGCCACGCTCGCCGCGGCTCCCGTGCGCGGCGGGCCCGACCTATTCAGCCATGGAGGATCCGCTGTCCAGGCGAGCACTCATCACCGGCATCACCGGGCAGGACGGCTCGTACCTGGCCGAGCATCTGCTTGAGCAGGGGTACGAGGTGTGGGGTCTGGTGCGCGGCCAGGCCAACCCCCACGTGTCCCGGCTGCGCAAGCACATCGGCGACGTGCGGATCACCACCGGGGACCTGCTGGACCAGGGCAGCCTGATCTCCGCGGTGGAGCGCGTCCAGCCCGACGAGGTCTACAACCTGGGCGCCATCTCCTACGTGCCGATGTCGTGGCAGCAGGCCGAGCTCACCGCCGAGGTGACCGGGATGGGCGTGCTGCGGATGCTGGAGGCGATCCGGGTGGTGTCGGGCATCAGCCCGTCCCGCACGCCCGGGCGGGCGCAGATCCGCTTCTACCAGGCGTCCTCCTCGGAGATGTTCGGGATGGTCCGGGAGACGCCGCAGAACGAGCGGACGCCGTTCCACCCGCGCAGCCCGTACGGGGTCGCCAAGAGCTACGGGCACTACATCACGCAGAACTACCGCGAGTCGTACGGGATGTTCGCGGTCAGCGGGATCCTGTTCAACCACGAGTCGCCGCGCCGCGGGGCGGAGTTCGTCACGCGGAAGGTGTCGCTGGGCGCGGCCCGCATCAGGCTGGGCCTCGCCACCGAGCTGCGCCTGGGCAACCTCGACGCGCGGCGCGACTGGGGCTACGCCGGCGACTACGCCCGCGCGATGCGGCTGATGCTGGCGCAGGACGCCCCCGTGGACTACGTCATCGGGACGGGCCGGACCCAGTCGGTGCGGGAGCTGGTGGACTTCGCGTTCCGGACGGCGGGCCTGGACTGGGAGGACCACGTCGTCCTGGACGAGCAGTACACCCGCCCGGCGGAGGTGGACCTGCTGTGCGCCGACCCGAAGCGGGCCCGCGAGCAGCTCGGCTGGGAGCCCCGGATCGGCTTCGAGGCCCTGGTGACGATGATGGTCGAGTCGGACCTGCGGCTGCTGTCGGAGTCGGCGCGTCCCGAGGACGAGCCGTTCAGCCCCGATCACTGGTGACCGCGCGGGCCGGTCGTGATCAAACGGCCTCCGGCGTGCGACGATGCACGCATGGCAACGTGTGAGCATGTGCGGTCGATCCCGGCCCAGGACCCGGATCCGCGCACCCCGCAGGGGTGCCAGGAGTGCCTGGAGGAGGGCACCCGGTGGGTCCATCTGCGGCTGTGCCTGAGCTGCGGCCACGTGGGCTGCTGCGACTCCTCTCCGATGCGGCACGCGACGGCGCACTACAAGAACGAGGGGCACCCGATCGTCCGGTCGTTCGAGCCCGGTGAGGACTGGCGCTGGTGCTTCGTCGATGATCTGATCGTGTAATGGCCGACGTCCGGTTGAGCACCGGCCCGGGGCGCTGGATCCTGCTGGCGACCGTGCTCGGGTCGAGCGTGGCCATGCTCGACGCCACGGTGGTCAACGTGGCGCTGCCGAGGCTGGCGCGCGACCTGGACGCCGACATGGCCGGGCTCCAGTGGACGGTCAACGCCTACACGCTCACGCTCGCGGGGTTCATCCTGCTCGGAGGCTCGCTGGGCGACCGCTACGGCCGGCGGCGGATCTTCCTGGTCGGCGTCGTGTGGTTCGCGGTCGCGTCGGTGCTGTGCGGCGCCGCGCAGGACGTCGGCATGCTGGTGGCGTCGCGGGCGCTGCAGGGCGTCGGCGGGGCGCTGCTGACGCCGGGCTCGCTGGCGATCATCCAGGCGTCGTTCGCGGCCGACGACCGGCCGCGCGCGGTCGGCGCCTGGTCGGGCCTGGGCGGCGTCGCCGGGGCGGTCGGGCCGTTCGCGGGCGGCTGGCTGGTCGAGGCGGCGGGATGGCGCTGGGTGTTCCTGCTCAACGTCCCGCTCGCCGTGATCGTGGTGCTGGTGGCGGTGCGGCACGTCCCCGAGAGCCTCGACCCGGGCGCGCACGGGCGCTTCGACGTGCTGGGGGCGGCGCTGGCCGCGCTCGCCCTCGCCGGGACGACCTACGCGCTCACCGAGGCGCCCGCCGGCACCACCGCCCCGGCGCTGGTGGGCGCCGCCGCCGTCGCGGGGGTGGCGGCCGCCGTCGTGTTCGTGCTGGTGGAGCGGTCCCGCGGCAAGGGCCGGCGCCTGCCGGGCACCCGGTCGCGGCGGGAGGCGCCGCAGCCGATGCTGCCGCTGGAGGTGTTCGCCTCGCGGCAGTTCTCCGCCGTCAACGTCGTCACGTTCGTGGTGTACGGCGGGATGGGCGTCATGTTCTTCCTGTTCGTCCTCAACCTCCAGGTGGTCGGCGGGTTCTCGCCCATCGCCGCCGGGACGGCGCTGCTGCCAGTCACGGCGCTGATGCTGCTGCTGTCGGCGCGGGCGGGCGCGGTCGCGCAGAAGATCGGGCCCCGGCTGCCCATGACGGCGGGGCTGCTCGTCGCCGCCGGCGGGATGGTGCTGGTCAGCCGGATCGGCAAGGACGCCTCCTACGCGTGGACAATCCTGCCCGCCGTGATCGTGTTCGGGCTCGGCCTCGCGGCGGTGGTCGCGCCGCTGACCGCGACCGTCCTCGCCACCGCCGACGAGCGGCACGCGGGCGTGGCCAGCGGCGTCAACAACGCGGTGGCGCGGGCCGCCGGGCTGCTCGCGGTCGCGGCGATCCCGCCGCTGGCCGGGCTGACCGGGGACGCCTACGACGACCCGGGCGACTTCTCGGGCGGGTTCCGGCTCGCCATGGTGATCTGCGCCGCGCTGCTGGCGGCCGGTGCCGTGCTGAGCTTCCTGACCGTCGGCGACGACGCGCTCCGCGCCCCCGGCGGCGAGGTGACTGAGCCGCAGTGCAAGAGCCACTGCGGCGTCGGCGCCCCGCAGCTCCAGCCCGAAGCGGAGACCGTCCCCGCCCCCAGGGCGGGCGCCGCCTGACCCCTCACCGTCCTTGATCACCAGGTCATCGCGGTGAGAATGGGGAAATCTCCGGTCCGATTCCGGCTATGTCCAAGACCGCATCCCCTCGTTGTCATACGGTCAAGACATGAATCTGCGGCAGCTGCGCTACGTCGTGGCGACCGCCGACCACGGCACGATGACGTCGGCGGCCCAGGCTCTCTATGTCGCCCAGCCCGCCCTGTCCAGGGCCGTCCGGGAGCTGGAGCGCGAACTCGGCGTCGAGCTGTTCGCCCGGTCCGGGCGCGGCGTCGTCCTCACCACGATCGGCGAGCAGGTCGTCCGGCAGGCCCGGGTCGCGCTGGACGCCGTCGAGGCGATCGAGGGGATGTCCGGCGCCCGTCCCAACGGGCAGCGCGGCACGGACCTGCGCATCGCCACCACCTCCTCGCTGGAGCCGGAGCTGACCGGGCGGCTCATCCCCCGCTTCGCCCGCGACCAGCCGGCCGTCCGCGTCCGCGTCGTCCGCTGCGACGGCCGCGACCAGGTCGCGGCCGCCGTGCGCGCCGGCCGCGCCGACCTCGCGCTCACCGACCTGCCCGTGCCCGGCGACATGGCCGCGCACCCGTTCGAGCAGCGCGAGGTCGTGCTGATCTCCCCGCCCGCCCTGAAGGTGCGCGAGCCGGTGCCCCTGAACGCGCTGGACGGCATGCGCCTCGTCCTGCCCGCCCGCGGCAGCCCCCGCCGCCTGGAGATCGACACCATGCTGCGGCGCATCGGCGCCACCCCGGTCGCCGCGGTGGAGTCCGACGAGCGCGGCTCCTGGCTGGGCTGGGTCCGCGCCGGCATGGGCTCGCTGCTGTGGTACCGCAACCAGCTGGACGACACCGAGGGCGTGGCCGTCCGGTCGTTCATGCCGCCGATCACCCGGATGATCGGCCTCGTCCACGCCCACCGGCGGCTGCCCCCAGCGGCCCGCGACTTCCTGGCGTTCGCCAAGGAGACCGCCCGCGAGTCCCGGGGCCGCGACCACCACTGACCGGCGCCGACCGGTCCTGACCGGCACCGGAGGCGCCCGGTCCCGGGCCGGTCATGCCATGATCTGGCAGGTGGAGACGACGCAGGCGCTGTGGCTGCTGGCCGTGCCGGTCAGCGCCCTGACGGTGGCCGCGGCGGCGCGGCGGCTCGGGCTGTCGGCGCCGCTGGTCCTGGTGATCGCGGGGCTGCTGCTCTCGTTCGTGCCGGGCGTGCCGGAGTTCGAGCTCGACCCCGAGTTCGTGCTGTATGTGTTCCTGCCGCCGCTGCTGTTCTCGGCGGCGTGGCAGAGCTCCTACTACAACCTGCGCGAGAACGTCCGGTCGATCGCGCTGCTGTCGGTGGGGCTGGTGCTGTTCACCACCTTCGCCGTCGGGTACACCGCGCACCTGCTGGTGCCCGGGCTGCCGCTGTCGGCGGCGTTCGTGCTCGGCGCGATCGTGGCGCCGCCGGACGCGGTCGCGGCGGTGAGCGTGGCGCAGCGCCTCGGCCTGCCGCGCCGGGCGGTGACGGTGCTGGTCGGCGAGAGCCTGTTCAACGACGCCACGGCGCTGACGGCGTTCCGGGTGGCGGTCATCGCGGCGACGGGCGCGGGCTTCACCCTCGCCGACGGCGCGCTGCGCTTCCTGTTCGCGGCGCTCGCCGGGGCGGCGGTGGGCCTGCTGCTCGGGCCGCCGCTGCACTGGCTGCGGACCCGGCTGGACGATCCGCTCGTGGAGAACGGCGTGGCGCTCGCGGCCCCGTTCGCCGCCTACCTGATCGCCGAGACGGTCCACGCGTCCGGGGTCATCGCGGTGGTGGTCAGCGGGCTGTACCTGGGCCACCGGTTCACCGAGTCGCCCGCCGTGACGCGGCTGATCGGGCGCTCGTTCTGGAAGGTCATGGTCTTCGTCCTGGAGACGGTGGTGTTCCTGCTGATCGGGCTCCAGCTGCCACCGGTGATCGACGGGCTGTCCCAGCGCGGCTGGACGGAGCTGGCCGGATGGGCCGTCGCGATCTTCGCGGTGACCGTCGCCGCGCGGTTCGTGTGGGTGTTCCCCGCGTCCTACATCCCGGTATGGGTGTCGAAACGGGCGCGCGAGAAGGACAGCGGAATCGGCTGGCGCGGCCGGGTCATCGTGTCGTGGGCGGGGATGCGCGGGGTGGTGTCGCTGGCCGCCGCGTTCGCGATCCCATTCGTGACCTCGGACGACAAGCCGTTCCCGGGCCGCGACCTGATCCTTTTCCTCACGTTCACGACCGTCCTCGGGACGCTGCTGGTGCAGGGGCTGACGTTCCCGATGCTGATCCGCGTGCTGCGCGTGGGCAGCGACCGGGAGCGCTACACCGACACCGTGGCGGAGGCGGGCGCCCAGCACGCCGCCGCGCAGGCCGCGCTGGAGCGGCTGGAGGAGCTGAACGCCGAGGAGGAACTGGACGAGTCGGTCGTGACGCGGCTGCGGGAGCTGGCCGAGCACCGGCAGCTGCGGGCGTGGGAGCGGCTCGGCGGCGGGACGGGCCCGGAGGGCGAGGAGGTCCCGACGGCGACCTACCGGCGGCTGCGGCGGGAGATGCTGTCGGCGGAGCGGCGCGTGTTCGTCCGGATGCGGGACGAGCGGCGCATCGACGACGAGGTGCTCGACCGCGTCATGCACGAGCTCGACCTGGAAGAGGTCGCCCTGCACCGGGACTAGGGCGCCGTGTCGCAGGACGCCGCGGGCAGGCCGCCGTGTTCAAGGCGCCGTGTTCAGTGCGCCGTGTTCAGGGCGCGGTGAGGAGGGCGTGCCTGCCTCGGCCACGGTGCGCACCGTGACCGAGGCGCCCTTCTACTGCCCGTTCAGGGGTCTCTCGGGGAGTTCGACCGCGTAGGACTCCTTCACCACGTCCAGGTGGTGCCAGGACTCGCGCACCGTCACGCCGGGGACGGACCGGATGGCGTCCAGGACCTCGACGAGCTCCCCGCGGGAGGCGGCCTCGGCCTGCCCGACGATGTCGTAGCGGCCGAACCCGGTCGCCAGGTAGCGGATGCCCTCCTGGGCGGCCACCGCCTCGGCGACCTTCCGCAGCCCGCCGGTCACCACCAGGCCGAAGCCGCCGAGCTCGGCGGCGCCGAGGGCCAGCGGATCGGCCAGGCCGGTGACCTGGATGACGCCCGTGCGCATGAGCCTGACCACCCGGGCCCGGGTGGCGGCCTGCGACAGGCCGATGATGTTGGCGAGCCTGGTGTAGGGGGCGCGGCCGTCGCGCTGCAACTCCTGGAGGAGCCGCCAGTCGATGTCGTCGAGGGTGACCTCGCCGAGCTCCCGAACCACCGCGTGCGTATCGCGCACGGTGGAGACCGAACGGAACACCTCCGCCGCGCGCACGCCGGGTATGGACCTGATGTGGTCCACCTCGGCCGCGAGCGCGGTGTCGTCGCGGGTGCGCACCTGCGCGACCAGGTCGTAGGGGCCGGCGGTCAGCGCGGTGAAGCTGACCGCCGGGTGCTCGGCGATGGCTCCGGCCACCTCCCTCGCCGAACCCTCGACGGTGACCGAGACGTGCCCGATCGCCTCTGCGCCGACCACGGCGGCGTGCACAATGCCGACGACGCGGACGACCTCGGTTTCGAGAAGGTTCTGCACCCGCGCCCGCACGGCCGTGCGGGAAAGCCCGACGCGGTCGGCGAGCGCCTGGAACGTCGCCCTGCCATCCCGCTGGAGCTCGCGGACGAGCACGGCGTCGACCGCATCCAGCACGGCTGTCCTCCTCGACATGTGATGAATCGTTTTGCCAGCAACTGCAAGATCATTCCATTTCGGGACGGTGTGACGTCAAATATTGATCTTGCTCGTGTTCGTCCTGCCCGGCGGCCGTCGAAGCGTCTACCCCCCGATCGGGGGAGCGACGATTTCGGCGCCGCGTAAACCGGCACGAAAGCGAGACGCCGGGGCTCACGCCGCGCGCCCGGCGCGGGGGCGCGCCGGGCGGTGGGCGTGCGGGGTGGCGGTGATCGCTTCGGGGATCGCCGCGCGGGCGAGGCGGCCCGCGGCGCGGCCGAGCGCGGCTGACCGGGTCCAAGTGCGTGGCCTGCATGCGCCTTCTCCCGGTGTTCTGATGTCACGCCCCTACGGCGGGTCGGCGGTCCGCGTGAGGCACATGTAAGAAAAGTGCATCGGGGGCGCAGTTCCGTCAAGAGGTAACTTTACAGAGAGCTAAGCCTCACGTTGCACCGTTTTCCGCCTTGTCCATGCGGTCACCCGCGTTACGGCTGGATGGGGGCGGACAGACCGGAGAGAAACATCTGGACGGACCGCTGGGACAGACGGTCATCACCCCGGGGCACGGTTGCGCGGAGGCCGTCCCGGCTCCCTCGCCCCCGGCCGGTGGCCGGGCTTGGCCGGAGCACGGCCGGGTATGGATCACAATGTACGGTGGCCCAGCCACTTTCGTCCGCGATTGGTGTGTAGTACAGCCGTGCGCCTGCTGAACGGTGAGCATTCCGCTCACGATCTCACCTACAACGACGTCTTCATGGTCCCCCGCCGCTCGTCGGTCGGGTCCCGCCTGGAGGTCGACCTGTCCACCTGCGACGGCAGCGGGACGACCGTCCCGCTGGTCGTCGCGAACATGACGGCCGTGTCCGGCCGCCGGATGGCCGAGACGATCGCCCGCCGCGGCGGCGTCGCGGTGCTCCCGCAGGACATCCCGGTCGACGTCGTCGCCGAGGTCATCGGGTGGGTCAAGGGACGCGACCTGATCGTGGACACCGCGATCCGGCTGTCCCCCGCCAGCACCGCCGGGGAGGCGCTGGCGCTGCTGCCCAAGCGCGCGCACAACGCCGTGATCGTGGTCGAGGACGACCGTCCGGTGGGCGTGGTGACCGACGCCGACTGCCAGGGCGTCGACCGGTTCTCCCAGCTCCGCGACATCATGTCGCGCGACCTGGTGACCCTGCCGGACGGCGTCGACCCGCGCGAGGCGTTCGACCGGCTGCACGAGCGCGGGCACCGGCTCGCCCCGGTCGTGGACGCCGCGGGGCGGCTCACGGGCGTCCTCACCCGGACGGGGGCGCTGCGCGCCACGCTCTACGACCCCGCCGTGGACGCCTCCGGCCGGCTGCGCATCGCCGCGGCGGTGGGCGTGAACGGCGACGTGGCCGGCAAGGCGAAGGCCCTGCTGGAGGCGGGCGCCGACCTGCTCGTCGTCGACACCGCGCACGGCCACCAGGACAAGATGATCGGCGCGCTGGCCGCGGTCCGCGGGCTGGACCCGGGCGTCCCGGTCGTCGCCGGGAACGTGGTGACCGCCGAGGGCACCCGCGACCTGATCGAGGCGGGCGCCGACATCGTCAAGGTCGGCGTGGGCCCCGGCGCCATGTGCACCACCCGGATGATGACCGGTGTCGGCCGCCCGCAGTTCTCCGCGGTGCTGGAGTGCGCCGCCGAGGCGCGCCGCCTCGGCCGGCACGTCTGGGCGGACGGCGGCGTCCGACACCCGCGCGACGTCGCGCTGGCGCTCGCGGCCGGCGCCGCGAACGTGATGGTCGGCTCCTGGTTCGCCGGGACCTACGAGTCGCCGGGCGACCTTCAGCGGGCCGCCGACGGCCGGCTCTACAAGGAGAGCTTCGGCATGGCCTCGGCGCGGGCCGTCCGGCTGCGCACCGCCGAGGACTCGCCGTTCGACCGGGCCCGCAAGGCGCTGTTCGAGGAGGGCATCTCCGCCTCCCGCATGTTCCTGGACCCGCAGCGCCCCGGTGTGGAGGACCTGATCGACTCGATCGTCGCGGGGCTGCGCAGCTCGTGCACCTACGCGGGCGCCCGCACGCTGGAGGAGTTCCACGAGCGGGCGACGGTCGGGATCCAGAGCTCGTCCGGCTACGCCGAGGGGATGCCGCTGGCCACCAGCTGGTGACCCGGCCGGTGTTTCCGGCTTTCCCGGACATCCCCTGACACGGCTTTTCCCGACACGCCGCGCCTTCCGCCGCCCTTTCCCGGCTCCCACCTGCACTCTCTTACCTCAGGGGCGCGGAAGGGGGTCCGCGTCCTCAAGGGGGGCGCACACATGGTCGACGAAGCCGCGGGACGGGCCTGGGCCGCCGGGCCGACCGGGAGCACGGCGCGGCGCGGGCGGCGGGAGAGCGGGCCGCCGGAGCCGGCGGGGCTGCCGGGGCTGGCGGCGGCGCTGCTGATCGCGGCCGTGTCGCCGGTCCTGCCGGGCGTCGCGCACCTGCGGGCCGGACGGGTCCGGCTCGGCCAGGCGCTGCTCGCCGCGCAGGCGCTGCTGGTGGCGGCGGCGTCGCTGGCCGCCGGGCGGGGCCGGGCGGCCTTCCTGGACCTGTCGGTGCGGCCGGGCCGGCTGCTGCTGCTCATGGCGGCCTCCGTCGCCGTGGCGGCGCTGTGGGCGCTGCTGATCGTCCACTCCTACGCCGTGCTGGCGCCGGGACGGCTGTCCCCGCTGTGGCGGCTCGCCGGGGGCACCACCGTGTCCGTGCTGTGCCTGCTGGTGATCGTCCCGCCGCTGACGGTGGCGCACTACGGCTACCTGCAGCGGGACATGATCTCCAGCGTCTTCCCGGACGCCCCGCGAGCGTCCGTCGCCCGCGAGCCCGGCACCGCCGCGCCCGCGCGGGACGGGATCCCGCCGGCGTCCGGGGCCCGGGCGGGGACGCCGCGCCTGGACGTGCTGCTCATCGGCGCCGACGCGGGCGCGCGCCGGCCCGGGATCCGCACCGACGGCATGACGCTGGCCAGCATCGACACCAGGACGGGCGACACGCTGCTGCTGGGCCTGCCGCGCGACCTGCGGCACGTGCCGGTGTGGTCGGGCAGCGGCCCGGTCCCGTACCCGCCCGGCAGGCCGCTGGACGAGGTCTACGCGCACGGCCTCGCCCACCCCGGCGTCCTCGCGGGCGGCGGGCGCGTCCGCGACCCGGGCGCGGAACTGCTGAAGCGGACGGCCGGCCACATCCTCGGACGTCCCGTCCCCTACTACGCGATGGTCGACATGCGGAGCCTCCGGCTGATCGTGGAGGCGGTGGGCGGCCTGCGGATCTGCGTGGACGAGGCGGTGCCCGTGCCGGGGCGGCAGGCCCCCGCAGGGGTGCTCAGGCCCGGCTGCCGCCGGCTGAGCGGACGGGAGGCCCTCGGATTCGGCCGGCCCCCGGCCGGCGGCAGCGGCCACGACCGGATGGCCCGCCAGAAATGCCTGCTGTGGGCGCTGGCGCGGCAGGCCGGGCCGGTGACCATGCTGCGCGGCTTCCAGCGCCTCACGCGGATCCTCAAGGACTCGGTCACCACCGATCTCCCGCGGAGCCTGCTCCCGGCGCTGGTCGCGCTGGCGGGCCGGGCCGGGGACGCCGAGGTGACCGGCCTGCGGTTCGACCCGCCCGCGTTCGCGGCGGAACGGCCGGACTACGGCGCGATCAGGCGGACGGCGGCGCGCGCGGTCCGGGAGGCGGGGCCGGGCTCCCATCGCGCGGCCGGAGTGCATATCCTGGGCAAGAGCTGCACCTGAAGCAGCGAAAAGCTCGCATTCGGTCGACTCCTCCGCAACCTTGACCCGGTTCCGCGCGTCCATAATGTGAGGCGGAGGCTGGATTCACGCGGTGGGGGGATCGGAGCGGACATGTCGAGTCGATCAGCGAGTCGGCGTGCCCGGGCCGGGGACACCGGCCGTCCCCCCGGCGAGCCGGGCGGGCTGCCCCGCGCGCTGGCGCTGACGCTCGCGTCCGCGCTGGTCTGGGGGATCGCGCATCTGGTGACGGGCCGCCGGATCGCCGGCGGGCTGCTGCTGGCGCTCTACCTCGCGCTGGCCGCCGCCGCCACCGCCGCCGCGATCTACCGCGCCGACCTGTCCCATCTGGCCGTCCGCCCCGACGCGCTGCAGCGGATCGCCGCCGGCCTCACGGCGCTCGGCCTGGTGTGGGTCGTGGTGGTCATCCGCTCCTACCAGCTCGTCCGGCCGGAGGAGCTGTCGCTCAGCGCCCGCACGCTCGGCGTCGGCTCGGTCGCCGTGATGTGCTTCGCCGTCGCGGTGCCGATGGCCTGGTCGGCGCACAGCACCTACGTCTACCGCGACGCGCTGACCAGCATCTTCCGCACCGGCAGCGAGAACGGCCGGCACATCGACGCCGACGACCCCTGGAACGGGGAGGCGCGGGTCAACGTGCTGCTGCTCGGCGGCGACGCCGCCGCCAACCGCGAGGGCGTGCGCACCGACAGCATGACGGTGGCCAGCGTCGACACCAAGACCGGCGACACGGTGCTGCTGAGCCTGCCGCGCAACCTGGAGAGATTCCAGCTGCCGCCCGGGCCCGCCCGCAACCGCTTCCCCTACGGCTTCACCGGCGACGGCGCCGGAACGCCCGGCCTGCTGAACGAGGTCTACCAGTACGCCGAGGAGCACCCCGACATGGTGCCCGGCGTCGCCAAGAACCACCGCGGCCCCGAGCTGCTGAAGGCCACGATCGCCGGGATCCTCGACCTGCGGATCGACTACTACATCCTGGTCGACATGTTCGGGTTCGCCGACATCATCGACGCCATGGGCGGCGTCCGGGTCAAGGTCACCGAGCCCATCCCGTACGGGCAGCGAGGCGGCGTGCTGCAGCCCGGCGACCGGACGCTGAAGGGCAAGGAGGCGCTCTGGTACGGCCGGTCCCGCACCGACAGCGACGACTACGTCCGGATGGGCCGCCAGAAGTGCCTGATGCGCGCGATCGCCAAGCAGGCCGACCCGCAGACGATCCTCACCAAGTTCGACAAGCTCGCCTCGGCCGCCAAGCGGACCCTGTCCACCGACATCCCGCAGGAGCTGCTGCCGGCGCTGATGAAGCTGTCGAACAAGGTCAAGGGCGGCGCGCAGATCGACAGCCTCCAGTTCGTCCCGCCGCTGGTGAGCACCGGCAACCCCGACTTCGCGATGATCCGCAAGCTGACCGCCAAGGCCGTCGAGCCCCAGAAGGGCCCCCAGAGCCCCTCCGCGAGCCCTTCGACCGGCAGGGACGGCGGGAACGGCGGCGGCTCGGACGGCTCGGCGTCGCCGAGCCCCGGCTCGACGCGCAAACCGCAGGCGCCGCAGGCCAAGCCGGTGTCGCTGGAGGCGAGCTGCCCGTCCTGAGCCGCGGCCGCGACCGCCGCCGGGATCGGCCGGCCGTCCAGGTGAACCTTCGGCCCGTGGCCCACGTCACACCTTATGACGCCGAAATACGGCACAGGGGGCGACGATGGAACAGGAAGACGTTTCGATCTTGGACGAGCTCGGCGGGGCGCTGACCCGGCGCGGGTACCTCACGCTGCTGGTCACCACGGGGTCCCGGCCGCGGCTTGAGGTGCTCGACCGCACCTCGCCCGACCGGTACGGCACCGTCCTGTGCGAGCGCGACGCGGGCGGCGACCGCTGGTACTGGTGGTCGTGGGCCGACCGCATCGCCCCCGCGCACGAGGTGGAGCGCGCCGCCGGCGCGGTCGACCGCGACCTGCGCCAGGTGACCTGGGCGGCCTGATCGGCGGGGGTGTCTCCCCTGGTCCCCGGAAGGGGGATCATTGGAGGAGAACACTCCCGAGCACGAGAGGGCGGATCCGGGTGCCCCAGATCCAGGGCTGCGACGCCTTCCGCGTGGCGATGCCGCGCGGGCGGCGGCCGCAGAGCATCCTCGTCCGGCTCGCCTGCGGCGACGGCGCGGTGGGCTGGGGCGAGGTCGCCGCCCCGGACACGGCGGCGGGCACCCTCTGGGCCGACATCGAGGAGCGCATGGGCCCCGCCCTCATCGGGCTCGACTGGGACCGCCCCGAGGACGTGTCCGCCGCGGCCGACCTCGGCGCCCGCGACGCGGCCGCCGCGATCGACGTGGCCTGCTGGGACCTGTGGTGCCGCACGCGGGGCCTGCCGCTCGCGCACGCGCTCGGCGGCACCCGCACGTCCATCGTGACCGGCGCGCGGATCACACCCGAGCCCGTCCTGGAGACCGTCTCGGGCCGCGTCAACCAGGCCGTGGGCGCCGGCCACACCCGCGTCACCCTGGACGTGCGCCCCGGCTGGGACATCGAGCCCGTCCGCGCGATCCGCCGGGCCTACCCGGCGCTCGCCCTGGTCGCCGACGCCGGCCACGCCTACACCGGCTCGCCCGAGCACATGGCCGTCCTGGAGGGCCTGGACGCCTACGGCCTGGTGGCGATCGAACGGCCGTTCGCCGCCGCCGACCTCACCGCGCACGCCCGCCTCCAGCAGCGGGTGGGCACCGCGGTCGCCCCCGACGTCGGCGACCTCGACACCCTCGACGCCGCCCTCGCACTGGAGGCGGGCCGCGCCCTGCACCTGCGCCTGGACCGGCTCGGCGGCCTCACCGCCGCGCGCAGCGCCCACGACCTGGCCTACGCGGCCGGCTGGGACGTGTGGTGCAGCGGCTCCGGCGCGTTCGGCATCGGCCAGGCCGCCGCCGTGGCGCTGGCCGCCCTGCCCGGCTGCACGCTGCCGAGCGACGTGTCCGACCCGGCGGGCGGCCCGGTGTTCGTGACGCCGCCCGTCCGCTCGTCCGGCGGCGTCGTCGGCGTCCCCCTCACCCAGCCGGGCCTCGGCCACGAGATCGACGAGGCGCGCATCGGCCGCCTGGCGACCCGCCGCCTGCGCCTGTCCGCATGAAGCCCGCCACCGCCTGGATCGTGGCCGGTCCCCCGGGCTCGGGCAAGACCACCGTGTCGGGCCTCCTCCTCGCGCGCCTGCGTCCCGTCCCCGCGCTGCTCGACAAGGACACGATGTACGGCCCGTTCGTCGCCGCGACCCTCGCCGCGCACTCCCGCGACCCGGGCGAACGCGAGGGGCCCTGGTACGACGAGCACGTCAAGGTCCACGAGTACGCCGGCATGACCGCCACCGCCCGCGAGATCCGCGCGCACGGCTGCCCGGTCCTGCTGAGCGGCCCGTTCACCGGCCAGATCCGCTCCCCGTCCCGCTGGGCCGGCTGGGTGGAGGCCCTCGGCGGCCCGCCGGTCCGGCTGCTGTGGATCCGCACCGACGCCGCCACGCTGCGCCACCGCCTCCGCGAACGCGGCTCACCCCGCGACACCGGCAAGCTGGCCGCCTTCGACGCCTTCACCACCCGCATGCGCCCAGGAGAACCGCCCCCGGTACCCCACATCGCCGTGGACAACCGCCTGACCGCACCCGTCCCCCTCGAATCCCAGCTGGATAGGGTTTATTGCAGTGCCCTCGGCGTCAGGCGCTAGCGCGCCTTCCTTATGGCATTACCCTTGGCGTCGGGCGTTGAACGCCCTCCTTCGGCGGGCACTGCGGCGATCGCTGCATCGCTCCGACTCGCCTAGCGGCTCGCTGCGCGATCAGGTTCTTGCTTCGCTCGAACCTGGCTTCGCACGCGATCGCAACGTTTCGGTCGGCCGACAGTTTCGGTTCGAACCTTGCCGCCGCCCGCCGGGCCGTTCCCCCTTGAGCCGCCGCTGCGTCCTGCGGTTGCCGGGGGGTGATCGGGACGCCGGATCGGCTCACTTGGGGTTCTCTGCGATTACGGCGAGGACGGTGCCGGCCTCCACCTGCCGTCCCGTGATGACGTTGAGTTCCGCCACGGTTCCGGCGGAGGGGGCGGTGATGCGGTGCTCCATCTTCATCGCCTCCAGGACTAGGAGCGTCTGCCCCTCGGCGACGGCCGCGCCGGGCTCGGTCTCCACCCGGACGACCGTGCCCGGCATGGGGGCGAGGAGCGACCCGGGGGCGAGGTGCCCGCTGGGGTCGGCGAAGCGCGGGACGACGGTGAGCGCCACCGGGCCGAGGCGCGAGTCGATGTGGACGCGGTCCCCGGCGAAGGCGACGGCGAACGTCACGCGCAGCCCGCCGTGGTCGAGGACGACCTCGTCCGGCGCGGCGCGCACCAGGGACGTGCCGGGGCACAGCTCGGAGACCAGCCCGTCCCGGCCGAGGCGGTAGTCGACCTCGATCGCGCCGAAGGGCCCCTCGTACGACCTGCGCTGCGGCTGCGACCACACGTTGCGCCAGCCGGACGGCAGCCCGCCGAGCACCCCGGCCGACGCCCGGCTCGCCGCGGCGGCCGCGAGCGCGGCGGCCAGGGCGGACACCCGCACCGCGTCCTCGCCCGCCAGGGGCGCCGCGAGCACGCCGAGCCCGATCCGGTCGAGGTAGCCCGTGTCGGTCTCGCCCCGCAGGAAGCCCGGCTCGCCCAGGATCCGCACGAGCAGGTCGCGGTTGGTGGTCAGGCCGTGGATGCGGGCGCCGCGCAGCCCCGCCGCGAGCCGGCGGGCCGCCGCCCGGCGGGTCGGCGCCCACGCGATCACCTTGGCGAGCATCGGGTCGTAGTGGACGCCGACCTCGCCGCCGCTCTCCACCCCGCTGTCCAGCCGCAGCCCGGACGGCGCCGCCGGGACGGCGAACTCCGCGTCCACGCCCGGCACCTCGAAGGTGTGCAGGGTGCCGCTGGCTGGCCGCCAGTCCCGGGCGGGGTCCTCGGCGTACAGGCGGACCTCGATGGCGTGCCCGCGCGGCTCCGGCGCCGCCTCCGGGAGGCGGGCGCCCTCGGCGACCTCGATCTGCAGCCGGACCAGGTCCACCCCGAACACGCACTCGGTGACCGGGTGCTCGACCTGGAGGCGCGTGTTGACCTCCAGGAAGAAGAACCGGCCGTCGGGCAGCAGCATGAATTCGACCGTGCCCGCCCCGAGGTACCCGATCGCGCGGGCCGCGCTCACCGCCGCGCCGCACAGCGCGCCGCGCAGGCCCGGCCCGACCGCGGGTGACGGCGCCTCCTCGACGATCTTCTGGTGGCGGCGCTGGATCGAGCACTCGCGCTCCCCCAGCGCCCAGACGGTGCCGTGCGCGTCGGCGAGGACCTGCACCTCGACGTGGCGGGCGCCCTCCAGCAGCGGCTCGCAGAACACCGTCGGGTCGCCGAACGCCGACTCCGCCTCCCGGCGCGCCCCGGCGACCGCATCGGCCAGCCCGTCCAGCGCCCGGACGACCCGCATGCCGCGCCCGCCGCCGCCCGCGGACGCCTTGACCAGCAGCGGCAGGTCCGCCTCGGTGACCCGGGCGGGATCGAGACCGGGCAGCACCGGCACCTCCGCCGCCGCCATCAGCTTCTTCGCCGCGATCTTGGAGCCCATCGCGGCGATCGCCTCGGGCGGCGGACCGATCCAGGTCAGCCCGGCGTCCAGGACGGCCCGCGCGAAGTCCGCGTTCTCCGACAGGAACCCGTACCCCGGATGGACCGCGTCGGCGCCCGCCCGGCGCGCCACCTCCAGCAGGAGCCCGGACGAAAGGTACGTCTCGGACGGGGACGCGCCGGGCAGCCGCCCCGCCACGTCCGCCTCCCGGACGTGCGGCGCGCCCGCGTCCGGGTCGGAGTGGACGGCGACCGTCCCGATCCCCAGGTCCCGGCAGGCCCGCAGGACCCGCCGCGCGATCTCGCCGCGGTTGGCGACCAGCACATTGTTGATCATCAGTTCACATCCGGAAGACGCCGAAGCCGTCGGCTCCGCGCACGGGCGCGTTGTGGACGACGGACAGGCACAGGCCGAGGACGGTACGGGTGTCGCGCGGATCGATCACGCCGTCGTCGTACAGCCGCCCCGACAGGAAGAACGGCAGCGACTCGGCCTCGATCTGCGCCTCGACCATCTCCCGCATGGCACGGTCCTGGTCCTCGTCGTACACCTGCCCCCGCGCCTCGGTGGCCTGCCGCGCCACGATCGACAGGACGCCCGCGAGCTGCTGCGGGCCCATCACCGCCGACTTCGCGCTCGGCCAGGTGAACAGGAACCGCGGGTCGTACGCCCGGCCGCACATGCCGTAGTTCCCCGCCCCGTAGGAGGCGCCCATCACGATCGAGATGTGCGGGACCCGGCTGTTGGCCACCGCGTTGATCATCAGCGCACCGTGCTTGATGATCCCCGCCTGCTCGTACTCCTTGCCGACCATGTAGCCCGTCGTGTTGTGCAGGAACAGCAGCGGCGTGTCGCTCTGGTTGGCGAGCTGGATGAACTGAGCCGCCTTCTGCGCCTCCGCGCCGAACAGCACCCCCTGCGCGTTCGCCAGCACCCCGATCCGGTAGCCGTGGACGCGCGTCCAGCCGGTCACCAGGCTCGTCCCGTACAGCGGCTTGAACTCGTCGAACTCCGAGCCGTCCGCGACCCGCGCGATCACCTCGCGCGGGTCGAACGGGACCTTCAGGTCCTCCGGGACGATCCCCGCCAGCTCCTCCGCGTCGTACAGCGGTTCCACCACCGGACCGGGCTCCGGGCCGAGCCGCCTATGGCCCAGCCCCTTGACGATCTGCCGGCCGAGCCGCAGCGCGTCCGGCTCGTCCACGGCCATGTAGTCGGCCAGGCCGGACGTGCGGGCGTGCATCTCGGCGCCGCCCAGCTCCTCGTCGCCGGCCTCCTCGCCCGTCGCCATCTTCACCAGCGGCGGCCCGCCGAGGAACACCTTCGCGCGCCCCTTCACCATCACGACGTGGTCGCACATGCCCGGGATGTACGCGCCGCCCGCCGTGGAGTTGCCGAACACCAGCGCGACCGTCGGGATCCCCGCCGCCGAAAGCCGCGTCAGGTCCCGGAACATCCGCCCGCCCGGGATGAAGATCTCCTTCTGCGTCGGCAGGTCCGCGCCGCCCGACTCCACCAGGTTGATCACCGGGAGCCGGTTCTCCAGCGCGATGTCGGACGCGCGGAAGCTCTTCTTCACCGTCCAGGGATTGCTGGAGCCGCCCCGCACCGTAGGGTCGTTCGCCACGATCAGGCACTCCACGCCCTCGACCACCCCGATGCCGGTGACGACGCTCGCGCCGACCGGGAAGTCGCTTCCCCACGCCGCGAGCGGGCTCAGCTCCAGGAACGGCGAGTCGGGATCGAGCAGCAGCTCGATGCGCTCGCGCGCCGGCAGCTTGCCGCGCCTGCGGTGCCGCGTGACGTACTTCTCGCCGCCGCCCTCCAGCGCCTTGGCGTGCTCGGCGTCCAGGGCCGCCAGCTTCTCCAGCATCGCCGCGCGGCGCTCCCGGTACTCCGGGCCGTGCGGATCCAGCGTGCTCTTGAGGGTCAAAGGACTGTCTCCGGGATGTCGACGATGCGCGACCGCAGCCACTCCCCGAGGGCCTTGCCCTGCGGGTCGAACCGGGTCGAGGCGGATACGCCCTCCTGTAGCAGCCCTTCGACGACGAAGTTGACCGCGCGGAGGTTCGGCAGGACGTGCCGCTGGACGGCATGGTCGAGGGTCTCGGGCAGCAGCTCGCCGAGCCGCTCGACCGTGAGGAAGGGCTCCAGCCAGCGCCACTGCGCGTCCGTCCGGGCCCAGACGCCGATGTTGGCGTCCCCGCCCTTGTCCCCGCTCCGCGCGCCCGCGACCCGTCCCAGCGGCTCCCGGACGGTCGTCCCGGCGTCGGCGAGCGGCGGCGGCGCGGTCGCCGCAGGGACCGGGAGGGCCGCGGTGACCGGGGCCGGGGCGATGGGCACGCGGGTGCCGTCGGCCAGGACGGCGACGTGCTCGACCTCCCCGTTGGGGACGAACGCCGGCGTGTAGACCCCGTACGGGCTGCCCTTCCCGGGCGGAGACGTCATCGTGAAGCCCGGGTAGCCGGCGAGAGCCAACTCCACCACCGCGCCGCTGAACGCGCGCCCGGCCTTCTCCGCGTCCGGGTCGAGGACGGCGCAGCGCAGCAGCGCGGTCGCCTCGCCCTGCGTGGCCGGGTCGGGCTTGGCGGCGCCGATCAGGGTCCACTCGACGCGGGCCGGTGGGGCGTCGCCGAACGCGGACTCCAGCCGCGCCTTGGCGAGTTCCGCCTTGGCCTCGATGCCGAGCCCGGTGAGGACGAACGTCATCTCGTTGCGGTGCCCGCCCAGGTGATTCAGGCACACCTTCGTGGTTTCCGGCGGCGGGGTCCCCCGGACGCCGCTGATCCGGACCCGGTCCGGGCCGTCCCGGCCCAGTTCGATCGTGTCGAAGCGCGTCGTCACGTCAGGACCGGCGTAGGACGGCCCGCCGATCTCGTAGAGCAGCTGCGCCGTGACCGTCTCGGTGGTCACCGCGCCGCCGGTGCCCGGGTGCTTGGTGATCACGCTGGAGCCATCGGCGTAGATCTCGGCGAACGGAAAGCCCGGCGCCTTTACATTGTAGATCTCTTCAAAGAAGGCGTAGTTGCCGCCGGTGGCCTGGGCGCCGCACTCCAGGACGTGCCCGGCGGCGGTCGCGCCGGCCAGCGCGTCCCAGTCGTCGCGCGCCCAGCCGAAGTGCGCGGCGGCGGGCCCGACCACCAGCGAGGCGTCGGTGACCCGTCCCGTCACCACGATGTCGGCGCCGCCCCGCAGGCATTCGACGATGCCCCAGGCGCCCAGGTAGGCGTTCGCGGTGAGCGGCCGCCCGTACCGGGAGCCGCCCAGGCCGAGCTCCTCCGCCCGGGGAAGCAGGTCGTCGCCCTCGACGTGCGCGACGCGCACCCCGATCCCGAGCCGCTCGGCCAGCTCGCGCAGCCGGGCCGCCAGCCCGCGCGGGTTGAGGCCGCCGGCATTGGTGACGATCTTCGTCCCCTTCTCGGCGGCGAGGCCGAGGCACTCCTCCATCTGCCGCGGGAACGTGGACGCGTACCCGCCCTCCGGGTCCTTCATCCTGCTCCGGCCCAGGATCAGCATCGTCAACTCGGCGAGGTAGTCCCCGGTGAGGACGTCCAGCGGCCCGCCCTCCAGCATCTCCCGCACGGCGGAGGAGCGGTCGCCGTAGAAGCCCGAGGCGTTACCGACCCGCAACGGTTGGCCCATGGCTGCACCCTGCCAGCCCGAACGTAAAAAATCAATCGCGCTTGATTGTTTCTGGCCGCGATCATTTGGTTGACTGGGACCCCACCGAGCCAAGGAAGCGATGAGCACGCAGGCACTCCCCCGCGAGCCGCGGCAGGACCGCAGCCGCGCCACCCGGCGGCGCCTCCTGGAGGCGGCCGTCGAATGCCTCGCCTCCGTGGGCTGGACGGGCACCACCGTGGCGGTCGTGGCCGAGCGCGCCGGGGTGTCCCGAGGCGCCGCCCAGCACCACTTCCGCACGCGCGAGGAGCTGGTGACCGCGGCGGTCGAGTACGGCTCCGACGTGCGGATGACCCGGATGCGCGAGCGCCTGGACGCGCTCGCCGACCACCGCCCGTCCACCCTTGAGGTCGTCACGCTGCTCGGCGAGATGTACACCACGCCGCTCTTCCGCGCGGCGCTCCAACTCTGGGTCGCGGCCAGCTCCGACGATCAGCTCCGCGCCCAGGTCCTGCCGCTGGAAGCCCGCGTCGGACGCGAGGCCCACCGGCTGACCGTCGAGGCCCTGCGCGCGGACGAGTCGGTCCCCGGCGTCCGCGAGACCGTCCAGGCCACCCTGGACCTCGTCCGCGGCCTCGGCCTGGCCGACCTCCTCACCGACGACTCGGCCCGCCGCACCCGCCTCCTCCGCCAGTGGGCCGCCACCCTGGACATGGCCCTCGCCCGCTGATCCCCGTCCCACCTTGGCTCTCCCCCGCCATCGTTGACATGTGACCTTTTGGTCACCTATTTTGAGGGCGTGACGGACGACGATCTGGCGTTCAAGGCACTGGCGGACAAGACCCGCCGCTTCCTTCTCGACCTGCTGTTCACCAGGGACGGACGCACCCTCGGCGAACTGGAGTCGGAGCTGGAGATGACGCGCTTCGGCGTCGCCAAGCACCTGCGGGTCCTGGAGGACGCGGGACTGGTGGTCACGCGCCGCTCTGGCCGGGAGAAGCTGCACTTCCTCAACCCGGTCCCGATCCGGCTCATCCACGACCGATGGATCGACAAGTACACCGAGCGGCCCGCGGCGGCGCTGGCCGACCTCAAACACCAACTGGAGGCGAACGAGATGACCGCGACGACCGGTACCACCGTGCAGATGTACCGCGTTTACATCAGGGCGACCCCGCAGGCGGTCTGGGACGCCATCACCAAGCCCGAGTGGACCGTGAAGTTCGGCTACCAGGCGCCCGTCGAGTACGACCTGCGCCCCGGTGGCGCCTACCGGAGCCTGGCCAGCGAGGCCATGAAGAAGGCCGGCGCCCCCGACGTCGTGATCGACGGCGAGGTCATCGAGGCCGACCCGCCCCGCAAGCTCGTCCAGACGTGGCGCGCGCTGTTCCTCGGCGAGGACTTCACCCGGCTCACCCACGAGATCGAGGACGGCGGCGACGGCGTCTGCACCCTGACCGTCACCCACGACGTCACCGGCGCACCCCAGACCGCGGCGCAGGCCGCCGGCCGGATCCCCGAGGCCGGCGGCGGCTGGGCCCAGGTCCTCAGCGACCTGAAGACACTCCTGGAGACCGGCCGCCCCCTCTACACCTGATCCGCGCTCGCGGTCGGGGTCCGCCCACGACTTCCGCCTGATGCTCACCGGCGGCGCCGTCATCTGGCTGTGGGCCGCCGCCCTGTCCCTCAAGATGCTGACCGGCCCCACCGCGCGCGCCTGAGCCCACGGAACCCGGAAGAATGCCGACCATGCTCGAACGGCACCACGCCGACGGCACCTTCCTGCTCTCCGGCCAGACGGTCCCGTCCGAGGACGGCGGCCTCATCCTCGCGGCCGGTGTCGACCGCGCGACCGCCGAGAAGATCACGACGGAGGACCCCTTCGTCGAGGCCGGGGTCGGCCGGTACAGCATCACCACCGTCACCCCCGGCCGCGTCCACCCGGCGCTCGCGAGCCTGCTCGGCGGCTGAGGGCACGGCGCTCAGCGCCAAGGAAATCCCTCTCGGCATTGACGGCACCTCCCGCGCGGGGCGATTCTGAACACATGTTCAGAACAACGGTTCAGAATCGGCGACGGCGTGAGACGGCCCCGCGGTTCCCGGCGTCGTGCGAGGTGGCCGTGCTCGGTGGCGGGCTGGCCGGGATGGCGACGGCGGCCCGGTTGCAGGCCGCCGGGGTCTCCACGCTCGTGATCGAGGCGCACGGGCACGTCGGCGGCTGCGCGGGCTACTACCGGCGGCGGGGCTTCTCGTTCGACGTGGGCGCCACCACCATGGTCGACTTCGAGCCCGGCGGCGTCGGCGCCGAGCTGCTCACCGCCATCGGCATGGAACCGGTGCCCGGCGAGGCGCTGCCCGGCTACGTGGCCTGGCTGCCCGACCGCAAGGTCACCCTTCACCGCGACACCGCGGCCTGGCATGCCGAGCGGCTGCGGGCCCTGGGCGACAGCCCGGAGCACCGGGCCTTCTGGTCCCGGCTCGACCGGCTCGCACAGGTGTTCTGGGACGCGAGCCGCGCCGGGGTGCGCCTGCCGATGCGGACCCCGGCCGACGCCCTCCACAACCTGAAGGCGCTCGGGCCGCGCGGCGTACCGCTCGCCCGCCACGTGAACACGACCCTCGGGGACGCGCTGGCGCGGCACGGCCTGCGCGGCGACGCGCCGCTCGTCGGCCTGCTGTCGATGCTGGTGGAGGACACCGTGCACGGCACCGTCGACCGCGCCCCGCTGATCAACGCCGCGCTCGGCGTCACCATCCGCGGCGCGGGACTCACCCGGGCGCGGGGCGGCATGCGCGGATTCTGGCGGCGCTACCTCGCCCACTACCGGGGGCTGGGCGGCCGGCTGCTCGTCGGCTGCCAGGTCGAACAGGTCCTTGGACGGCCCGGGGCGTTCCACGTCCGCACCCGGCGGGGCATCGTCCACGCCGCGCAGGTGGTGAGCGCGCTACCCGCCCCCACCACCGCGCGGGTGATCCCCGACCTCGCCGGCCGCCTCCGGCCCTACCTCGACCGCGACGAGACGCAGATGGGCGGCGCAGTCGTGGCCTTCCTCGGCGTCCCGGAGGACGAGGTCGCCGGGCAGGAGTTCACCCACCACCAGCTGCTGCACGACTACCGGCGGCCGCTCGGCGACGGCAACAACATGTTCGTCTCGGTCTCCGCGCGGGACGACGACGAGAGCGCGCCGCCCGGCCACCGCACCGTGATGCTCTCCACGCACACCCGGCTCCAGGACTGGGCGGGCCTCCCGGCGGGCGACTACGCGGCCCGCAAACGGGATATCGGCGAGCGGCTCGTGGAGCTGGCGCGGCGCGTCCACCCGTCGCTCGGCGAACGGGCGGCCGTCCGCGAGGTGGGCACGCCCCGCACGTACGAGCGCTTCGCGTTCCGGCCGGGCGGCGCCGTCGGCGGCGCGCACCAGACGCCGGGCAACGCCAACCAGAACGCGGTGCCCCACTCGCTGGGCGTGCCCGGGCTGTGGCTCGTCGGCGACTCGACCTGGCCGGGGCTCGGCACCGTCGCCTGTGCGCTGGGCAGCAGGATCGTCGCGGACGACGTGCTCCGCGCCAGGCGCCGGACGGCGGTGCCGCGATGATCCCGAAGCTGTCCGAGCTCGGCCCCGACCTGCTGGTGACGACCCGCCGCCGCCGGATCCTCACGCTGTCGCTGCCCTACCTCGGCGTCGTCCTGTTCGCCGCGGCCGCGGCCGCGGGCTGGTGGTGGCTCACCCCGCTGATCGCGTTCGGCATCTTCGTCGCCGTGGTGACGGCGACACACGACGTCGTCCACCGCTCTCTCGGACTCGGACGGCGGGCGACGGAATGGGCGCTGTTCCTTCTGGGCCTGGTCCTGCTGGAGAGCGGCCACGCCTACCGCGCCACCCACCTCCAGCACCATCGGACGTTCCCGAGCGAAGAGGACCCGGAAGGCCATCCCGCCGACCTGTCCGCGCTAGGAGCGATCCTGTACGGCCCGGTCTTCCTATTCCGGCTGTGGGTATGGGCGTACCGGCGGGGCACCGCGCGGCAGCGTCTCTGGCTGCTCGCCGAAGCGGCGGCGGCACCGGCCGCGATCGGCGCAGGCGCCCTGTTCTGGCGCGGGCTCCTCGTGTACGCCGTCATGATGATCGTGGGAAGCTGGGTCTATCCGCTGCTCACCGTCCATCTGCCGCACCGCCACTACGGGGACACGCCGCTCACGCAGACGCACACCCTGCGGGGCCGGATCGTCCCGGCCCTGTTCCTGGAGTTGACGTACCACTTGGAGCACCATCTCTACCCGCAGGTGCCGAGCCACCATCTCGCCCGCCTCGCGCGGCGGCTCGATCCGATCCTCGCCGAAGCGGGCGTGCGGCCCAGGAAGGTGATCTGACCCCGATGGCGTCACGCGAGGAAGCCAGGAATCGCCTTCTGGAGGCGACGATCCGGACGCTCGCGACCGAGGGCTACGGCGGGACGACCGCCCGCTCCATCGCCCGGACCGGCGGCTTCGCGCCCGGCGTCATCTACTACCACTTCGACGACCTGGAGGATCTGCTCCTCGCCGCCCTCCGTCATACGAGCCGGGCGCGGATGGCCTGCTATCAGGAGGCGCTCGGCTCCTGCACCAGCGCCGCCGACCTCCTCGCACGCCTCCGCGAGCTGTACGCCGAGGACATGCGCGACCAGGGACACATCGACGCCGTCCAGGAACTGTTCGCCGCCTCCTCGGGCTCTCCCCGGCTGCGCGCGGAACTGCTCGCCCACATCGGCCCCTGGGCCGACTTCGCCGCAGCCGCGATCCACCGCCTCGTGGAAGGCACCACGCTGGAGAACCTGATCCCCAGCAGCGAGCTCGGAATGGCCGCCGTCGCCATGTTCCTCGGCATTCAGACCATCGCCCACCTCGACGGCGACCGGTCCCGGATCGAATCCCTTTTCGCCACCGCCGAACCCGCGGCTCTGCTCTGGGACGCCTTCGCCGGCCGCGACGTCCCGCAGCCGGAGGACTGAAAACCTCCGAAAATGAGGAAGGGCCCCGCCGTGTGGCGGGGCCCTTCCTGCAATATGAGTCCGGCGGTGTCCTACTCTCCCACACAGTCTCCCGTGCAGTACCATCGGCGCTGAAGGGCTTAACTTCCGGGTTCGGGATGGGACCGGGTGTTTCCCCTCCGCCATAACCACCGAACGACCAACCCCAACACCCCAGACAGGGATGCGGGAAGCTCATCGTCCGACGACTCAAAGCATCGGTATTCAACTATATGTGTGGTGCGGGTTCCCGGTTGTTTCCTGGGAACCACACAGGGACGCGAACATCGCATTCGTGCAGCGATTCGGTTTGAACGTTCAGTGTGTTCAAGCCACTCGGCCTATTAGTACCGGTCGACTCCACACGTT
>NZ_SMKU01000269.1 GCF_004349215.1 Actinomadura rubrisoli | reverse complement strand
AAAACTCAAGCAGTTCCGCGCCATCGCCGCACGGTACGACAAACTGGCCAGCCGCTACCGCAGCGGCCTGCTACTGGCCAGCCTCATCCTCTGGCTCCGCCACCACGAGTTGTCAGACACCACCTAGTAGTTCACATGATCCCCCAGACGGGCCCCTACGGCTCCCGACCAGCGGAGCCGCCCTCGTTTGTCACACGGATGTCGGGCTCGGTCATCCGGTTGGCGCCGAGCGCGGTAGCGCAGTGCGGAGACGGCGATCCCGAATTACCGCGCTACCTCGCTGATCGAGTAGTCCACATCACGATGATGGCAGGTTGCGCTCAAGTCCACTTGAGCGGGCACGCTGACATCGCATGATCAGTGAGGAGAACACCGTGGAGCGATTCGAGGTAGTAGTGGCCGGCGCCGGACCGGTGGGGCTGTCGACAGCGTTGTTCCTGGCGGATCGCGGAGTCCAGGTGCTGGTGGTGGACAAACGCGACCCGCTCGACGGTCCGCCGCGCGCCAGTACGACGGTTCGGACCTGGGAGCTGTTCCGGGCCATCGGGCTGGGGCCGACGTTGGACCGCGCCGGCTGGGACGGCCCGCTGCCGATGCGATCGATGGTCAAGGACAGCGCGGTCGGAACCGTGCTGCATCGGGCAGCCCCACCGCCGGCCTACGCGGAACGGCTGGACACCTGCAGCCCGGTGGATTCCCGGCGCGCGATGACGCAGTACGAGCTGCAGCGAATCGCGTTGGCGGAGTTGCGGCGCCGCGGCGGGCAGGTCCGGTTCGGCGCCGAGTTGGTCGAGTTCACCGCCACCGCCGAAGCCGTGCACGCTCGGGTGGCCAATGCCGGCACCGGCCGCGAATACCAGGTGGTCACCAGCTACCTGGTCGGGGCCGACGGTGCCCGCAGCCGAGTTCGGGAACTGATCGGCGCCGACGTGCCCGACCGGCAGGTCGACGCCAGGCTCAACACGGCGTTCTTCCGCGCCGACCTGCGCAGGCTGATACCGGAGTCAGCCACGCACGCCTGTTTTATCCGCAACGAACAGGTCTACTGCACGCTGTTCGCGAAGGGCGCGGCCGGTGACCGCTGGTCCTCGCACATCATGGACTACCCCGGCAAACCCGCCGAACTCGCCCGGCTATCGGCGGAGCAGACCCTGCGGCTGCTGCACGCGGCGATCGGCGACGACACCGTGCCGATCGACCTGATCGAGTGCAACGCCTGGGAGGCCGCGATCGGCATCGCCGCGGCGCTGCGCCGCGACCGGGTATTCCTGGTAGGCGACGCCGCCCATGTGCAGAGCTCCGCCGGCGGGCTGGGCATGAACACCGGCATCCAGGACGGGCACAACCTCGCTTGGAAGCTCGCCGCCGTGCTACGCGGACAAGCCGGCGAGACCCTCCTCGACAGCTACGAGCCCGAACGCCGGGCCGCCGCCGAGGCATCCCTCGCGCTGTCCCGCCGCCTGCTTCGCGGATACCAGGCCCAACAAGACACCAACCAGCTCTACATGCAGGCAGCCGCCGATTACCTGCGCGGGATGATGTTCTACCGATACGACTCCCGTGCCGTACTCACCGATGACGCTGCTGCCACCGACATCCTCGACGGCCAGGCGATACCCGGCTGCCGCCTGCCACATCGATGGCTCACCGACAGCGACCGCCACCTGTCCACACTCGACCTCGTCGGTGCGCGGTGGACCCTGCTGACAGGCCCGAACGGCACCGGCTGGCTCACCGTGGGCACGAACGACCTGCGGGTGCGGCAGATCACCGCGGCCATGGCCGACGGCGATCCCGCCGCATTCACGGACGTAGCCGGCACCGAGCCTGATGGTGCACTCTTGATTCGCCCCGACGGGTTCGTCGCCTGGCGGTCGCGCAGCCTCCCCAGCGACCCGAATGACACCATCCGCTCCGTCATGCACACCCTGCTCGGACACACCTGAGCGCGCCCTCCATCAGGCGCATGGAACCGGACCCGAGTCCGCATTCGGTACTCGTGGCCCACCCCAACGCCCCGCTCAGCATCGAAGGACGGCGCCGGCTCGTCGAACGCTGCCAGACACGTCCTATCGCCCACGTCGCAGCAGAGATGGGCATCTCCCGCGCTTGCGCGAGTAGGTGGGTCAACCGATGGGCGTCGACACGGCGAGCCAGGGCTTCACGATCAACCGCCGCACGGTGACTCGACACCTCGCCCGACTCGGGGTGACTATGACGTCTCGACGCGTCAGGCCGACCTGGTGCTCTGGGGCGGTACCGGTCCGGTCTTCGGCCGGGCGTCATCTTGAGACGCGGGCTTCGATGCCGTCGAGCAGGAAGTCGAGGCCGGCGCGGAAGGTTTGGTCGGCGTCCAGGTGGGCGCCGTCGCGTACGACCGTGGCCAGTGCGGGGAATCGGCCGGTTGCGAAGGTCCGCTCCAGATAAGGCCCGAAGGTTGCCTGCCACTGCCTCTTGTCCATCCCGGTGGCTCGCTCGGCGCGCCGCTCGGTGATCTCTCGGCGCACCGCGCCGATCACGTACGCATCGACCGCGGCGACCACCGGCACGACGGTGTTCACGTCGACGCCGCCTAGTGCGGACAGCACGGCCTCCATCCTGGCCAGCGAGTGAGGCCCGAGCTGCGGCCGCCCGCCGATCAGGTCGGCGAACCATTCGTGCTGGTGAACGGCTTGCCGGGTGGCTTCGGCAAGGGACCGCAGCACTTCCCGCCAACCGTCTCCGGCCGGCCGGATCTCGGCCTGGACGGCATCAACCATCAGGTCGAACAACTCGTCCTTGGTGGCGATGTAGCCGTACAGCCGCATCGGCCCGGCGTCCAGCGCGGCGGCGACCTTGCGCAGCGACACCGCCTCCAGGCCGTCCGCGTCGGCCAGCCGGATCGCCGCTCGTACGATCCGCTCCCGGCTCAGCGGGGTCGGCACCGGTCGATTCGGTGGCTCCGGCCGCTCCCACACCAACATATCTCTCACGATACAGCGCATGGCTCGATACAGTGTATTGACGAATACGACGAATCGGAGGCAACCATGGCCATCACCATCGTGGGAGCCGGGCTGGGCGGCCTGGCCCTTGCGCGGGTATTGCGGATGAACGGCATCGACGCCGTCGTGTACGAAAAAGAGCCGTCGCGCGACGCTCGTGGTCAGGGCGGCATGCTCGACCTGCACGCCGAGACCGGGCAGCGGGCGATGCGCGAGGCCGGCCTGTTCGATGAGTTCCACGCAATCGCCCGCCCTGAAGGCCAGGACCTGCGTCTTCTGGAGCCAGACGGCACCCTGCTGCTTCAAGAGGACACCCCCGAGGACGCCCCGCTCGATCGTCCCGAGGTCGACCGCGCCGATCTGCGTAACCTGCTGCTGGATTCGCTACCCGAGGACGCGGTGCGTTGGGGGCACGCGTTCGAGCACGCCGATATCGGCCTGCTGCACTTCACCGACGGCAGCACCGCGCCGTATGACCTGTTGGTCGGGGCGGACGGCGCGGACTCCCGGGTCCGCGCACTGCTCACCGACGCCCGACCAGCACACACCGGCCAGAACGCCATTGAGCTCGGCATTCCCGACATCGACCGCACCCACCCCGACCTCGCGGCGATGGTGGGGCGCGGCAACTACTGGGTGCTCGGCGACGGAAAGTCCCTGTCGGCGCAGCGCAACGGCGACGGTCGCGTACGCATCTACCTCAGCTTCTACAACACCGCCGAAGACTGGTTCGCGACCAGCGGAATCCCGTGCGACGACCCCGCCGCCGCCCGGGCACGGCTGATCGACCTGCTCGCCGACTGGGACCCACGCTTCACCGCACTGATCGCCGCCTGCGACGACACGGTCGTGCCACGGTCGATCACCACTCTCCCGGTCGGCCTGACCTGGCCGTCGACCACAGGTGTCACGCTGCTCGGCGACGCCGCGCATCTGATGCCGCCGGTGGGGCAGGGCGCCAACATGGCGCTGCTCGACGGCGCCCTGCTCGGCCTCGCGCTGGCCGCGCATCCGGACGACTTTCCCGCCGCCGTCAAGGAGTACGAACGCGAGATGTTCGAACGCACCAGCGTCGCCGGCCGACTGTCCGCGCGCATCCAGGAAATCCTGACGTCGCCGGACGCCAGCCAGAAGATGCTCGCATTCTTCCAACCCGGCTGAAGGTAACCGAACACGACCGAGCAACCGGCCGCCCAGACAGCGCGGGCGTGCCGGGGAGCGGCCGAGGCGTCCCGGCTCACGAAGACGTCGGCGCTCCGTCATCAGGCGGAGGTCCGGCACCGTGGTGCTGGTCCGCTCCGCGAGCGCTTCCAACTGCGGGGCGGGCCCAGTCCAGCTCCGTCTCGCCCACATTGGCGGCCAGTGCGGACACGAGCCCGAGGCTGGGTCCAGCGGCTGGCGGGTCGACAGGCCGCGTACAGCGTGGCCAGGCGTCCAAGCCACGACGACAGGGCTCACCCGCCGCCATCGGCAGGTGCAACGGCCGGCGGCGGGGTCTGCCGGGGTTCATGCGAGCTTGCGTTCGAACAATCAGCGCCGCTCGGACGGCCCGGCGTACTCGGCCATGAGTCAATGGCCTCCAGCGGGTGCTCGGGCATTTCCGCGGTGGCGATGGCCGACGCGCGGAGCAGCGGAAATGAGACGCCGATCCGCATCTCCGACGTCCTGCGATGGCGGTCAACCCGCAGGTGCGGCACAGCCGAAGAACTTCCTCGTGGACCGCTGCCACCGGCCGGCGCCGCCTACTCAAGACACCACTGCCGGATGGGAGTAGTTCCGGCTCAGGGAGTGGGGTGAGCTGGGGATTTAGGTGAAAGCTCGCCGCAAGTGGTGTTGTCTTCTACCGTGCGGGGTGGAGGCGACCACGATGGGCTCACTGTTTGATGAGCTGGCGCGGCGAGAGGCCGCAGTGCGGCAGCGGATCGAGGAGATCCAGGAGCAGATCGCCGAGCTGAACGGGCTGTTGGAGGCCGAGGAAGACCGGTTGTCGCGGTTGGTCATCACCCGGGAGACCGTGCAGGAGGTGTTGGGTGAGTCTGCCGGGGTGATCGCCGAGCCTGTGACTGGCCCCGGCCCTGCCGATGCCGGTGAGACGACGTCACCGATCGGGGTGCTGACGGTGCCGCCGTGGCGGCCGGGCATGACGCCGTCGGCGTTGCCGGCCGCGTACCAGGACGCGGTGGAGATCTTGGCGGATGCCGCGGAGCCGATACGGGCCGGGCAGATCGCGTCCGCGATGGGGCTGGAGGACACGGCGGCCAAGCGGGAAGGACTGCGGTCCAAGCTGAAACGGCTGGTCGAGCGCGGCTGGGCGACCCAGGACGAGCCGGGACTGTTCACGCTGACCATCCCGGTGGCCCGCGAGTTGGCCGCCGGGCCGAGTAGTGGGTCGGGCGATGGACCAGACGGCATCGTCTCCTCACCGGCGGGGTGATTGCGGGCGGGCTCTTCCCCGGTGCAGGTTCGAAGGCAACCACACCTCAAGAACCACCGCGCCGGGAAGAAGAGCCCGCGATGAAAAGCTACGTCGCCGGGGCCGGTGTTGACGCCTTTGCGTCCGCGAGGAACACCTTCAACTGTCTCATCGGTCAGCTCACCGATCCGCAGACCCTGTCCTGGTCGCACGACCGTCTCGAAGACACCCTGGCCGAGCAGGGACGTGAACTGCTGCGGCTGCTCCTGCAGGCGCACCTGGATCTTCGGGCTGACCGTGAGCGGGCCCGCGCCGAGCGCCTTCGCGGCACCGGTGCCGGGATGAGCGGGGTCGACGGGATCGAACGGCGCCGCCTGGAGAACGGGCACCACCGGCTGCTGGCCACGGTGTTCGGCACGGTGACCGTCACCCGGTGCGCCTGGCGCGCCCCCGAGGTCTGCAATGCCTATCCGGCTGATGAGCAGCTGTCGCTGCCGGCCGGACGACACTCCCACGGCCTGGCCAGGCTGGCCGCGGTGGAGGCGGTGCGCGGTTCGTTCGACGATGCCCAGGACGCGATAGGTGCCCGGTGCGGGAACGTGGTTGGCAAACGGCAGCTCTTGCAGTTGGTGCGCCGGGCCGCGGTCGATATCGACGCCTTCAACGCCTCCCTCATGCCGGTGCCGCGCACCGCCGAGGAACTCCTGGTGATCAGCTCCGATCAGAAAGGCGTGGTGATGCGGCCCGAGGCGTTGCGGCCGGCCACCGCCAAGGCCGCCGCCCGGGCTACGCGCACCTTCCGCACCCGCCTGGCCGCTGGGGAGAAGGCCGCCCGCAAGAGGATGGCCACCCTCGGGGCGGTCTACGACGCGGTCCCCGCGCCGCGCCGCCCCCACGACGTGATCGCCGTCCCCGGAGGGCGACGCGGCGACCGACCATCTCGTCCCGGACCGGTTGCCCACGGCAAATGGTTCAGCGGATCGGTGCTCACCGAGCCGGATGAGGTGATCAGGCAGGCCTTCGACCAGGCCACGGCCCGCGATCCCACCCACGCACGCACCTGGGTCGTGCTGGTCGACGGCGCCAGGCACCAACTCGACCTGATCCGCGCCGAGGCCGCTCGCCGCAAGGTGAGCATCCATATCGTGATCGATTTCATCCACGTGGTCGAGAAGATCTGGGCCGGGGCGTGGGACCTGCACCAGTCCGGCGACAGTGTTGCCGAGGACTGGGTCGCCACCCACGCCCTGGCGTTGCTGGCCGGACACACCGACCAGGTCATCACCGCCCTGGGCGCCCAAGCCGCCGGGCTTCCCGCGCGCCGCCGCGAACAGATCGACACCGCGATCCGCTACCTGACCGGCCACACCGCGTTCCTGCGCGACGACCAGGCCTTAGCGGCCGGATGGCCGATCGCCACCGGCGTCATCGAGGGCGCCATCCGCCACATCGTGGCCGACAGACTCGACATCGGCGGCGCCCGCTGGGGCCTGGCCGGAGCCGAGGCCGTCCTGAAACTACGCACCCTGGTCGCCAATGGCAGTTTTCCTGAGTATTGGCGGTTCCACCTCGCACGCGAACACCACCGCGTTCACCGCACCCCCGGCCAGGGGAAATACGACCTTACCGCCTGATCGACCGCTCCACCAGGAGGAACCACATTATTGAGCTTGCACTACTCGCCGTCCTAATCGCGCTAGCGCACCTGCCAGCGATCACCCTCGCGGCGGGAGTTGCCCGCTCGACTTCGGCGCGCCGGGCATAGCCTCCGCATGAACATAACGTGCCACCAACCAACTCCATGGCCGCTGCCAGCGGCCATGGAGGTCTATCTTTCGGGCGGGACCGGTCCCGAAGCCTGCCACCTATAATTGCCCGTCATGTGGTCCCGGACTGCTTCGATGATATTTATCGGTCTTGCTGTCGCATTGATCTATTATCTGGTTGATTCTACAACCTCCTCCCCGAGTCTAATTCGAGTAGAGTTCAATAAACAGGGCGAGGCATGCTCGGGTGGACTAATTTTAGACCGAGACACGGGGGAGGAGATGTCTTGCTGTAGCAGCACGTCTGGTTTCTGCGGCAACGACTCTCATGATGAAGACGCTCAAATCCTTGACCTAGCTCGCAATCTCGCCTCTGATGGCGGTCTGTCCGGCGGCGACAGGGCAGAGATCGATCGGCTGGCCAAAAAGATCAACGCAGATCGGGGTGCGCATGAGTTTACAAACAAAGATTGGGTTGCGTTTTATTCTATTCCCATCTGCGGCTATATAGCTTTTGTTTTGTGGTTTCGTCGCGCTTGGATTTGGGATTGACCTCGACATATTCTTCCCTGGTCTTTGCTGGCCCAGACCCCCGAAGCAGGACCTACTCAGCTCCAACTTCGAGTCGGCCGTTCAACTCGGCGATCTGTTCCCGGATCTCCTCGATCCGCTGCCGGACCGCAGCCTCCCGCCGCGTCAGGTCCTCAAACAGTGAGCCCATCGTGGTCGCCTCCACCCCGCACGGTAGAAGACAACACCACTTGCGGCGAGCTTTCACCTAAATCCCCAGCTCACCCCACTCCCTGAGCCGGAACTACTCCCATCACCGATCCCGCTTCATAAACCCTATAGGGACACGTTACCTGCCGGTCAGGGATTTGCCGGTGATGTAGAGGCGCATGTCCATGTCGTCGAAGGTAATGAAGAAGGACTCGAAGAACTTATGGGTGAAGTTGGCGATGGTGTCGAACTTGAAGTATTCGTTGAACAACATCGGACCGGCAATTCCGGGTATCCGGCGGCCGGCCCACGCCGCTGCCGGGCTGATGCACCCTCACCCAGCCGATCCTCTCCGATACTCGAACCTCCCCACCGAGCACGACTACTCGCATTGGCCATGTTCGCCAAGCTGTGACCTCGCTGATTGCGGTAGGAGTTCGACGCTGGTGCGCACCATGGTGAGACATGGGTGACGGACTCGGTCGCGAAGTTCAGGATCTGATCGAATGCCAACGCGACGAAATCGGAGAACATCATCTCCACGACGGCCTGCTGCCCGATTAGGGCCAGACCGGGCACCCCGGCCACTCCGGCCACCCTCGCTCAGCGGAGTGGTCGGCACGCGATCGGGAAACGCGCTGGAAAGCCCTCTCGTAATCTTGAAGGCACCGCCGCAGGTCCAGGACGTCCCCACCCAGCAGATGGACGGCCGGGTCTCCGGTGAATAGGATATGCAGGGCCCCATTCAGGTTCTCGGATACTCGAATCTTCTCTGGAATGCCGGTGAGCGGGAGCACTCTCGTCGCGGTAGCCCAGCGTGCCTACCCGACTCCGAGCGGACTCCCATCAGTATGTCCTCGACCGGGCGGGGCCGGTCGATCGCACAAGGTGAATTTCGGTCTCAGGACAGTTTCGCTTCTGGGGCGAAGGCGGGCAGCTTCTCGAGGCTACTGCGCACTGCCTGGGCGCCGTACTCGAACATCTGCCGCTCGTAGTCGTCGACCGCGCTGAGCAGATCCTGGCGGCCTTCATTGGCCTCGATCAGGCAGCGGCACAGCAGGTCGGCATCGCGCAGCGCGGTGTTCGCGCCGTTGCCGCCGGTCGGGGATGTGGCGTGGATCGCGTCGCCGAGCAGCGTGACCGGGCCAGACGCCCAGCGCTCACCGGGCTTGACCACCCGGATGGACAGCAGTGTGCTGTTGTCCGGGTCGGCCCGCTCGATCAGCGCGCGCAACTCCGGGTGCCAGCCTTCCATCCTGGACAGCACGGCGTCCTGCGCGGTCAGGTCCTCCAGCGAGCCGTTCGGCGGCAGGATCATGGCCCAGCGCACGTAGTCGCCGATGTCGGGCAGCGTGACTTCGGGGGCTATTTGCTCGGCGGCCTGCTTGGGCGGGGTACGGAAGCGCATCGCGCCGAGCAGCAGGCTGACGCCGTCGCCCGTGATCTTCGAGCCGTAGGCCTTGGACAGGCTGGCGAACTCGTCGGTCAGCGGGGTGCGGCCGATGACGAACCGGACGCCGGTGTCGGTCGGGGTGGTCTGCGGCGACAACACCCCGCGGACCGCGGAGGTGACGCCGTCCGCGCCGACGAGCAGGTCGGCGGTGGCCGGGTCGCGGCGGGCGAACTGGGCTTGGACCTTGCCGTCGGCCAGCACGTCGTAGCCGGTCAGCGCGGCATCAGTGTGCACGGTGAGGCCGGTCAGCAACAGGTGTCGCAGCACCTGCCGGTCGACCACGATGCCGGTCCGGCCCGCGCCGAGCCTGCCGATCTCGTTCAGCCGCGGGTCCAGGATCAGCTGCTCGGCGGAGGCGTCCATGACGATCTCGTCCAGCAGCGAGTGCCAGCGCGTCGGCAGGCAGTCGCGCACCGCCTGGAAACCGATCGGGTTCAGCACGAGCCGGTAGCCCTGGAACCGTGCGGCGATCCCCGGGTCGCGCTCGAACACGTCGGCCTCGATCCCGGCACCACGCAGACCCTGCGCGAGAGCCAGACCTCCCAGACCGGCTCCGACAACGGAAACTCGCATCACACCCCCGATACATCGATACGAACTAAGTTCGATCTGGCGAACTAAGTACTACCCGACGAACTTAGATCGTATCAAGTTATCGTGATTCGCATGTCCTCCGACCCCGGCCAACGCCGCGCAGCTCGCCATGCCCAACCCCAACCCGCAGCGGAGGCCGCCGCGTCGGCACCACGCAAGAAGCCGATCACCGTCGAACGGATCACCGACGCCGCTCTGGAAGTCATCGCCACCGCGGGGTATGACGCGCTGACCATCCGCCGGGTCGCCGCCGTGCTCGGCACCGGTCCGTCGTCGCTGTACGCGCACATCGTCAACAAGAACGACATCGACGATCTGCTGATCGGCAGGCTCTACGCCGAGGTCGTGCTCCCCGAACCGGACCCGGCTGCCTGGCGCGAGCAGCTGATCGGGGTGTACACGCAGATTCGCGACCTGTACCTGAAACACCCTGGAGTCTCGCGCGCCGCGCTGGCCATGGTGTCGACCAACCGGGAAACGCTGCGGGTCGGCGAAGGAATCCTGGCGATCCTGCTCGCGGGCGGCATCGAACCGACGACGGCCGGATGGGCCCGCGACGCACTGTCCCTCTACGTCAGCGCCTATACACTGGAGCAGTCTCTGGTCAAGCAACGGCGCCAGCACCAGGATCAGGAATGGGTGCTCAGCCACGAGGAGTTGCTAGACCGCTTCACCGCACTGCCTGCCGAGAAATTCCCGCAGACTCGACGCCATGCCGCCGAGCTGATCTCCGGCACCGGACACGACCGCTTCGAGTTCACCCTTGGCCTGCTCATGAACAATCTGCGGCCCGCATCCGGTTGACCTGCGGCCTGGACGACGACCCGCTCACCGACGCCCACGATCGCGACTTCGCCGTCCGCGACTACAAGACCCACATGAAGACCGCCCTGGGCCGCAAGGCGAACACCGTCAACGCCCACCCCACCGCCCTGGACCACTTCTTCGCCCAACTCGGACTCGGCCCCGCCACCGTCCGACGCGGACGACGCCCCCGAACCCGCGCCCCGCGCCCTGGACACCCGCCAGCAGAAGCGCTACCTGCGCGCCGTCGAACGCAAGCGCCGGTTCCTGCGGGAACTGGCCACCGAGCTGCCACCGGCCGAGCCCGGCACGCGCCGGATCGTGGTCGGCGACCTGAACATCCAGGAACCCGATCACGATCCCGGCTACCGGTTTGTTCCAGCCGTTCGAGTACGACGCCTACCGGGCGTTTCGGCGAGGCCGGGTACCGCGACGCGTTCTGACTGCTGCACCCGGACGCGGCCGAATACTCCTGGGTCGGCCGCACCCGGCGACGGCTACCGCTACGACCACGCGCTCGTCTCCCCCGGCCTGGCCGACCGGCTGACGGCCTGCGCCTACGTTCACCAGACCCGCACACCCGACAGCGGGACGCGGCTCACCGACCCTTCGGCGCTCACGCTCGACCTCACCGGGCAAATCCCGCCGGTGCGGGTCGACGATCCAGAATCGGCGCCGCCACCCGACGCGCTGTTCTGAACACGTCGGGAGCGAACTGCCGTGGCGGCCGTTACTCGCGTGGCATCCTGGGCGGCCCTGGAGCCCGGTCACCGAAGAGGACACGCCATGCGCATCGAGCGGTGGGACATCATCAGCGGGCTCGTGAACCAGACGCTGAACCCCGAACAGCTGAAGATGGCGACCACGTTCGTGGCGTGCATGCGCCAGCTCGGCTACGACATGCCTGAAGCGTCCGATCCCGGATTCAACTTCGCACCGAAGAACGCCGACGGCATGGACGGGCAGCAACTGCAGCAAATCGGCAAGGATCAGACGCAGTGCTTGAACAAGGCCGGCGCTAGCGACATTTCTGGTGGATGAGGTCCCGTCACCAGTCGGCATGGCCAGCTGCACAATCAGACCCACGGCAGCGCACTAGGCTGCCGATGTTTGATGTGAACCGGTTGCTCAGGTGTGGAGCGCTGGTCCTGCGGCGGAGCCGAAAGGCGGCCAGTTGCCGAGGAGGGTCCACGCCCATGCCCTGGTGCTGCTGACCGGACACACCGACCAGGTCATCACCTCCCTGAAGGCGCAGGCCGCTGGGCTTCCCGCGTGCCGCCGCGAACAGATCGACACCGCGATCCGCTACCTGACCGGCCACGCCGCGTTCCTGCGCTACGACCAGGCGTTGGCGGCCGGATGGCCGATCGCCATCGGCGTCATCGAGGGCGCCATCCGCCACATCGTGGCCGACAGACTCGACTTCGGCGGCGCCCGCTGGGGCCTGGCCGGAGACGAGGCCGTCCGGAAACTATGCACCCTGGTCGCAGGCGACAGCGTCCCTGAATACTGGCGCTTTCACCTCGCACGCGAACACCACCGCGTTCACCACACCCACGACCAAGCCGAGTACGACCTCACGGCCTGACCCGCTCCTTCAGGAGGAACTACTCCCCTGCCGGATGACCTCGGTCAGCAGTGCCTCCGGCGACAACTGGCTGCCAACCGGCCGATCACCTCGGCCTGGTGGACGCCACGTCCCAGTTCCCTCTACGGATAGGCAGTCCTCTGCGTGGATGCCCGGAGGCCGGGACGATCGAGCACGCGATTTCGGAAAATCATATGGATGGCGAGGCGCCTTCCCGCGAAACAGCTCCACCGGCTCCCTGTGGCGGGTAGCTCGAGCGTGTCACCTGAAGTGTGGAAAGATCATCTCTTGTTGTTGTGAGGCCCGCTTTACCTGATCCGCCCTGGATAGGCGATGGCGAGTTCGTTGAGTGCTTCGCGCCAGCCTGAGACGCGGAGTCCT
>NZ_SMKU01000268.1 GCF_004349215.1 Actinomadura rubrisoli | reverse complement strand
CCCATCCCCCGCGCGCCCTCGCCGTTGAACTTCACCGTCCGCCCCGCCCTGTGGCTTACGGGGCGGACGGGAGGCTCTACGCTCGTGTCCCGTGCACGTCGCCCACCTCTCGCTCCAGGACTTCCGCTCGTACGCGACCGCTGAGGTCGCGCTTGAGCGGGGGGTGACCGCGTTCGTAGGCCCCAATGGGCAGGGCAAGACGAACCTGGTCGAGGCCATCGGTTACGTCGCCGCGCATGGAAGCCACCGGGCGGCCACTGACGCGCCGCTCGTCCGGCATGGCGCGCCGCGGGCGATCGTCCGGGCCGGGGTGGTGAAGGACGACCGTAAGGCCCTCATCGAGCTGGAGATCAACCCGGGGAAGGCGAACCGGGCGAGGCTCAACCGCTCCCCTGTCCCCAGGCCGCGCGAGATCCTGGGGATGCTGCGCACCGTGCTGTTCGCGCCCGAGGACCTGTCCCTGGTCAAGGGCGACCCGGGGGAGCGCCGCCGTTTCATGGACGAGCTGCTGACCGCCAAGGCCCCGCGCTTCGCCGGCGTCCGCTCCGACTACGACCGCGTCCTCAAGCAGCGCAACGCCCTGCTGAAGTCGGCGGCCGCGCATAGGCGATCCCCCGGCGCCGAGGTGCTCGCGACGCTGGACGTGTGGGACTCGCACCTCGCCCGAACCGGATCGGAGCTTCTGGCCGCCCGGCTGGAACTGGTGGCGGCGCTCCGTCCTCTTGTCGCGCGCGCGTATGCCGCCCTGGCACCGGCCAGTGGCGCTGTGGACCTCCTCTACAAGAGCTCCTTGAGCGACCAAGAGTTGTCCACAGACCGTGCACAACTGGCCGAGCAGATGCTGGTGGCCGTGGCCGATTCCCGAAAGCAGGAGCTGGAGCGGGGCATCAGCCTCGTCGGCCCGCACCGGGACGAGCTCGTCCTGCGGCTGGGGGAGCTGCCCGCGCGCGGCTACGCCAGCCATGGCGAGTCGTGGTCGTTCGCGCTCGGCCTGCGGCTCGCCGCGTTCGACCTGCTGCGCGCGGACGGGGACGACCCGGTGCTGATCCTGGACGACGTGTTCGCCGAGCTGGACGTGGGCCGCCGGAGCCGTCTTGCGGAGATGGTGGTCCCGGCCGAGCAGGTTCTGATCACCGCCGCCGTTCCCGCCGATGTTCCCGCCGAACTGACGGGCGGGTCGTATACCGTCTCGGACGGCCAGGTCATTCGAGACTGATCCACAGCCTGGGGAGGGACGAGCGCGTGACCGACGATCCACAGGATGTGCATAACTCCCCGGGCGTGACGGGCTCTCCCACGACGGATCCGCCTACGGGCTCCCCCGCGGCGGGCTCTGCTGGGACCGGCCGTCCCGAGGCAGGCCAACGAACGGAACCCGTCGCCGAGGAATCGTCGGCGAAGTCCGGGATCGAGCTGGCGCGCGAGGCCCTGGCCCAGGCGAAGGCGGACGCGCTCAAGCGCGGCACGATCCCCGGCCAGGGCAACAAGCGCAAGAGCAACGCCAAGCTGGTGCGCGTCCGCGACCCGGGACGCGGCGGTGATCCGAAGGCGTTCGGCGCCGCGATCCGCGAGCTGCTGGCCACGCGCGGATGGGAGCAGCGGGCGGCCGTCGGCGGCGTGTTCGGCAACTGGCCCGGCATCGTCGGCCCCGAGCTGGCCGAGCACACCCGTCCAGAACGCTTCGAGGACGGCGAGCTGACCGTGGCCGCCGATTCCACCACCTGGGCGACGCAGCTCCGTCTGCTTTCGTCCACGCTCGTACGGCGGCTGAACGAGGAACTGGGTCACGGCACCGTCCGCCGCGTGAAGGTGGTCGGTCCCGCTTCTGGGCCGCGCCGGGCGGGGGCCTGGCGGGTTCGCTGACCCGATCACAGTTCGCTGACCCGATCACTTCGTCTACAACGCGGTGGCGCGCGTGTTGGTCCGCGTCCGCCGCGTCCATCGGAGCCTGCCCACGCACCCGCTCGTTTCGTGTTGATTCGTTCCGTCGGCGGCCGGATCGGCTGTGCTTTCCGTGCCATCGACTTTGCCGCCCGTGCCGTCCTGTGCGGTCGCCTCTCCGGGTTGCTCGTGGCGTGTCACGGCCGCCGTCCGGCCGCCGTCCGGCCATCCGCTGGGCGGAAGTGACAAGTTCGCTGGGAACGTGACGGTACGGCGCGGGCGTTGTTGCTCCGTGTGACCGAATGTCAGTGGCAGGTGGGAACATCTGTTCGGGACACAAGGTGACGAGTTCAGCAACGAGCGCGCCGTAGGCCAGAGAACCCCCCCGGGTCTATGGGGGGATGCCTCTCCAGGCCCGTGCGGCCGCCACACGCGCACACAGCGCTCGTGAGTGCCACTTTTCGCCTCGTGACCCGGTAGAATGAATTCGGGTTCAGGATGCTGCGCCGCCATGGGTCGCCCAGGGCTCTACCGAACACGAACAGAGCACAAGGGCGCCCTCACGTGTGTTACGGGGCACACCGCGCTCCCTCGGGCGCGGGGCGGCCGACATCCCCGTCAGGAGGATCTCCTTTGGCGTACGACGCTAGTTCGATCACTGTCCTTGAAGGTCTGGAGGCGGTGCGCAAGCGCCCGGGCATGTACATCGGTTCGACCGGTGAGCGCGGCCTCCACCACCTGGTCTACGAGATCGTCGACAACTCGGTCGACGAGGCACTGGCGGGCTACGCCGACGACATCGTGGTGACGCTGCTGGCCGACGGCGGTGTGAGCGTGCTCGACAACGGGCGCGGCATCCCGGTGGGCGAGCACCCGGTGGAGAAACGGCCGGCCATCGAGCTTGTGCTGACCACGCTGCACGCGGGCGGCAAGTTCGACGGCAAGTCCTATGCCGTCTCCGGCGGCCTGCACGGTGTCGGCTCCGCGGTGGTGAACGCCCTGTCCACCCGGTTGGAAGCCGAAGTGCGGGTCGACGGCCACGTGTGGCGCCAGACCTACAACTGGCAAGGCCCCGTGACCGCGCTCGACAAGGGCGAGGAGACCGAGGAGACCGGCACTCGCATCACCTTTTGGCCCGACGCCGACATCTTCGAGACCACCGAGTGGAACTTCGAGACCCTCTCCCGCCGCATGCAGGAGATGGCCTTCCTCAACCGCGGGTTGTCGATCACGCTGCGGGACGAGCGTCCCGACCACGGCAACGGCGACGGCGAGGACGCCCCTCACGTGGTCAAGTACCACTACGAGGGCGGCATCGAAGACTTCGTGCGCTACATCAACGCGCGCAAGGACGCCGTCCACGAGTCGGTCGTGTACTTCAGCGACGACACCAAGGGCATGTCCCTTGAGATCGCCATGCAGTGGAACTCGTCCTACGCCGAGTCCGTCCACACGTTCGCGAACACGATCAACACGGCCGAGGGCGGCACCCACGAGGAGGGGTTCCGCGCGGCGCTGACCACGATCGTCAACCGGTACGCCCGCGACAAGGGGCTGCTGCGCGACAAGGACGACAACCTCACCGGCGAGGACGTCCGCGAGGGCCTCACCGCGATCATCTCGATCAAGCTGGCCGACCCGCAGTTCGAGGGCCAGACGAAGACGAAGCTCGGCAACACCGAGGCCAAGTCGTTCGTGCAGAAGGCGTGCAACGAGCATCTGCGCGACTGGTTCGAGGAGAACCCCGGCGAGGCCAAGGAGATCATCAACAAGGCGTCGCAGGCGGCGCGCGCGCGGGTCGCGGCGCGGCAGGCGCGCGACCTGACCCGCCGCAAGAGCCTGCTGGAGTCGACGTCGTTGCCCGGCAAGCTGTCGGACTGCCAGTCCACCGACCCGTCCCAGTCGGAGCTCTACATCGTCGAGGGCGACTCGGCGGGCGGCTCGGCCAAGGGCGGCCGAAACCCGCACTTCCAGGCCATCCTCCCGATCCGCGGCAAGATCCTGAACGTGGAGAAGGCCCGGATCGACCGGATCCTGAAGAACAACGAGGTGCAGGCGATCATCACCGCCCTGGGCACCGGGGTGCACGACGAGTTCGACATCGCCAAGCTCCGCTACCACAAGATCATCCTGATGTCGGACGCGGACGTCGACGGCCACCACATCAACACGCTGCTGCTGACCCTGCTGTTCAGGTTCATGAAGCCGCTGATCGAGGCCGGGCACGTCTACCTGTCCCAGCCCCCGCTCTACAAGATCAAGTGGGACGCCCGCGGGACGACCGCCGACTACGCCTACTCCGACGCCGAGCGCGACGCGATCATCGAGGCCGGGATGGCCGCCGGCAAGAAGGACCCCCGCCCCCGCGACCAGGTGCAGCGCTTCAAGGGGCTGGGCGAGATGAACGCCAACGAGCTGTGGGACACCACGATGGACCCCGACAACCGGGTGCTGCTGCAGGTTCAGCTCGACGACGCCGCCCAGGCCGACGAGCTGTTCAGCACGCTCATGGGCGAGGAGGTCGAGCCTCGCCGGGAGTTCATCCAGCGCAACGCCAAGGACGTGCGCTTCCTCGACATCTGAGGTACGGGCCCGGGCCGGGCTCCCGCGGGCCTGACGTCCGGCGGCGGCCGTACTTCCTTCCCACCGATCAGAAGAGGTCTTGAGAGTGACGGACGTGACCACAGAGGGTGGACACCCGGGCGAGCGGATCGAACCGGTCGACATCCAGGTCGAGATGCAGAAGAGCTATCTCGACTACGCGATGTCGGTCATCGTCGCGCGTGCGCTGCCCGAGGTGCGTGACGGACTCAAGCCGGTGCACCGCCGCGTCCTGTACGCGATGTACGACGGCGGCTACCGGCCCGACCGCGGCTACTTCAAGTGCGCGCGCGTCGTCGGCGACGTCATGGGCAACTACCACCCCCACGGCGACTCGGCCATCTACGACGCGCTCGTCCGGCTCGCGCAGCCGTGGTCGATGCGTTACCCACTGGTAGACGGCAACGGCAACTTCGGCTCGCGTGGGAACGACCCGGCCGCGGCCATGCGGTACACCGAGTGCCGTATGGCGCCCCTTGCGATGGAGCTTCTGCGCGACATCGACAAGGAGACCGTCGACTTCTCCCCCAACTACGACGGCCGCTCGCAGGAGCCCGACGTCCTCCCGTCGCGGTACCCCAACCTGCTGGTGAACGGCTCGGCCGGCATCGCCGTCGGCATGGCCACCAACATCCCGCCGCACAACCTGCGCGAGGTCGCCGAAGGCGTCCGCTGGTACCTGGCCCACTACGGCACCAACGACGAGGAGCTCCTCGAAGCCCTCATCGAGCGGGTCAAGGGCCCCGACTTCCCGACCGCCGGCCTCATCGTCGGACGCAAGGGCATTGAGGAGGCGTACCGGACGGGCCGCGGCTCCATCACCATGCGGGCCGTCGTCGAGGTCGAGGAGATCCAGGGCCGCACCTGCCTGGTCGTCACCGAGCTGCCCTACCAGGTCAACCCCGACAACCTCGCCCTCAAGATCGCCGAGCTGGTCAAGGAGGGCAAGCTCGACGGCGTCGCCGACGTCCGCGACGAGACCTCGGGCCGGACCGGCCAGCGCCTGGTCATCGTCCTCAAGCGGGACGCCGTCGCCAAGGTCGTCCTGAACAACCTGTACAAGCACACCCAGCTCCAGGAGACGTTCGGCGCGAACATGCTCGCGCTCGTCGACGGCGTGCCCCGCACCCTGCGCATCGACCAGTTCGTCCGGTACTGGGTCGCGCACCAGATCGACGTCATCGTCCGCCGCACCCGGTTCCTGCTCCGCAAGGCCGAGGAGCGCGCCCACATCCTGCGCGCCCTCCTGAAGGCCCTGGACCGGATCGACGAGGTCATCGCCCTCATCCGACGCTCGCCGTCCGCACAGGAGGCGCAGCGGGGCCTGATGGGCATGCTGGAGATCGACGAGATCCAGGCGCAGGCCATCCTCGACATGCAGCTGCGCAAGCTCGCCGCCCTGGAACGCCAGCAGATCACCGACGAGTTCGACAAGCTCATGGCGGAGATCGCCGACTACAACGACATCCTGGGCTCCCCCGAGCGGCAGCGCCAGATCGTCAGCGATGAGCTCGCCCCCATTGTCGACAAGTTCGGCGACGAGCGGCGCACCCAGATCATCCCCTTCGACGGCGACGTCTCCTACGAGGACCTCATCGCCGAAGAGGACGTCGTCGTCACCATCACCCGCGGCGGCTACGCCAAGCGCACCAAGACCGACCTGTACCGCGCGCAGCGGCGCGGCGGCAAGGGCATCCGCGGCGCACAGCTCAAGCAGGACGACATCGTCGACCAGTTCTTCGTCACCACGACGCACCACTGGATCCTGTTCTTCACCAACAAGGGCCGCGTCTACCGCGCCAAGGCGTACGAGCTGCCCGACTCCGGCCGCGACTCGCGCGGCCAGCACGTCGCCAACCTGCTGGCCTTCCAGCCGGACGAGCACATCGCCCAGGTCATGGACCTGCGCGACTACGAGGTCGCGCCCTACCTCGTGCTCGCCACCAAGCGCGGCCGCGTCAAGAAGACCGTGCTGACCGACTTCGACTCGCCCCGCACCGGCGGCATCATCGCCATCAACCTGGTCGACGACGACGAGGTCATCGCCGCGCGGCTCGTCTCCTCCGACGACGACCTGCTGATGGTCTCCACCGGCGCCCAGGCGATCCGCTTCAGCGCCGACGACGACTCCCTGCGCCCGATGGGCCGCGCCACGTCCGGCGTCATCGGCATGCGGTTCGAGGAGGACCAGGAAGTCCTCAACATGCTTGTCGTGCAGGGTTCGTCCCAGGATGTCCTGATCGCTACCGAGGGCGGCTACGCCAAGCGCACCCGCGCCGACCAGTACCCGCTCCAAGGTCGTGGGGGTAAGGGGGTCCTCACCGCTAAGATCGTTCAAACCCGCGGCATGTTGGTAGGGGCGCTGATGGTCGGCCTCGACGACGAGGTGTTCGCGATGACGTCCAACGGGGGGGTCATCCGCACCACCGCCGCGGAGATCAAGCAATCCGGCAGGCAGACCATGGGCGTTCGTCTCATGAACCTCGCCGAGGGCGACAGCGTGGTCGCCATCGCGAGGAACGTAGAGTCCATGGTGGACTCAGAGGACGCCGAGGGCGAGGGGGGCGACGGTGAGTAGCGTCTCCGACCTCGTCGCCGAGCCGCTAGGCCAGGAGGACACGTGAGCACCGAGCCCGGCAAGAGCAAGGGCGGGTCCGGCGCGGGCCGTTCCGGCGGGAAACCCGGGGGCAAGCCAGGAAAGACCGTCGCCGCCGCGTCTGCCAAGCCCGGCCGGGACGAGACGACCGTGGAGATCACCTCCTCGGCCGCGGACGACACGAGGATCGATCTCGCCAAGATCGGGGACGACCCCGGGAAGTCCTCGGGGACCCCGGAGATCGCCCCGCTGGAGGACACCACCGAGCCGCCGACCGACGACAAACCGTCCTCTACGCCCTTGCCGGGGACGGCGCCCGGGCTGGGCTCGGGTTCGGGTTCCGGCTCGGGTTCGGGGTCGGATTCCGGCTTCGGCTCGGGCTCGGGTTCGGACTCGGGGGTCGGCTCGGGCTCGGGCTCGGTTGTGGGCTCCGGATCGGGGGTCGGCTCGGCCGAGTCGAAGCCGCCCTCGAAGCCGTCCATGACCACGCCGTCGAACTCGTCGGGTTCGTCCACTTCATCGTCGAGTGCGGCAGGCTCGCCGGGTTCTTCCAGCTCGTCCTCGGGCTGGACGAAACCCGCCGAGCCGACCGGTTCGGTCTCCAGGGACCGCACCGACAAGCCGTCTACGCCGTCCAAGCCGTCCACGCCGTTCGGCCGCCGCGAGGCGTCGTCCGGCTCGGCCAATTCCTCTGCTTCCGGCAATTCCTCCGGCTCGGGGAACTCCGCGGGCTCCAGCTTCGCCGGCACCGTCCTCAAGGACCGTCCCGCTCCCGCCGCGAGCCCGGTGAAGTCGTCCACCGCGAAGCCCGCCACGAGCGGCAAGCCGGCGCGCAAGGCGCAACTCCAGCTCGCCCGGCTGGAGCCGTGGTCGGTGATGAAGTTCAGCTTCGTGATGTCGCTGGTCTGCTTTGTCGTCCTGCTGGTCGCGGTGACCGTCCTATATGTGATCCTCTCCGGCCTCGGCGTGTTCGGCGCCATCAGCGACACGATCAACAGCCTCACCAAGCAGCAGGGCGAGACCACCGGCGGAGTCGATGCCGGCAACTGGTTCTCCTTCTTCCGCGTCTTCGGCTACACCGTCCTCGTGGGCGCCCTGAACGTCCTTCTCATCACGGCCCTGTCCACGGTCGGCTCGGTCATCTACAACCTCGCCGCGGACCTCGTCGGCGGCGTCGAGGTCACCCTGAAGGAAGCCGAGTAGTACCGCCTGCCGCTGCCCCACAATCGATTTCCGGTTGTCAGGCCAGATGAGGTAACCTCTCGTTGCGCCGCCCGGGGCGGCGGCAAGTGCGGGCCTATAGCTCAGTCGGTTAGAGCGCATCCCTGATAAGGATGAGGCCGGTGGTTCAAGTCCACCTAGGCCCACTTCCCCTCCACAGGACCAGCAAGGTCAGAAGCCACGCTTCTTACCTGCTGGTCCTTTGTCATGTCCGGGCCGTGTGCGATCGCGGTGTGGGATGTGGAAGACGTCGCGGAAACCGGTGAAGCTGGGGACGGCCTGGGGACCCTGCTGGGGATGCCTGTATCCACGTACCTGTGGGACTCGTTATCCACAGTCTGTGGACGAAGAGATCGACTTCCCCAACCAACTCCGATGACCAGCGCAGACGCGATTAATCGCTGAGTAACGGCCTGGGGATGACCCGGTGGATGACGCGGCGTCCACAACCCGTCACTCCTGGGGACCGAACTTATCCACAGGCTATGGACGACGGTCGCGTGCCGGAGTTCGGCCGTGGTTCATGGCCTCCATCGGCGTCCTTCACGTGGCGATCATGGAAAAGGATCAAGCTCCGAGACGTTCCATGATCCACGTTCCCCCCGGAGGACCAGGTGCGTCGCAGCCGTATCGCTCTTGCCGCGCTTTCAACCGCTGTGGCCGTCCTGGCCGCGGCCCACCCTGCCCAGGCCAAGACCGTCCAGGCTGAGAAGGGCCGACCGCTCAAGAATGGGCAGGTGCGGCTCAACCAGATCCAGACGATCGCGACGCACAACAGCTACCACCGCGAGCTCACCGATGTGGAGAAGGCCGTCCAGGCCAAACGGGACGCCAACTGGTGGAACCTCGCGTACTCGCACGCGTCGCTGCCCCAGCAGTTCTCGGCGCAGCGCGTCCGCAGCATCGAACTGGACATCTTCCCCGACCCTCAGGGCGGCCTCTACACGAAGCCCATCGTCCGCAGGGAAGCGGGCCTCGGGCCCATCGACGACCCGGATCTGCGGAAGCCGGGATTCAAGGTTCTGCACTGGGCCGACCACGACTACGGCACGTCCTGCTCGTCGCTCAGCAAGTGCCTGCGCCAGGCGCGCGCCTGGTCGGACGCCCACAAGGGCCACGTGCCGATCCCGATCCTGCTGGAGTTCAAGTCGACCGATCCCGCGATGGAGAAGCTCGGCGGCCCGCGCAGCCCACGCTGGGACGGCCCACTCATGGACCGCCTGGACGCCGAGATCCGAACGGCCATCGGCAACGACCGGATCATCAAGCCGGACGACCTGCGACGGCCCGGCCTCACACTGGAGCAGTCCGTACTGAGGCACGGGTGGCCGACGCTGGCGAAATCCCGAGGCAAGTTCCTGTTCCTGATGGACAACAAGGCTGCGGACGTCCAAGCGCCCTACCTGGCCGGCCACCCCAACCTGGAGGGACGCGTCATCTTCACCGATGCCGCACCAGGCCGTCCCGACGCCGCGTTCGTCGAGCAGAACGATCCGACCGGTGCCGGTCTACAGGAGATCCAGGACCTCGTCCGTCGCGGGTACCTCGTACGTACACGTTCGGACGTTCCGTTCGACCAGGCCCGTTCGGGCGACACGTCCCGGCTCAAGGCAGCGCTCGCCAGTGGCGCGCAGGTTGTCAGCACGGATTTCCCGGTGATCGGCATGGCGGCCAGGTACGGAAGCGACTACGTGGCCCAACTACCCGGCGACGCCCCGGCCCGCTGCAACCCGGTGAACGCCCCGCGCTCCTGCCGCTCCACGCGCCTGGAGCACTGACAGGCAACACCGCACCCAAGGCTTCCGAACGCGGCGCTACACGGAAGCCAAGCGGAGACAGTCGACAAACGGCCTGGACGCACCGGCTGGCGACGCGGGCCAACGATGGGCGAACAGGGAAGCCGTCCTAGGGGCAGACAGCCGACCGATCCAACGGCCGCAGAGCAGATCAAGTCGACTAACCAGCGGGATCGGCAGGGTCTGCCGGCTCGGCAGGGTCGGCGTGGAACTCATGGACGACCTCGATCCGGCCCAAAATGTGCGAGCTGAACTCCTCAAGCTCCTCCGCAGACACCCACAGCTCCAGAATCGTCCGCCCGCCGACCTGCCGGACCGGACAGCGGTCTCGACCTCGGGCCGCCCCCGCAAGGCCGACCTCAGCGCGCTGGGCGGCGCCCGGGGCGGTCGGCAAGGATACGAGCCGTCAACGGCGCATACCCGTCTGCCCGAACAATGAAGTGGATGCGCGCTGACCAGTACGGACGACGCCCGAAGCCGTCCAAATTCCCACCGCTGTTGTCACCAAGCGCGCGCAGGGGCGACTCGCCCATGTGGAACGGCTCCAAGCCGATGCTCCCTATCCCACCTCCTCCCTCCGAGCTCGGTACGCGTATCGATACGCCCACGACATCGGAAAGCAGCACGACCCTTGGCACGCGTCGGTGCTCACGCGACCCACCGCCGTAAGGAACTCGATCGCCCGCCCCATTCCGGACGGACGCCAGTACCTCCCCACCACCATGCCGGAAGCGGTACAGGCGAGGCCAGTTATCCACAATATGTGGATAACCGTTGGGGGTATGGCTGGCCCTACCCAAAGAGTGGAGTCCGCCATGATGCCCACAGCGCCGCCAAACGCTGAGATCGACCTATGGATTTCCCCACGCCAGGCGCCCGTACAGTGAAGATCATCATCGGCTCGCTCGCCGCCACGGCCTTGATCGCCGGAATGACGCACGCCCCATCGTCCCGTTCCGCGGTCTCCGCGCGGCTCAACGACGCGTCCTCTCCGACGAACCGATGGACGGTCGCCTGGGGCGCCGGCGTCCAGGGGCCCGTCCGAGGCGACGACTCCGAGCCCAACTGGTCGGATCGGGGTTTCAGCGACCAGTCCGTCCGGCAGGTGGTGCGGGTCGGCACCGGCGGATCCCAGGCCCGGATCCGCCTGACGAACGCCTACGGCACCAAGCCGCTGCGCGTAGCGGGTGTGACCGTCGCCAGATCAGCCGGCGGGGCCCTCGCCTGGCCGAAAACGATCACCCGCGTCACGTTCGGCCGCTCCGCCAAGGCCGTCGTCCCGCCGGGACGTGAACTCGTCAGCGACGCGATCCCGCTGACCACCTCGCCCCTGGAACGGCTGGCGATCACGATGCGCTTCACCGAGCCCACCGGCCCCGCCACGTTCCACCGATTCGCCCTCACCGACTCGTTCCGCGCACCCGGCGACCGCCTGACTGACAACGGCAAGGACACGTTCAAGGAATCCACCGGCTCCTGGTACTACCTCGCCGGCGTCGAGGTGGCGGGCCGCACCGCCGGGCAAGGCACCGTGGTCGTCTTCGGTGACTCCCTCGTGGACGGCGTGGGCGCCACCGCGGACGCCGACGCCCGCTTCCCCGACGACCTCCAGGAACGGCTGACCGCAGCCCGCAGCCCGTTGGGTGTCGTCAACGCGGGCATCGGCACCAACAAGCTGCTCCACGACTCCACCTGCGGCGGCGAGAAGGGCCTGTCCCGCTTCAAACGCGACGCCCTCGACCGCCCTGGTGTGCACTCGGTGATCGTCCACCTGGGCGCGAACGACATCGGCGCACCCCAGATCGATGACCCCTGCGTACGACCGAACCCCAAGGTGACCGCCCAACAGCTGATCGACGGCCACCGCAAGCTCATCCGCGCCGCCCACGCGCGCGGCGTCAAAGCCATCGGCATGACCATCCTGCCCATGAAGGGCGCCCTCTTCCCGATCTGGAGCCCCGAGGGCGAGAAGACCCGCCAGGCCGTCAACCTCTGGATCCGCACCAGCCACGAATACGACGCGGTCATCGACGCCGACCGCGTCATGTCCAGCCCCGCCGACCGCGAACAGCCCAGGCCCGGCTACGTCTTCATGGACGGCCTGCACCCCAACGACGCCGGCTACCAGGCCATCGCAGCTGCCATCGACCCCAGAACACTCTAATCAAACTTGACGACACAATCAACCTCAACCTACCCTCCCCCCATGGGCGAAACGACAATCCCAATCTTTCCGTGCCGCTCAATCGAGACGACCTGGGAGTTCTACCGAGCTCTAGGCTTCGAACAGGCGTCATGGCAGACCCGTCCCAACCCCTACCTCTCCGTCCGCCGCGGCGACATCGTTCTGCAGTTCTACGGCTGGAAGAAGCACGACCCGGCCACGTCCATGCACATGTGCTACGTCGTCACCACCGACGTCGACACGCTTTTCGAGTCCTTCCGCACCAACCTCAAGCAAGCCCTGGGCCGCATCCCCACCCGCGGCCTCCCCAGGCTGAGTTCCCTCAAGGACATGTCCTACGGAGTCCGCCAGTTCCTCATCACCGACCCCGACGGCATCCAGCTCCGCATCGGCCAACCGATCTCCGACAACCTGGAGCACTCACCGATCCCCCAAGAGCGGGTCGCCAAAGCACTGCACATGGCCGCCCTCCTTGGCGACTCAAAAGAGGACTACCCAGCCGCCGCCAAGATCCTCGACCACCTCCTCGCCTCCGACGCCCCCGTCTCTTA
>NZ_SMKU01000267.1 GCF_004349215.1 Actinomadura rubrisoli | reverse complement strand
CCTCGCCCGCTGACCCCGGCCCCACCGGACCCGGCCCGGGCCCCGGCGCGCGGTGCGCGGTGCTCAGGTGCGGCTGAACAGCTCCTGCGCCTTGGTCCGCAGCCCCTTGCGCACGACGCCGAACGAGTCCGGGTCGCCCTTCATGATGGCCTCCGCCACGTCCTTGAGCTGCTCGAACTCGGCGTGCGGCGGGATCGGCGGGACGTCGGGGTCGCAGTGCACGTCCAGGACGACCGGGCGGTCGGCCGCCAGCGCCCGGTCCCACGCGGGCCCGATCTCCTCAGGCGCGTCGACGACGATCCCCTCCAGCCCGATCGCCCGCGCGAACGCCGCGTAGTCCATGTCGGGCAGGTTCTGCGACTCCTCGAACTTCGGCGACCCGCCCATCCCGCGCAGCTCCCACGTCACCTGGTTCAGGTCGTTGTTGTGCAGCACCGCCACGATCAGGCGCGGGTCGCTCCACCGCTCCCGGTAGCGGGCGATCGTCAGCAGCTCCGCCAGACCGTTCATCTGCATCGCCCCGTCCCCGACCAGCGCGACCGCCGGGCGGGACGGGTGCGCGAACTTGGCGCCGATCGCGTACGGGACGCCGGGGCCCATCGTGGCGAGCGTGCCCGACAGCGACCCGCGCATCCGCCCGCGGAACCGCAGGTCGCGGGCGTACCAGTTCGCCGCCGATCCCGAGTCGGCGGTGACGATGGCGTCGTCGGGCAGCCGCGCCGACAGCTCCCAGAACAGCAGCATCGGGTTCACCGGCTCGGCGGGGACGCGCGCCTGCCGCTCCACCGTCTCCCACCACCGCCGCACGTTCCCCTCGACGGTCTCCCGCCACGACCGGTCCTCCTGGCGGCGCAGCCGCGGGATGAGGGCGCGCAGCGTCGTGGCGGCGTCGCCGACCAGGTTCACCTCGGTCGGGTACCGCATGCCGATCATCTTGCCGTCCACGTCGATCTGGACGGCGCGCGCCGACCCGAACTCCGGCAGGAACTGCGAGTACGGGAAGTTGGACCCGACGATCAGCAGCGTGTCGCAGTCGCGCATCAGCTCATACGACGGGCGCGAGCCCAGCAGCCCGATCGGGCCGGTGACGTAGGGCAGCTCGTCCGACAGCACGTCCTTGCCGAGCAGCGCCTTGGCGACGCCCGCGCCGGTCACCTCGGCGACCTGCTGGACCTCCTCCACCGCGCCCCGCGCGCCCTGGCCGACCAGCAGCGCCACCCGCGACCCGGAGTTGATCACCTCGGCCGCGCGGGCGACCTGCTCCTGCGGCGCGCAGGTCACCGGCGGCTCGTATCCGGGCACCGACGAGGGGACCTGCTTGAAGGCGTGGGCGGGCGGGGAGTACTCCATCTCCTGAAGGTCCGCCGGGACGATGACCGCGGTCGGCGCCCGCTCGGCCAGCGCCACCCGGAACGCCCGGTCGATCAGGTTCGGGAACTGCTCGGGCACCATCGCCATCTGCACGTACTCGCCGGCCACGTCCTTGTACAGCGACAGCAGGTCGATCTCCTGCTGGTAGTGGCCGCCCATCGCGCTGCGCGCCGTCTGCCCCACGATCGCGACGACCGGCACGTGGTCGAGCTTGGCGTCGTACAGCCCGTTCAGCAGATGGACGGCGCCCGGCCCGCTCGTCGCGGCGCACACCCCCGCCTTCCCGCTGAACTTGGCGTAGCCGACGGCCTCGAACGCCGACATCTCCTCGTGCCGGGACTGGATGAACCTCGGGCGGTCGCCGGCCCTGCCGAACGCGGCGACCAGGCCGTTGATGCCGTCCCCCGGATAGCCGAACACCTGCTCGACGCCCCAGTCGCGCAGGCGCTCCAGGATGTGGTCGGCGACTTGCTTCGGCATGGCGCACTTCCCTGTGACGATGAGGACGCGGCGACGCTCAGGGCGTCCGCCGGACGATCCGCGCCCGGCACTCTCACCGCTTCCCGGGCCACGGGGTTGAAACCATGGTCGCGGGTATGCGGCAGGACATGTCTGTTTCAGCGCGGCGCGTTGACCGGGGCAAGGACCGGCAATCCGGGGCCGCGGCGCACCAGGGCGCGCCGCATCGGGGGGCGGGGGACGGGCGGCCCGGCGCGGCGCTCCGGCGGGCCCTCGCCGCGCGGGTGGACGGCGAGGTCCGCTTCGACCCCGGCTCCCGCGCCGCCTACGCCCACGACTCCTCCAACTACCAGCAGCCGCCCATCGGGGTCGTGGTCCCCCGGACCGTCGACGCCGCCGCCGAGGCCGTCGCGGTGTGCGCCGAGCACGACGCGCCCGTCCTGTCGCGCGGCGGCGGGACGAGCCTGGCCGGGCAGTGCTGCAACGACGCCGTCGTCATCGACTGGTCCAAGTACTGCCACCGCCTGGTGTCGCTGGACCCGGACGCGCGCCGCGCCGTCGTGGAGCCTGGCGCCTGCCTGGACGACCTGAACGAGCGGCTGTCGGGGCACCGCCTGATGGTCGGGCCCCGGCCGTCCACCCACGACGCCTGCACGATCGGCGGGATGATCGGCAACAACTCGTGCGGCGCGTCCGCGCAGGCGTACGGGAAGATGGCCGACTCCGTGCTGCGGCTGGAGGTGCTGACCTACGACGGGCTGCGGATGTGGGTCGGGCCGACCCCCGACGAGGAGTACGAGCGGATCGTGGACGCCGGCGGGCGCCGCGCCGAGGTCTACCGGGCGCTGCGCGGCCTGCGCGACGACGGCATGGAGCTGATCCGCACCCGCTACCCCGCCATCCCGCGCCGCGTGTCCGGCTACAACCTCGACTCCCTGCTGCCCGAGCACGGCCTCAACGTCGCCCGCGCGCTCGTCGGGTCCGAATCCACGCTGGTCACCGTCCTGCGCGCCGAGATCCGCCTGGTGCCGGTGCCGCGCTTCCAGACGCTCATCGTGCTCGGCTACGACGACGTGGCCGCCGCGGGCGACGCGGTGCCGCGCGTCCTGCCGTCCGAGCCCCTCGCGCTGGAGGGCATGGACGACACCCTCCTCGACCTCGCCAAGGAGCACCGCCTGGCCGACCCCGGCGCCCTGGACGAGATGCCGCGCGGCACCGGCTGGCTCATGGTCCGGTTCGGCGGCGACACCCAGGACGAGGCAGACGGGCGCGCCCGGCGGCTCATGGAGGACCTGCGGACCTCGCCCGCCGAGCCCCGGTGCGCGTACGTCCGCGACCCCGCCGGGGAGGAGAAGCTCTGGCGGATCCGCGAGGCGGGCCTCGGCGCGACCGCCTACCCGCCCGGGCACCCCGACACGCGCGAAGGCTGGGAGGACTCCGCCGTCCCGCCCGAACGGCTGGGCGACTACCTGCGCGACTTCCGGGCCCTGATCGACGACTTCGGCTACGGGCCCGTCTCCCTCTACGGGCACTTCGGGCAGGGCTGCGTGCACACCCGGATCCCGTTCGACCTGGAGGACGCCCCCGGCGCCGGGCGCTACCGCGAGTTCGTGGAGCGCGCCGCGCGGCTCGTGGCGTCCTACGGCGGGTCGCTGTCGGGCGAGCACGGCGATGGGCAGTCCCGCGGCGAGCTCCTGCCGATCATGTTCGGGCCCGAGGTCGTGGAGCTGTTCGAGCGCTACAAGGCGATCTTCGACCCGCGCGGCCGGATGAACCCCGGGAAGATCGTCCACCCGTACCGGCTCGACGAGAACCTCGACCACCTCGCCTACCGCCCCGCCGAGCCGGGCACCTCCTTCACCTTCCCCGACGACCACCACCGCTTCACCCACGCCGCCGCCCGCTGCGTCGGGATCGGCAAGTGCCGCTCGTCGTCGGGCGGCGTGATGTGCCCGAGCTACCGGGTGACGGGGGAGGAGGAGCACTCCACCCGCGGCCGCGCCCGGATCCTCATGGAAATGATGCGCGGCATGCCCGCCCCGCAGGGGTCCCCGTCCGGGCCGGACCCGTCGGCACCCGGGCCGGGCGGCGCGGTGGTCATCACCGACGGGTGGCGGTCGGACGACGTCCGCGGCGCCCTCGACCTGTGCCTGGCCTGCAAGGGCTGCCGCAGCGACTGCCCGGTGAACGTGGACATGGCCACCTACAAGGCCGAGTTCCTGTCCCACCACTACGCGGGCCGCCTGCGCCCCGCCGCGCACTACTCTATGGGCTGGCTGCCGCTCTGGGCGCGGCTCGCCGCGATGGCGCCCGGCGCCGTCAACACCGCCATGGGCGTCCCCGGCCTGGACCGGCTCATCAAGCGCGCGGGCGGCATCGACCCCCGCCGCGCCCTGCCGCGCTTCGCCGGCGAGCGGTTCACCGACTGGTTCAGGCGCCGCGAACCGCCCCGCGCCCAGGGCGGCCGCCGCGTCGTCCTGTGGCCCGACACCTTCACCGACAACTTCCACCCGCACATCGGCAAGGCCGCCGTCCGGGTGCTGGAGGCATGCGGGTACCGGGTGGAGGTCCCGCCGCGCCCGGTGTGCTGCGGCCTGACGTGGATCTCCACCGGGCAGCTCGGCGTCGCCGCCCGCGTCCTGCGCCGCACCTCGGCCGTCCTGGCCCCCAGGCTGCGCGCGGGCGTCCCGGTGATCGGGCTGGAGCCGAGCTGCACCGCCGTCTTCCGCTCCGACGCGCCCGAGCTGATGGCGGGCGGCCCGGCCGAGGACGACGTCAACCGGCTGCGCGACCAGACCAGGACGTTCGCCGAGCTGTTGGACGAGCACCAGCGCGAGGCCGGCGGGCCCTCGCCCGTCGCGTCCCGCGACGTCCTGGCGGGCCTGGACCGCCGCAAGACCCGGGCCATCGCCCAGCCGCACTGCCACCAGCACGCGATCATGGGGTTCGGCGCCGACGAGCGCGTGCTGGCCCGCGCGGGCGTCGAGGCCGAGACGCTCGACGTCGGCTGCTGCGGCCTCGCGGGCGACTTCGGGTTCGAGCGCGGCCACCACGAGGTGTCCACCGCCATCGCCGAGCAGGGCGTCTGGCCCGCCGTCCGGGACGCCGCGCCCGGCACCGCCGTCCTGGCCGACGGGTTCTCCTGCCGCACGCAGATCGAGGCGGGCACCGGCGCCCGCCCCCGCCACCTGGCCGAGCTCCTCGCCGACCTGCTGCCCCGGGAGCCCGGGTGACCGCCCTGGCGGCCTCGGCTGAACCCCCCTCCGGCGGGACGGTCCGGCCTCGCGAGGAGCCCGGCAACGGCCTGGCCCTGCGCCGCGAGGACGCCGCCCCCTACCGCGTCGCCTGACATCATTCGGCATCATCTGCCGCCGGGTCAGGTGGCCGCCGGGGACGGGCCGAGCTCGGCCAGCAGGCCCGCGAGCGTGTCGCCGAGCGGCGCGTCCAGCGTCACCAGCGCGTGCGCGTCGCCGCGGGTGGCGCCCCGGTTGACGATCGCGACCGGGATGCCGTGCCGCGCCGCGTGGCGCACGAACCGGTACCCCGACAGCACCGTCAGCGACGACCCGAGCACCAGCAGCGCGCCCGCCCCCTCGGTCAGCGCGTAGCAGTCCCGGACGCGGGCGGGCGGCACGTTCTCGCCGAAGAACACCACGTCGGGCTTCAGCAGGCCCCCGCACCGGTCACAGTCCACCACCCGGAACCCCTCGACCCGGTCGTCGTCCAGGACGGCGTCGCCGTCGGGGTTGACCACCTCGGCCGCGCCGTCCCAGCCCGGGTTGGCGTCGCGCAGCCGCCGGTCGAGGTGCTCGCGGGACGAGCGGGCACCGCACGCCAGGCAGACCACCCGGTCCAGGCCGCCGTGCAGCTCGACCACGCCCCGCGCCCCGGCGGCCTGGTGCAGCCCGTCGACGTTCTGGGTGATGATCCCGGCCACCAGCCCCCGGCGCTGCAGCTCGGCGACCGCCCGGTGCCCGGCGTTCGGCAGGGCGCGGGCGATGTGCCGCCAGCCCAGATGGCTGCGCGCCCAGTACCGCCGCCGCGCCGCCGGGCTCCCGGTGAACCGCTGGTAGGTCATCGGCTCGGCCCGCCGCAGCCGCCCGGTCTCGCCGCGGTAGTCGGGGATGCCCGACTCGGTCGACAGGCCCGCGCCGCTCAGCACGACCACGTCGCCGTCCGCCACGAGATCGGCCAGCATCCGGAGCCCGGGCGCGGCCACCGCCGCCCCGGCCTCCCCGTCCACAACCTGGGTCACTCCTCCATGGTGCCCGACGAACGGCGCCGCCGGACCCCCGCGCCGGGCGCCGCCCGCCCCGCGGCGCCGCCGGTCACCCGCCCGGCCCGCCGTGGCCGTCCAGCATGCGGACCATGTGCAGCTTGGCGACGGGCCGCCCGCCGACCAGCAGGGCCCGCGGCTCGCGGCCCCACACCTCGAAGCCGCAGGACCTGTACAGCCGCTCGGCGGGCAGGTTGCCCTCCGACACCGTCAGCCCGACCTGGAGCAGCCCGGCGGACGCGGCGATCTCCAGGATCCGCTCGACCAGGGCCCTGCCGACGCCCTGCCCGCCCGCGTGCGGCGCCACCGCCATCCCGAACAGCGTCGCCTGGTGGCGCTCCTGGCGGCGCGGCGGGACGGCGATGCCCGCGCTGCCGACCAGGTCGCCCGCCGCGTCGAACGCGCCCAGCACGGCGTCGTCCGGCCGTCCCGGCGGGACCAGCCGCCGGACCGTCGCCGACAGCGGCCTGGCGCTCTCCTCCTCGAAGCTGGACGTGAACGCCGCGGGGAAGTCCCGCAGCGCCCGCAGGCGGAAGGCCCGGTACCGTTCGGCGTCGTCCTCGCCCAGCCTGCGCAGGACGACGCCCCGGTCAGTGGCGGCGGGCACCGGCGCACCGCGCGGCGCGCCAGCGGCGCCCCGTCCCGCCCTCAAAGCCGTCGATCATGATCGGCAACGTAGGCCGCGCCCCTGACGGCTGTCAACATCCGCCCCGGTCAGCGCCCGGGACGGCCCGCGGCACTCAGCGATCGGACCTGCGGGCCGGGTTCTCCAGCTGGAAGAAGTTGCTCTGCGCCCCGTCCTTCTTGTGCTCCTGGTAGAGGAAGTTGAGCCTGCGCTCGTCGAAGGTCCGGAACCAGTCGTCCCAGGAGATGTGCTCCAGGTTCTCCCCGCCGTAGCCGGGGAAGTCGAACAGCAGCCTGCCCGGCCTGCCGCCGTACTCGCTGCCCGGCACGGTCGCGGGCGCGGCGCCGCGCTCCTCGGCCCACCGCCGGATGGCCTCGTGGTCGGTGGTGACCAGGCTCTGGCCGGGCCGCTCCTCGTGCTCGTCCGGTGTGGTCACCTCGTGCTGGTACTTGTGCTCGCCCTGGATCGGGTGCGACTGTCCCATGGCGCGTTCCCCCTGTTCACAACCGGTGGTCGGTGTCAGGGCTGTCGTACCCGCCCATCGGCCGGCTAACGGGACGCGGCGCCGGCCGTGCCGCCCGCGGAACGTCGCGCTGACCACCGTCGCGCCCGCGTTGCCGGACGGCGGGAACCGGGGAAGGGGACGTCCGAAAAGGCGGTCCGGTTTGCCCGCCGGGCTGGAGGACATCCGGTAGGCACCCCCCGTGGGGCGCCCCGGCGCCCCTCGACCGACCGGAGGCCCGACATGCTCGCGATCGTCGCCGCGATCGTCTTCGTTCTCGCCCTGCTGTTCGACCTGGCCGAGGTGACCTCGGACGCGCTGGACTACCAGACCCTGATCACCCTCGGTCTGCTCCTGCTCGCCCTCCACCTGGCCGGCGTCGGCGGCGGGACGGACTGGCGCCCCCGCCGCTACAGTCGCCGCCGCCGCTAAAAAATCTACAACGTAAAGGCCGCGGCCTGTTCCACCGGCGAACCCACCGTCCGACCGGCCGGGCCCTTCAGTCCACCTGCCGGCCCTGTGCGAACGCGCGCAGTCCCGGCAGGTCCACGACCGTGATCTTCCGCCAGCCCGTGCTGACCAGGCCCCGCCTGCGCAGGCTGTTGAGCGCGCGCGCGACCGTCTCCCGGGAGGCGTCCATCCAGCTCCCGAGCTCCTCCTGCGACAGCGGCGGCGCGATGTCGACGCTGCCGTCCGCCGCCGGCGGGCAGTGCCGCGCCGACAACTCGGCCAGCTGCGCCAGCAGCAGCGCCAGCCGCTGCGCGCCGCGCGCCGACACGTGCGCCTGCAAGCGCCGGTCGGCGTCGTCCAGGCGCCGCACGAACGTCCCGCTGACCAGCAGCCACACCTCCGGATGGGCGTCCAGGAACCCGGTGAACCGCGCGGCGGGCACCACCAGCGCCCGGATCGGGCTCAGCGCGGTCACCGTGGCCGACCGCTGCCTGCTGCCGAGCACCGCGCTCTCGCAGACCAGGTCGCCCGGCCCCCGCACGGCCAGCACCACCTCGTGGCCGTCGGCGGTGGACGAGCACACCTTCGCCCACCCCGACTCGATGACCATGATGTGGTCGGACTCCTCGCCCTGGTAGCACAGGGGCGTCCGCGGCTGGAACCCGCGCGGCCGCGACACCTGCCGCAGCGTGGTGCGCTGCGCCGCGTCCAGCGCGCCCCAGAACCCGTCGCGGCGCCGCGGCGGCGGGCCGGGCGCGGGGGCCGCGGCCCGGCCGCCGGGGGAACCGGTCCTTTCACTCATGAGGGGTCCGTCTCCCGAGCCCGCCCCCACGCAGGGCTCGTGGTCGGCTCCGATGGACGGGCGCCCGGGGGCCGCCGGGTGAACCGGTACCCGCGGCAAGTGGGGGGAGTGGGGCGGTGAGGCCCAGTGCCGCGGATACCGGTCCGCTCATGCGGCCGCCGCGCCCTGAACGCGCGTCATGCCCGCTCCCGCGGCGGTGTCCGTGCTGCCCGCATGTCCCAAGGAAAGCCCCTCATTGATCACAAGGCTGCACTCGCGGGCACCGCGTGTCTGCGTCACCTGACACATTGCGCCGAGACGGAGTCAACCTCCCGGGTCATCCACGGGGCCCGCCGGGCGCCTGGTGGGGCCTGCCCCACCTCGGCACGGCGGCGTGCTGGATGGCGGGCGGCCCCGCCCGCGGGCAGCCTGGTCCGCATGACGCCGTCCTCGCCGCTCTCGCGCCGCCGCTTCCTCGCCGCCTCCGCCCTGGCGGGCTCGTCCGTGCCGGTCCTGGGCGGCACCGCCGCCGCGGGCCGCCCGCCGCGCCCGTCCGGCGACCCGCTCCCGGCGCTGCGCGCCGCGGCCCGCCCGCTGCGCTCCACCGAGCCGGCCGGCCCCCTGGACGATCTGCGCCCGCTCGGCCGCGCCGTCGGCGGCGCCCTCGTGGTGGGCCTCGGCGAGGCCACGCACGGCTCCCACGAGTTCTTCGCGATGAAGCACCGGGTGTTCCGGTACCTGGTCGAGCACAGGGGGTTCCGGACGTTCGCGCTGGAGGACGCCTGGAGCACCGGGCTGCTGATCGACGACTACGTCCTGCACGGCAAGGGCGACCCGCGCACGATCATGAAGGAGGAGCTGCGGGGCAAGACCCCCTGGGAGACCCGCGAGTTCCTCGACCTGTTCCGGTGGATGCGCGCCCACAACCTGCGCAGCCCCCGCAAGGTGCGGTTCATGGGCGATGACATGAACGTGCCGACGCTGGGCAAGGAGCTCACCGGCAAGGTCATCGGCTACGTGCGCGGCCGCCGTCCCGCCCTGGTGCCGGAGTTCGAGCGGCTCTACGCGCGGCTGCTGTCGCTCGCCGACTCCGATGCCCTGCTCGCGCTGCCGCTGGAGCGGCGCCGCGAGATCGACCGGCTCACCACCCGGGCGTACGACCTGCTCGCGACGCTGCGCCCGGCCCCCGGCGCCGGCCGTGAGGCGTTCGAATGGGCGCTCCAGCACGCCCGCTCCATCGTCCAGACCACGAGGCTGCACTCCTTCGACTACACCACCCCCGAGGGCGCCAGGGCGGGCATGCTCTTCCGCGACGGGGCCATGGCCGAGAACGTCCGCTGGTGGCGGCTCCGCACCGGGCACAAGATCCTGCTGTCCGCGCACAACGGGCACGTCGGATACGTCCCCGACGACCCCGGGAGCTACCCCAAGACGCAAGGGGCCTTCCTCAGGGAGCACTTCGGCGCGCGCTACACCAACATCGGCTTCACCTTCTACCAGGGCTCCTTCCAGGCCCGCACCGACGACGGCCCGGACCTGAAGCGGATCACCGTCGGCCCGCCGGAGCCCGGCGGCAACGAGGCGACCCTCGACAGGGCCGGCCCCGCCAGGTACTTCCTGGACATGCGGACGGCACCCGCCCCGGCCCGCGCGTGGCTCGCGCAAAAGCGCCCCACCCGCAACATCGGCACCGGCTGGCCCGAGGAGCCCTACGACATCGCCCTCGGCCCCGCCTATGACAACCTGATCCACCTGCACTCGGTCGAGGCGGCCGTCCTGCTGTGAGCGGGCCCCCGGCCGTCAGCGCTTCAGGGCGTTGAGCAGGCGGTTCACCGGGCTGGTCAGGTTCCACCGGTCGGCCAGCTCCACCAGGGCCTCGGGGTCGCGGGGGGAGGACGGCAGGCGGTCGTCGAGGGCGGCCAGCTCCGGGGCGTCGATGCCGGTGACCACGCGCACCACCGTCTCGGCCGACGCCAGATAGCCGCGGGCCGCCTCCATCCGGCGGCGGGCGCCCGCGGGGAAGCCGGCGTCGGTGCCCGAGTCCAGCGCGGCGAGGATGCCCGCGACCGACCCGAACCGGGTGACCAGCGCCGCCGCCGTCTTGTCGCCGACGCCGGGCACGCCGGGCAGGCCGTCGCTGGGGTCGCCGCGCAGCGTCGCGTAGTCGGCGTAGGCGCGGCCCGGGATGCCGTACTTGGCCGTGATCTCCTTCTCGCCCATGATCTGCAGGTTCCGGATGCCGCGCGCGGTGTAGAGGACGGCGACCGGGGCGCGGTCGTCGACGAGCTGGAACAGGTCGCGGTCGCCGGTGACGATGTCGACCGGGCCGCCCGCCGCGCCGCGGACCGCCAGGGTGCCGATGACGTCGTCGGCCTCGTAGCCGGCGACGCCCGCGCGGGCCAGGCCGAACGCGTCCAGCACCGCGTCGATGACCGGGAGCTGCGCGGACAGCGCGTCCGGGGTCTGGTCGCCGCCGTCCTCGGCCACCCGGTGCGCCTTGTAGGACGGCAGCGCCGCCACCCGGAACGCGGGCCGCCAGTCGGCGTCCATGCAGCACACGAGCCGGTCGGGGGAGCGGTCCTGGACGAGCCGCGCGATCATGTCGACCAGGCCCCGCACCGCGTTCACCGGCGTGCCGTCCGGGGCGGTCACCGACTCGGGGACGCCGAAGAAGGCACGGAAGTACAACGACGGCGTGTCCAGCAGCATCAGCCCGCTCATGGGTTCATGCTCCCACGGGCCCCGGACAGGATCAGGTCACCTGGACGGCCAGGACGCAGGTGTCGTCGTCGGGGTTCGCGGCGCCGAGGGAGCGCAGGACGTGGTCGATGACCGCGTCCGGGCCCGCGCCGGAGCGCTCCTGCACCGCCTCGCGCAGCAGCCGGAACCCGTCGGCGAGGTCGCGGTCACGGCGCTCGACGAGCCCGTCGGTGTAGAACACCAGCAGGTCGCCGCGCTGGAGGCGGGTGATGGCGAGCTCCATGTGCGGCGCCTCCAGGGCGCCGAGGAGCACGCCCTCGGGGGCGTCGAGCATCTCGGCCCGGCCGTCGCGCAGCAGCAGCGGCGGCGGGTGGCCCGCCTGCGCCCAGGTCAGCACGCGGGGACCGGGCTCGTAGCGCGCGGCGATGGCGCTGGCGGTCAGGGCGCGGTGCCGGTCCAGCAGCAGCCGGTTGAGCCAGGTCAGCAGCCGGTCGGGGGCGGCCCCGGTGCAGGTGAGGCCGCTGAGGGCGTTGCGCATGCGCGCCATCCCGGCGGCGGCGGGCAGCCCGTGGCCCGACACGTCCCCGATGGCCAGGAAGACCTCCTCGTCCGACAGCGCCGTCGCCTCGTACCAGTCGCCGCCGACCCGCGTCTCGCTCTGCGCGGGCAGGTAGCGGACGGCGGCGCGCAGGCCGGGCAGCGTGCGCGGGCCCCGGGGCAGCGGCAGGATCGCGCGCTGCAGCTCGACCGCGATGTGGCGCTCCTCGGCCATGCGGCGCCGCTGGCGCATGAGCCGGCGGCGGGTCGCGGCGAGCATCTCGTCGCAGCGGCGGCGCTGGGAGACGTCCTGGAACACGGTGTGCAGCGCGACGGGCTCGCCGAGCGCGTCCAGGATCGGCTCGGCCATCACCCGCACGTGCCGGACGCCGGTGCCGGTGCGGATCCGCAGCTCCAGGTCGGCGGGCTCGCGGCGGACCAGCAGCGTGCGCATGAGGTGCTCGGCGTGCGGGAGGTCCTCGGGGACGACGTGGTCGGCGAGCGCCTCCAGCGGCGGCGGGCCCGCCGCCGCGTCCCGGCCGAAGATCTCATACAGCTGCCCGGACCAGCGGGCCGCGCCGGTGACCAGGTCCCAGCGCCCCCAGCCGAGGTTGCCGAGCCGCTGCGCCTGCGCGAGCTGCGCCGCGAGGTCGGCGGAGCCGTCGGGGAACCGCCAGCCGACCAGGACGCCGCCGCCGGTCCGGCACGCCCGCACGCTGAGCCCCGCGGGCCCGGCGCGGCCGCCGGGCGCCCCGGCGTGCTCGCCGGGCCCGCGCCGCAGCGGGACGCCGGTCTCCAGCACCCGGACGTACTCCTCGAACAGCCCCGCCACCGCGAGGCCGGGGTCGTGGTCCAGCAGGCGGGCGCCGTCGCGGCGGCCCGCGAGGCCGGCGGCGTCGGCGTTGACGGCCTCGACGTGGAAGTCGACCACCCGCCCGGACGCGTCGCGGACGGGGGTCAGGAACGCGGCGGGGTCCTGCATGACGTCCAGCACGGCCCGCGGCCACGGCACGGCGGCGTGCGCCTGCGGCGGAACGGCCTGCGGCGGGACGACCTCCGGCGGGACGGCCTGCGAGGAGACGGCGGGCGGGGGCGCGCCGAGCGTCAGGCGGGCGGATCCGGGCGCCGCACCGGCCGCCGCGTCGGGCATCGCGTCGGGCAC
>NZ_SMKU01000266.1 GCF_004349215.1 Actinomadura rubrisoli | reverse complement strand
ACCCGCAGAACGGAAGAACGAGGCGGCACCCCGGATTGCGTTGCGGTGTCGTCCCAGAACAACGGGCGGTGCCCAGATCATGGGCGGGCCCGGGAACGGTGAGCCGTCGCCCGGGTTTATAGGACGTTGTCCGAGGCCCGTGTGACACCACCCGCAGAACGGAAGAACGAGGCGGCGCCCCGGATTGCGTTGCGGTGTCGTCCCAGAACAACGGGCGGTGCCCAGATCATGGGCGGGCCCGGAAACGGTGAGCCGTCGCCCGGGTTTATAGGACGTGGTCCGAGGCCCGTGTGAACACCACCCGCAGAACGGAAAGGCGACGTCCCGAAACCGCGGCGCAGACGCCTCGAACGACGAGGCATCACCTCCACCCTCCCCGCTCGATCAGCCGCCGCAGCGGCGTGCAGTTCTCGGTGCGCGACCACCGGTACACCGTGACCTCGATCACCTCGCCCCCGGCGGCGCGCAGGGACCCGGTCAGCTCCGGCTGCTGCTCCCCGTGGAGCCGGACAGTCACCCGCGCACAGCGCTCGGAACAGCGAAGGGCCCGGGAACAGTGAGGCGCCGTCCGGCATCATGAAGCGTCGGTCTCGGAACGGCGAGGCGACGTGCCAGGGCTGTAAAGCGACACCCCGGGACCCGGAACAGTGCAGCCCCAGGACCGCTAGGCGGAGCCTCGGCACCACGGGGGCGAGCCACGAACCACGAGGCGTCGTCCGGGATCGGGGGGCGGTACCCCGGAGCCCAAGGCGGCACCCGGGATGGCGAGGGAGCCCGGGGCCGCCAGGCGTGGCCGGTGACGTGAGGTCGCCCGGGTCGCGGGGCGGCCGTCGTGCGAGGAGCGTCGGGCATTGCCCGATGAGCGTGAGGCAGCGCCCCAGAGTTGGAGGCGGTGCCCCGGCATCGTGACCTGGAGGCGAGAGGGTTTGGAATCGCGAGGGGCCGCCCAGGATGGTGGGAGCGTCTCCCCTGGAATCGTGAGGCGGCGCCTTGGTGGGGCTTGAGAGCGTTAGGGGAGCCCGGCCCGGACTGCGAGGCGGCGCGCCGGAAGGGTGTGGTGGTGTACTCCTCGGTGGCAGGGGTCCACGGTGTGTTGATCTCTTGGACACGCAGAGAAGTCGCCGCGTGTCATCGTGCGATTGCGCTTTTCCCGCCATCGTCTGGCAGAATGACAGGCTGGAAACCCCGGATTCGCCAGGCGCCCTCTCTCGTCCTGTGCGGCCGGAGTCCATGGAGCGGCCGTGAGCCGGTGTTCCCCACCTGGTACGGGCCGCTCGCCCTGTAATGAAGTCTGGAGTACACCACACCCGTGGCAGTCAAGATCAAGCTCAAGCGTCTGGGGAAGATCCGGAACCCGCAGTACCGGATCGTCGTGGCTGACGCGCGCACCAAGCGTGACGGCCGGGCCATCGAGGAGATCGGGCTCTACCAGCCCAAGCAGGAGCCGTCGCTCATCCAGATCGACTCCGAGCGCGCGCAGTACTGGCTCGGCGTCGGCGCGCAGCCGACCGAGCCCGTCCTCAACCTGCTGAAGATCACCGGCGACTGGCAGAAGTTCAAGGGCGAGCCCGGTGCCGAGGGCACCCTCAGGGTCGCCGAGCCCAAGGCCGACAAGAAGGCGGTGTTCGAGGCCGCCGTCAAGGAGTCGCTGGGCGACGACGAGGCCGCCGCCGCCGCGACCCGGTCCAGGAAGAAGGCCGAGCCGAAGAAGTCCGAGGCGAAGGCCACCGAGACCACCGAAGTCAAGAGCGAGGGCTGACGTGCTCGAAGAAGCGCTCGAGCACCTGGTCCGCGGGATCGTCGAGAACCCGGACGACGTCCGGGTTCGCGCCCGCCGGATCAGGGGCGGCCGGGTCCTGGAGGTGCGCGTGCACCCCGAGGACCTCGGCAAGGTCATCGGCCGCAGCGGTCGCACCGCCAAGGCCCTGCGCACGGTGATCAGCGCTCTCTCCGGAGGCCGCTACGTGCGCGTGGACCTGCTCGACGTCAACGAGGTCCGCTGAGTGGCCCCCTGGCATCACCCATGCCGGGGGACGCTCGGCTCCGCTCGGGCCGCCGACCCTGAACTCGTCCCCAGGACCGCCCCTTGGGTGCTCACGCCCCAAGGGAACGTCCAGGACGGCCTGGTTCCGGGAGGCGTTTCCCAGAGCGGTGACCGGGCCGCCGGTCATTCGGCGGCCGGGCCTCGCGTCGGCCTGCCCCTCCGGGCCGGCCGGGCCCTGACGGAGCGGTCCCGATGAGCGAGCACCTCGTGGTGGGCCGGATCGGTCGCCCGCACGGGATCCGCGGCGAGAACACCATCGATGTCCGCACCGACGAGCCGGACACCCGGCTCGCGGCGGGCACGGTGATCGCCACCGATCCCGCGGACGCCGGGCCCCTCACCATCGAGCGTGCCCGCTGGCATTCGGGACGCCTGCTCGTGCGCTTCGCCGGGATCGACGACCGCACCGCCGCGGAGGAACTGCGCGGCGTCTACCTGGTCGTCGACCCCACCGACATCCCCCCGTCCGCCGACCCGGACGACTTCCACGACCAGGAACTGATCGGGCTCGCCGTGGTCACCACGGACGGGGCCGACGTCGGCCAGGTCGCCGAAGTCCTCCACCACGGCCAGGACCTCCTGGTCGTGCGCGGCGCGTCAGGCGAGACGCTGGTCCCGTTCGTGGCCGCGCTCGTCCCCGAGGTGGACGTCCCCGGGGGGCGGCTCGTCATCGACCCGCCCCCCGGACTGCTCGACGAATCATGAAACTCGACATCGTCACGATCTTCCCCGAGTACTTCGCGCCGCTGGAGGTCTCCCTCCTCGGCAAGGCCCGCCGCAACGGGCTCTTGGACGTCCACGTCCACGACCTGCGCGACTGGACCCACGACCGGCACCGCACCGTCGACGACACCCCGTACGGCGGTGGTCCCGGGATGGTGATGAAACCCGAACCGTGGGGTGAGGCACTCGATACCATCGCGCCACCCGGCGCCACACCCCGGATGATCGTCCCTACGCCGAGCGGCCGTCCGTTCACCCAGGCCCTGGCGGTCGAGTACGCCGCCGAGCCCTGGCTGCTGTTCGCCTGCGGGCGCTACGAGGGCATCGACTCCCGCGTCGCCGACGAGGCCCGCACCCGGATGCCCGTGGACGAGGTCAGCCTCGGCGACTTCGTCCTCGCCGGCGGAGAGGTCGCCGTCCTGGTCATGGTCGAAGCCGTCGGCCGTCTCCTGCCCGGCGTCCTCGGCAACGCCGACTCCGTCGCCGACGACTCCTTCGCCCCCGGCGCCATGGAGTCGCTCCTGGAGGGCCCCGTCTACACCAAGCCCCCCACCTGGCGCGAACGGCCCGTCCCGGACGTCCTGCTGTCGGGCCACCATGGCGCGATCGCCCGCTGGCGTCGCGACGAGGCACTGCGCCGGACGGCACGGAACCGTCCCGAACTGGTCGCCCGCCTGGACCCCGCGTCCCTTGACAAACACGACCTGGACGTCCTCCGGGAGGCCGGTTTTCCGGTTGACGGGGAAGATATGGCACACTGAAGCGTTGCCGTGCGCCCGAACGCACGGTGCCCAGACCCACTTCCCGCGGCGCGACGCCCCCACGAAGGACCCATCGGGGCCTCTCGACGCCCGCGTTCGACCATGAGGAACCGCTGCGATGCACACGCTGATCCAGGAGATCGAAAAGGCCGCGATGCGCGCCGACGTTCCGGACTTCCGTCCGGGCGACACGCTGAAGGTGCACGTCCGCGTCACCGAAGGCAACCGGAGCCGTATCCAGGTCTTCCAGGGCGTGGTGATCCGGCGGCAGGGCGGCGGCGCCCGCGAGACCTTCACCGTCCGCAAGGTCAGCTACAGCGTCGGCGTCGAGCGGACCTTCCCGCTCAACAGCCCCTCGATCGACAAGATCGAGGTCGTCACCCGCGGCGACGTCCGCCGCGCCAAGCTGTACTACCTGCGCAACCTTCGCGGCAAGGCCGCGCGCATCAAGGAGAAGCGCGACTTCTGAGCCAGCGGCTCGCCAACGCCCCGGGGAACCCTGCGCGGTCACCGGGGCGTTGCCTGTTTCGGACGAACATGACCGGCTCGGTCCTCAGCGACACGCCCACGGGCGGGCTCCCCGGGCCCCGGCGCCGCTAGGCTTTCGCTCTGATGACTGACGAGGACGATCGGAGAGACGTGCGATCCGAAGCCGAGGGCGCGGTGCCCGAAGAAGAGCAGACCGTGACCTCCGCCGAGGAGGACGAGTCCCCCGACGAGGGCAAGCGCAAGAAGAAGCAGGGCTCGTTCTGGAAAGAGCTCCCTGTCCTCATCGTGGTCGCCGTCGTCCTCGCCCTGGTCATCAAGGCGTTCGCCGTCCAGGCGTTCTACATCCCGTCCGGCTCCATGGAGAACACCCTCCAGGTCGGCGACCGCGTCCTCGTCAACAAGATCGTCTACCACACCCGCGACATCGCCCGCGGCGACGTGGTCGTCTTCAACGGCGTCGACTCCTGGGACCCCGAGACCCAGGTCAAGGAGCCCGGCAACCCCGTCTCCAAGGCCCTTCACTCGGTCGGCAGCGCCTTCGGGGTCGCCCCCAACGAGAAGGACTACATCAAGAGGGTCATCGGCATCCCCGGCGACCACGTCAAGTGCTGCGACGCCCAAGGCCGCGTCACCGTCAACGGCGTCCCCCTCGACGAGAAGTCCTACCTGTTCACGGACCCGATCACCCACGAGCAGAACAAGCCGTCCAACGACACGTTCGACGTCACCGTCAAGCCGGGCCAGCTCTGGGTCATGGGCGACCACCGCGAACTGTCCTACGACTCCCGCTCCCACCGCGGCGACCCCGGCGGCGGGACCATCCCCACCAGCCGCGTCATCGGCCGCGCCTTCGTGATCGTCTGGCCCCTCGACCGCCTGGACACCCTCCCGATCCCGCGCACCTTCAAACAAGCGGGCTTCAAAGCCGCCGGCATCACGGCCCCCGCAACCCCCATGGTCATGGGCCTGCTGGGCGCCTTCCCAATCACCTACCTTTACCGACGCCGCCGCCAAAAGCTCTAGCTCAAGGCACGGCGCCGTGAACGGCCCCAGACTCGGTTTTGGTCCGGCACCAAGGCAAAACCACCAGAACACCTCAACCAGCGCAGTTCTCGGCCCCTTCTGGACGTTTCGCCGCCATGCCGTACCGCAGCTGTCGGCTGAGCCGGCACGGTGGTTCTCGCCCCCGGGGCTCCCCATGAATGTCCGCCGCCCGTGACGGATGCCCCTCCCGCAGGCACGGGACGGGGGCCCACTTGAGGTGACCAGTAGAGATGGATCTGCGGTGTGCCGGAGGAGCCGGGCGGAGATCTCCAGGTCACGTCAGGGTGGATCGGGGACGTGTCGGGAACGGCGGCATTCGGTGCACAGCAAGGGGTTCCGGCAACGTACGCTGCGGTGCATGAAGGGTCGTCCACTCCGATTCACGCCGCGCCGTGACGCAGGGATGCACGCATACGAGCGCGCCCTGGAGCACGGCGGGTTCAGCCCGGTGGCCGGCGTTGACGAAGCGGGGCGGGGCGCGTGCGCCGGGCCCCTGGTCGTCGGCGCGGTGATCCTTCAGGGTGGACGTGGCCGGATCGAGGGCCTCACCGACTCCAAGCTGCTCACGCCCTCCCGCAGGGAAGAGCTGTACGCGGAGATCACGAAACGCGCGTATGCGTGGAGCGCCGTCATCATCCCGTGTCACGACATCGACCGGATCGGGCTCCACCGCTGCAACATCACCGGTATGCGGCGCGCCTTGGCCGCCTTGGACAAGCGTCCGGCCTACGTGCTGAGCGACGGCTTCCCCGTGCCGGGCTTGGAGGCCCCCAGCCTGGCAGTGATCAAGGGCGACCAGGTGGCCGCCTGCGTGGCGGCCGCCTCCATCATCGCGAAGGTCACCCGGGACCGCATCATGGTGGACCTTCACGAGCGATACCCCGCGTACGGCTTCGACCTCCACAAGGGCTACGTGACGCGCGCACACGGCGCGGCCCTCGCCGAGCACGGACCATGTCCAGAGCACAGGTTCTCCTACGTCAATGTCGGGCGTGCCTTGCGTAACAATGGGGACGTGGCCCTGGGGGAGGGGACCGAAGGGGAGGTCCCCGGCGGAGGCCGTACGGAAGGGGCACGAGCGTGAGCGCCGAGGATCTCGAGAAGTACGAGACCGAGATGGAGCTGCAGCTCTATCGCGAGTACCGAGACGTCGTCGGACTCTTCACCTACGTCGTCGAGACGGAGCGACGGTTCTACCTCACCAACTCGGTCGACCTCCAGGTGCGCAGCGCCGACAACGGTGAGATCTTCTTCGAGGTCACCATGCAGGACGCCTGGGTCTGGGACATGTACCGCCCTGCCCGCTTCGTCAAGAACGTGCGTGTCGTCACCTTCAAGGACGTCAACGTCGAGGAACTGGCCAAGAGCGACTTCGAACTCCCGTCAGACCAGTAATGCCACACGCGTCGCTGGCCCGGCCCTGAGGACCGCCGGGAGGGCTCCCGCCGCCGCGGAGTACACATGAGCTATCCCGCAGGTCTGATGTCGGCTCATGTTGTGGACGGCGGCGATGACAATTGGCCAGGTTGGAGTGCGTCTGGCGTTCGCTGTGGCCGGTGTCGGACCGGTGATTCTCGCGGCACGGGTCGATGATCTTCCTCTGCGGCTTGTGGGCATAGCGGTCGCTTTGGTGTTTCTGGGTCCGCTGGTGGGGGTGCTGGTCGGTGACATCCGGCGATGGCTGGGCGGTGTGCCGCCACCCGCGCCCGATCCGTGGCCGAGCCATCCGGCTGGCCGGCCGCCGGCCATCGAATGGGTGGTCGCCGTGGCCTTCAACGGCAGCTGCGCTCTGCTTGTCTGGGCAGGAGCGCTCGCCGCGCACACCGCCCCCGAACTCCTCGGCGGCAGCCTGGGCTTCGCCCTGGTGATGGCGGGGCTGAACGTCGGGCTGGTGCGCCGCTGGTGGCGGAGCCGCCAGAACCGCAGTTGACCCAGAACCATCCTCGGCCGATTCCTCAGGAGATCGCCGAGCAGAACCTGAGCGAGACGAGCCACCAGAAGAGCTGACCGTCCAGCCACCTGCGGATCCGTCCGTCTCCTGCCAGTTGAGATCTGTGAATGCGGGGGGTTAAGGACGAAGTGGCAGGCCAGTCAAGTTGATGAACCCGGAGGCCAGGCCGGGACGGTACTGGATGCGTTTGAGACGGCTCTTGATCAGGGCAAGTAGTTGCTCGGGGCCGATCGGCCAGGCTGCGCTTGAGCTGGAACCACCCGCCCTCGACCGGAGCGTAGGCCGCCAGGGAGAACACCCGCAGCCAGGGCCGAGCGGCGATCAGCCGACGCACCCGGGCACTGCGATGGGTCCCCGAGATTGTCCCAGACCAGCACGATCGGGCCGCCGAGCTGCTGACGCGCAGCCTCCAGCAGCCGGCCTCGGCGATCCCTTCGGCCTCCCGATGGATCAGCCACGGCCGTCGGCCCAGCCGAATGCAGATCAGCCCGGCCAGTTCGGCGCCCTTGGCCAACTCCGCCGCCGCATCGAGCGGCGTTCGGCGTCAAACGGGTTGCGCCGGGCCATGGATCTGTCGCTTTCGTACTTTGCCGGTGGCGCGGCTCGACACCGACAAAGGCCCGTCGTTTGGCGGTCTCGAGGTCGAGTCCGTCGCCGGTGTAGGCCATCTGCACACGGACGTCCGGTTCCGCGTGTCGCGGGAAGTTCGTGAGCGTCTCCTGGGGGTTCCGGTAGGTGGCGTGGTCGGTGGGCGGGGCGAGCGCTGTCGCTGTGCCTGTGGTCTGGAGGTGGACCGGGGCGGGCTTTAGCTGGTGGCGCGGCTCGGCACCGGCGCGGGCTGCGGAGGCGGCCGATGACGCGGCCGGCCGAGCGCATCTGGGTGGTTCACGCCGCCTCGGGCGGTACCCACGGGTCGCTGCGGGATGCACGCTGAACTTCGTCATGCCGAGATGCGGGTGAGCCCCAGACGGGTGGAGCGTGATACGCAAGCAAGGCGTCACCCGCGCTGACACCCCCACCGGCACCCCCACCGGCGCTAGCGCTGGCACCCGCATCCGCACTCGCGTCGGCGCTGTGCTTGTGATCTGGAGGTGGACCGCGACGGGCTTTTGCCGGTGGTGCGGCTCGGCATTGGCGTGGGCGGCGGAGGCGGCCGATGACGTGGCTGGCCGAGTGCATCTGTGTGGTTCCGTTGCCTCGGGCGGCACGTATGGAGCGCTGCGGGTGCACGCTGACCTTCGTCATGCCGGGATGCGGGTGAGCCCCAAACGGGTGGAGCGTGATGCGCCAGCACGGCGTCACCCGCGCTGGCGCTGGCGCCCGCACCGGCACCCCACGCTGGCACCGGCACCTCACGCTGGCACTGGCGCCCGCACCGGCACCGGCACCCGCACCGGCGTTGGCGTTGGCGTCCCACGGTGGCCGCCGCGTTCGTCGCGGCGGTGCCCGATCTGCTGCGCCGTGATGTCTCCGTAGGTGCGGGCGCTGAGCGCTGGCGCGGGGATGTGACCTATCTGCCGGTTGGCGGTTGGCGGATGTTCTGGGCCACCGTGATGACATCGGCACCCCGGCGGCTGGTGGGTTGCTCGATGGCCGAGCACATGCGCGCTGATCTGGTGATCGACACCCTGCTGGCGGAGTGTGGGTGGTCTTTGGGGGTCGGGTCGTGGTGGGCAGCGCGTGTCGGTTTGTCTCGGTTCTTGTTGATCTTGACTCTGGGGCGCTTGATTCTTCGCTTCCGATTGCGGAGTTGTGCTTCTGGGGGCGGGTGCGAGTGCGCGTGTGCTGGTTGGACGGACGCGGTTCGGTCCGTCGGGGTTGCGGGTTGTGGAAGTGGTCGGGGTGGTGTGGTGAGGCTCTTTCGGCATCTCCTTGCTCTTGGACGGTCCTTCCGTTGGTGGGAGACGGAGCGGTGCTGAGTTCGGCTGGGCTTCTGGGCGGGTGGTCAGGATCGTCCCCTCCTCGCGGAGGAGTTTGTGGCAGCCGACCGATGAGCGGGAGGTGATCGGGCCCGGGACGGCCATGACGACGCGGCCGAGCTTGCGGGCCCAGGTCGCTGTGTTGAGGGCGCCGCTGCGGGCTTCGGCCTCGACGATGAGGGCGCCGCGGGAGAGGGCGGCGATCACGCGGTTGCGGACGAGGAAGCGCAGGCGGTGCGGGGCGGTACCCGGCGGGGATTCGCTCACCAGGAGCGAGCGCCGGGCCATCTCGGCGAACAGGCCGTCGTTGGACGCCGGGTAGGCCACGTCGACGCCGTTGGCCAAGACGGCGACGGTGGAGCCCTCTGCGGCCAGGGCGCCGCGGTGGGCGGCCGCGTCGATGCCCAGGGCGCCGCCGGAGATCACCGTCCAGCCTTGGTCGGCGAGGTCGGAGGCGAATTCGGCGGCGGCGCGCAGGCCGTAGGGGGACGCGGCGCGGGAGCCGACGATGGCGACGGAACGCAGGCATCCGTAGCGCAGGTCGCCTGGGCCGCGCAGCCACAGGGCGTAGGGGCGGTGGTCGCCGAGGTCGTCCAGTGTGGTGGGCCATTCTGGTTCTCCTGGGCAGATGAGGCGGCCGCCGAACTGTGCGCATACGGCCAGATCTTGGTCGGGGGCGGTGGTCGCCAGGCGGATGCGCCACCGGTCGAGGCGCTTGAACTCCTGGGGCGTGATGGGCAGGTCGGCGGGGATGCGCCCGGTACGGATCGCCTTGAGCGTCTCTTCGGGGCTGGAGTGGTCGATGATCCGGTTGAGGAGGGCGTCGCCGGGTTCGGCGACGGCGGTGAGGGCCGCTCGGGCGGTCTGTTCGGAGTTCATGAGCGGGTCCACAGGGCGAGCGCGCCGCCGATGTCGTCCGCGGTCGGTTCGTCGTGGGCGGAGAGGTCGGCGATGGTCCAGGCGACTCGCAGGATGCGGTCGAGGCCGCGTGCGCTGAGGGTGCCTCTCTGGAGGGCCTCGTCGGCCGCGTACATCGCCTCGGCCCGCGGGGTGAATCGGCGGCGCAGCTCGGGGCCCGGGATCTCGGAGTTGGAGCGCCATGGCGTGCCGGCCAGGCGCTTGAGGGTTCTGTCTCTGGCGAGCAGGACGCGTTCGGCGACCACGCCGCTGGCCTCGGCGAATTCGAGGTCGTAGCGGAGCTCGGCCCGGCTGGCCGGGGACAGTTCGAGCTTGAGGTCGATGCGGTCGAGGAGGGGGCCGGAGATCTGGGACGTGTACTTGCGGCGGAGCCCGGGGGCGCAGGAGCAGTCGACCTGTTTGGCGGCCGCGCAGGGACACGGGTTGGCAGCAAGAACGAGCGTGAAGCGCGCGGGGAACGTGGCGGTGCCCTCGGCCCGCGAGATCCGTACCTCGCCTTCTTCGAGGGGTTGGCGGAGGGCGTCGAGCGTCCCGTGCTGGAATTCGGGTGCCTCGTCCAGGAAGAGGATGCCCCTGTGGGCTAACGAGACGGCGCCTGGCTGGAGAATGCGGCCGGAGCCGCCTCCGACCATCGAGGCGCGGGTGGCGGTGTGGTGCGGCGCGTAGAACGGTGGTTGGACGATCAGCGGCTGCGTGGGCGGAAGGGTGCCCGCGACGGAGTGGATCGCGGTGACCTCCAGTGCGGAGTCGGGTTCGAGGGGCGGCATGAGGGTCGGCAGGCGTTCTGCCAGCATCGTCTTGCCGCACCCTGGTGGGCCGGAGAAGAACAGGTGATGCCCTCCGGCGGCGCTGACCTCCAGAGCACGGCGCGCCTCCGCTTGGCCCTTGACGTCGGCCAGGTCGAGGTCTGTCCGGGCGGCCTGTCGCCGGACGGCCAGCCCGTCGGACGGAGCCGGGGAAGGGGTCGACTCCTCCTCTTCGAGGGGTGGCGGTTCGTCGCGCAGGATGCAAAGGAGGCCGCGCAGGGTCGCCGCGGAGACCACCTCCATGCCCGGGACGAGTTGCGCCTCGGCGGCGTTCGCGCGTGGGACGACGACCGTGTGGCAGCCCGCGTTGGCGGCCGCCAGGACTGCGGGGAGCACGCCGGAAATGGGGCGGAGGCGTCCGTCGAGCCCGAGTTCGCCGATCACCACGAGGCCCGCGCAGGAGCGTGCGGGGACGGCCTCGGCGGCGGCGAGGAGCGCGACGGCTATGGCGACGTCGAATATGGAACCCTTCTTCGGAAGGCTGGCGGGGAAAAGCGACACCGTGACGTGGCGGTTGGGGTAGTCCTCGCCCGAGTTGAAGATCGCGGCCCGGACGCGGTCGCGGGCCTCGCTGAGGGCGGTGTCGGGCAGGCCGATCAAGTGCAGGCCCGGAATGCCGCTGGTGATGGCCGCCTCGACGTCCACGACGAAGCCGTCCACACCGACCAGGTGTACCGAACGGGTCTTGGCGAGGGTCATTCAGCACACCTCCCGCAGGTGGTCGACGGAGAAGCCGTCGCCGTCGACGACCAGGCCGAGCACGTCGACCCGGACGGGCCTGCCGCCGGCGCCGTGCGCGGCGGCCCACTGCCAGGCCAGCCTCCTCAGCCGGTTCGCCTTGGCCGTGGTGATCGCTTCCATCGGGTCGCCGAACCGTGCCGAACTGCGCGTCTTCACCTCGCAGGCGATGTGGCGGCGGCCGTCGTGCGCGACGATGTCGAGCTCGCCGTCACGGCCTCGCCAGTTGCGGTCGAGGATCGTCCAGCCGAGCGAGGTCAGATATGCGGCCGCGGCGTCCTCGCCGCGGCGGCCCAGGCTGATGTGGGGGGTCATGGGCCTCACCTCCGGACTTCGACGCTGCCGGAGCCGCGGGTCCCTCGGTAGTAGAACGGCGTTCTGTGGAAAACCTCGAAGGTCATTCGCGTCAATTCAGTTGAAAACGGCCTTCGGTGCTTGCTTCGGCTCGGGTGTTGGCGCAGCGTGGCGGCTGTGAGCAACGCGCTTGAGGTGGCAGTCCAGGAGTTCGAGCGCTATCTGCGGGCCGAACGGGCTGTGTCGCCGCATACCTTGCGGGCCTATCTCGGTGATCTGAACGATCTGTGCGGTTACGCGGCCGAGGTCGGCGTGGCCGAGCCAGGGGCGCTGAACGTCTCACTGCTGCGAGCCTGGCTCGCTCGCCAACACGCTCTGGGACGGTCCCGCGCAACCCTGGCCAGACGGACGGCCGCTGTCCGCGCGTTCACGGGGCACCTGCGTCGGCGTGGTCTCCTCCAGGCCGATCCAGGGCTGCTGCTGGGCACCCCCAAGCGGCATCGGGATCTGCCTGGGGTGCTCACTCAGGACGACGCGGCGCGACTGTTGGACGAGTTGGACGTTGAGGGCCCTCTGGGCCTGCGTGATCTGGCAGTACTGGAGGTCCTCTACGGGACCGGCGTGCGTGTCAGCGAGCTGTGCGGGCTCGACATCGACGATCTGGACACCGATCGGCGGACCGTTCGCGTCCTCGGCAAGGGCGGACGGGAACGCACAGTCCCCATAGGCGAACCCGCCGCCCGTGCCGCGCAGGACTGGCTAAGGGCGGGGCGCCCCGCGATCTCGAACGAGGAGAGCGGGGCGGCCCTCTTCCTGGGCGTGCGCGGAGGACGCCTTCACCCAACGAGTGCCCGCCGGATCGTCCACGCGCGGATCGCCGAGGTCGGCCAAGTGCCGGACCTTAGCCCGCACGGCCTGCGGCACAGTGCCGCGACCCACTTGCTGGAGGGCGGTGCCGACCTGCGAAGCGTCCAGGAGATCCTTGGCCACGCATCTCTCCAGACCACCCAGCTCTACACGCATGTATCCGCTGAACGGCTGAAGCAAGTTCATCGTCAGGCCCATCCACGCGGTGTTCAGGACGCTTGAGAGCGCCGACCCTGGGGTGTGGCGTCAGGGTGTGCGGCGTAGACGGCGTTCTTGGGCCAGGTCGATCACGCCCGGCGGGGGACGGTGGGGGTGAGGG
>NZ_SMKU01000265.1 GCF_004349215.1 Actinomadura rubrisoli | reverse complement strand
GGGTAGCCCTGCCCCGGAGGCTGTCCCTGCCCCGGTGGCTGCCTCTGGCCCGGAGGTCGTCCCTGCCCCGGAGGTTGCCCCCGGCCCGGTGGCTGTCCCTGGCCCGGCGGCTGTCCCCGGCCGGGTGGCTGCCCCTGCCCCGGAGGTTGCCCCCGGCCAGGCGGCTGACCCTGGCCCGGTGGCTGACCGTGGCCCGGAGGCCGGCCCTGGCCCTGGCCCGGTTGGCGCGGCGTGCCAGGTCGGCCCGGATAGCCCTGACCCGGCGGCGGATGCTGAGGAGTCTGTCCCGGTGGCGGGGGCGGCGGCCCCTGTCCATGGCCGGGCGCCTGGGGGCGCCGTGTCGGATCCGGGGAACCCGGGCCCGGGGAACCCGTTCCCTGGTTCTCCGGTCGCTGCCGGTCCCATTCCGGTCGACCCGTCACCAGCTGCCTCCGCTTTCCGGCGGCGCCTTGCTCTGATGGCCCGCACTCCGACGCCCACGAAGAGTACGGCAAGTGCGCCGCCCGTGATGAGCAGGGCGAGCCGCCCGTACCCGGTGGTGCGGACGGTGAGGGTGACGCGGTCGCCGTACGTCCGGCCGGCCGCGTTCGGGACCTCCAGCCGCAGGAACACCTTGAAGTTGCCGTTGCCGGACGCCTTGGCCGGGATCCAGCGCTGCACCTGCTCCCCGGGCCTCAGCTCGATCACCGCCTCCTCGGGTTCGAGCCGTCCGAGCCGCAGCTTGGCGCTGTTCTCCGAGACGACGCTGAGCCGGACCTTGACGGTCTGGTTGCGCAGCGTGTTCTTGACCGTCACCGGCAGCTTGCCGGAACTGCCCGCCATGTTGGACCGCCTGCTCTTGGCGGTGACGATGTAGACCTTGCCCATCTCGGCCTTGAGCCCGGCCGAGAGGGCGTCCCTGGCGCTCTTGGCGCGGACCCCCTTCCCCCGCCAGGACGCCGACTGCGCCCGCAGCAGCGCGCGCTCGTAGGAGATCTTGATCGGCGGGACCATCACGGAGGCGAAGGCCCTGGCCCGCCGTCCGATCGCCCACACCTGGTTGAGGTAGGGGGCGCCGAGCTCGTACTGCCCGTACTCGTCGAGGTAGCCGTTGAACACCCGGCCCTGCGGGCGGCTCGCCTCGATCTTGTTCAGCGGGGTCTCGCGCATCCACGGCGCGTCGCGCGTGTAGATGAGCAGGTTCTTGGCGAACGCGGGGGCGGGGTTCCAGTTCCGGTCGGGCGCGACGACCACCGTGCGCTGGACGTTCGGCGCCTCCCCGGCGATCATCGCGGTCTCGGCCAGGAACCGCTGCTCGGCCAGCAGCGCCCCGCCGGGTGTGCGCGTGCCGTCGCTGACGATCTCGTTGAGCTTGTCGTCGTACAGCAGGGCCTTCTTGGCGCCCTGCGAGGAGGTGGGGACGACGGTGGTGGCGTTCGCGGCGCCGCCCTGCGCCGCGTCCTGGAAGTACTTGCTGCTCATGAGGAACGACCCGCCGGACTTCAGGTCGAGCTTGGCGAGCAGGTCGAGCGAGCCCGGCCCGGCGACGCCGCCGGGCGGCCAGGCGATGTGCGCGCTCGCCGGACGGCCGAGCGCCTGCGCGACGAGGCCGGTGTTCCGGGGGTCGTAGGCGGCGGTGATGTAACGGGTCATCTTGTGCCGGACGAGCGCCACGATGTCGGGGTCGGCGTACGGGACGGTGAAGTACGGGTCGCCCCTCGACGCCTGCTTCAGCGCGGCCAGCCAGGTGGCGGCGGCGGGGCTCTTGACCTTCTTCCCGGAGGCGAGCAGGTAGTCGTGGCCGTCCATGTGCTGGACGTCGTCCAGCAGCGCGGGGTCGATGGCCCAGGTGATGGGCGTCTCGGTCGCGTTCGCGGCGGTGACCAGCTCGCTGAGCCGGCCCCCAGCCGCCATGTCCTTGGCGAGCTGGTCGTCCAGGAAGGTCCGGTCGTCGGTGCGGTGCTGCCGGTCGATCAGCGGCCACACCCAGCCGACCTGGACGGGCTTGAAGCTGGCCCGCTTCGGCATGAACGTCACGAACGTCGTCACGCCGCCGACCACCCGCTGGGCCGAGTTCAGCACCTCGACGCCCACCGGATACACGCCGGGCAGGGCGCCGTGGGTCTGCAACTGCAGTGCCTTGGCGGCGACGTCGAACTTCCAGGACTGCTTGGCGCCCGGGGCGGCCGCCTGCGCGAGCGGCTGCTGGGGGCCCACGCCGCGCAGCGCGGACGGCGGGCCCGCCGCGAACTGGTCGAGCTGGCCGCGGCTGGTGACCGGCTGCGCGTTGTAGCGCACGCGGATGGTGAGGCCGGGGAGCTGGTGGCCCGAACGGTTCTGCGATATCCCAGCGATGGTGATGCGCGAGTTCTCGCGGACGGGCTTCGGTGAGACCTTCGTCAGTGCGAGGCCCACCTGGGCCCGGCCGCGCCCCTGCTCAGGTGGCCGTTCCGCGTCCGGCGTGGCCGCGTCCGGCGTGGCCGCGTCGGGCAGTGTCGCCGCGTCCGGCGGCACCGCCGTCTCGGACCGCGCGGCCATGGCCGGGCCCCCGAGCGGGGGTCCAGAGGCCGCGATGATGCAGGGCACCAGGGCAGCCAGCGCGGCCGCGCGTTTGACCGTTCTCACGCCACGTCCGCCCAAGGGCCGCCCGTCGGGGCCGCCTCGGGACGGCGGGCGTCGATTTCCCGCACCACGGCCTCGATGGTAGTCCCGACATGGGGCCCGTCAGACCTTCCTGCCGCCTGTGGCGCGGATTCGGCCCGTTCCGGTGCCTGCGCGGCGTGTTCTACCTGCCGGAAGCGCGGCCCGCCCCCGCGGCCGAGCCGACCGAGCCGATCGGGTCGGCGAGCCCGGACGCGGGAGAGAGAAGGTCCACCGGCTTGGCCTGGCTCAGGGCGTACAGCGTCCGCCCCCGGATGCCGAGCGCGGTCGACGCCTCGCCCGTCGCGGTGTAGACGACGTCGTCGCCGGGCAGTCCGTCCACGGCGCGCCGGTCGATCAGCAGCGGCATCGACGAGGGCAGCAGCAGCGGGCAGACCAGCCCCGCCGCGTACTCGGTGACGGCGTTGACCAGATCGGCGCGGGCCGGGCGGATGTTGCGGGCGCCCACGGCGAGCCGCACCGCCTCCGTCGGGGGCCGCGCGCCCGCCGGGACGATCACCCCCGCCAGGAAGCGGCCCGTCCCGAAGACGTCGTTGCAGGCGTAGACGCGTGTCACCAGGCACCGGTCCGCCGGTAGGCCGAGCGCCTTGGGCAACTCGTCGGCGTCGGCTATCGCGATGGGCAGCCGCACGATCTCGTGCACGGCCTCCCATTCGAGCAGCGCGCGGTGGATGGCGAGAGCGTCCTTCATGATCGACTCCATCCCGCGGGGATCTCCCCGCTCACCCCCGGAACCCGGTTCCCTGTAACCCCGTGCTTCTCACTCTGCGGGGATCTCCCCACATACCCTTGCTGCCCGGCTTAACCCTCGCCCGGCGCGCGTGCGAACCGCGCGATGCGCCGTTGCCGCACGTGCGGCGGACCGTGGCCCTGTTGGATCCCGCTACCGTTGTCGTACGGGAGGCTCACCGGCGGTCGCGCTGGCGTTCATCGGGGTGTCCAGAACGTAACTCGGGGATCGCGCCATGTGAAGAGCCCGGAGGTCTTCTTCGGGCGGTACGACGATCCGGCACGGGCGCCGAAAGGACTCCCGCGCGGGCGTCCCGGGATCGCCGAAAGTCCTTTGTCAGCCCGCCTACCAAGGAAATACGCTCGATGGTCGTGCCCAACCAGAACGTGACCCCAGACGCCTCGCGGACGCGGCGGACCGCGATCGCCGAGCTGCTGCGCAAGATCGCGCCCGTCGCCGACGAACTCGGCGACCGGTTCGCGGCGGCGGGGCACGAGCTGGCGCTGGTCGGGGGCCCGGTGCGGGACGCGCTGCTGCGCCGCCCGACCAAGGACGTCGACCTCACCACCGACGCGCCCCCCGAGCGGACGCTGGAGATCATCCGCGGCTGGGCGGACGCGCACTGGACGATCGGGATCGAGTTCGGCACGGTCGGCCTCCGTAAGGACGGCGTCGAGCTGGAGATCACCACCTACCGCAGCGAGTCCTACGACCCGAAGTCCCGCAAGCCCAGCGTCTCCTACGGCACCGACCTGGTGGAGGACCTGCGCCGCCGCGACTTCGCGGTGAACGCGATGGCGGCGCGGCTGCCGGGGCACGAGTTCGTCGACCCGTTCGGCGGCCTCACCGACCTGCAACGCAAGGTGCTGAGGACGCCGGGCCGCCCGGAGGACTCCTTCAGCGACGACCCGCTGCGGATGATGCGCGCGGCCCGGTTCGCCGCGCAGCTCGGGTTCACGGTGGCGCCCGACGTCGTCCAGGCGATGGACGACATGGCGGACCGGATCGGCATCGTGTCGGCCGAGCGGGTCCGCGACGAGCTGTCCAAGCTGATCTGCGGGCCCTACCCGCGGGACGGGTTGGCCCTGCTCGTCGACACCGGCCTCGCCGCGCACGTCCTGCCCGAGCTGCCCAAGCTGCGCCTGGAGATCGACGAGCACCACCGGCACAAGGACGTCTACGAGCACTCGCTGATCGTCCTGGAGCAGGCGATCGCGCAGGAGGAGGACGGCCCCGACCTCGTGCTCCGGCTCGCCGCGCTGCTGCACGACATCGGCAAGCCGCGGACGCGCCGGTTCGAGGAGGGCGGCCGCGTCTCCTTCCACCACCACGAGATCGTCGGCGCGAAGATGACCCGCAAGCGGCTGACCGAGCTGCGCTACCCCAAGGACGTCGTGGCCGACGTGTCGCGGCTGGTGGAGCTGCACCTGCGGTTCCACGGGTACGGGACGGGCGAGTGGACCGACTCGGCCGTCCGCCGGTACGTCCGCGACGCGGGCCCGCTGCTGACGCGGCTGCACAAGCTGACCCGGGCCGACTGCACGACCCGCAACAAGCGTAAGGCCGACCGGCTCCGGCGGACGTACGACGATCTGGAGGTGCGGATCGAGCGGCTGGCGCAGGAGGAGGAGCTGGCCGCGATGCGCCCGGAGATCGACGGGAACGAGATCCAGGAGATCCTGGGGATCAAGCCCGGCCCGCTGGTGGGCAGGGCCTACCGGTTCCTGCTGGACCTGCGGCTCGACCAGGGCATCCTCGGCAAGGAGGCCGCGGCGGAGGAGCTGCGCCGCTGGGCGGCTGCGGAGGGCGTCCTTCCCACACCCGGCGCGGGCGGCGCGGGCGGCGCGGGGGAGGGCGCATGATCCCGGTGCGACTCGGGCGGATGAGCCCCCGCGAGACCGAGCGGATCCTGGCGTTCGACCGCGAGCACATCTGGCATCCGTACGCGCCGATCCCCGCGACGGTGCCGGTCCACCCCGTCGTGTCGGCGAAGGGCGTGCGGCTGACGCTGGCCGACGGCACCGAGCTGATCGACGGCATGTCGTCCTGGTGGGCCGCCGTCCACGGCTACGGCCACCCGGAGCTGGACGCGGCCGTCACCGGGCAGCTCGGCAGGATGGCGCACGTGATGTTCGGAGGGCTCACGCACCCGCCCGCCGTCCGGCTCGCGGAGCGGCTCGTCGAGATCACCCCGGAGCCGCTGACGAAGGTGTTCTTCGCCGACTCCGGCTCGGTCGCGGTCGAGGTCGCGATCAAGATGGCGATGCAGTACTGGCGGTCGCAGGGGCGTCCCGAACGGCACCGGCTGCTCACCGTCCGCGGCGGCTACCACGGCGACACGTTCGGCGACATGGCCGTCTGCGACCCGGTGAACGGCATGCACCACCTGTTCAGCGACGTGCTCGCCCGGCACGTGTTCGCGCCGCCGCCTCCGCTCGGCTACTCCGCCGAGCCTGACCGGGCGTACCTGGACGAGCTGTCGCGGCTCGCCGCCGCCCACGCGCACGAGCTCGCCGGGATCATCGTCGAGCCGATCGTGCAGGGCGCGGGCGGGATGCGCTTCTACGCCCCCGAGTACCTGCGGGCCCTGCGCGACATCGCCGACGAGCACGGCCTCCTCCTCGTCCTGGACGAGATCGCCACCGGGTTCGGCCGGACGGGCGAGCTGTGGGGCTGCGACCACGCCGAGGTCGCGCCCGACATCATGTGCCTCGGCAAGGCCCTGACCGGCGGCTACATGACGATGGCCGTGACGCTCTGCACCGACCGCGTCGCCCACGGGATCACCTCGGGGGAGGCCGGTGTCCTCATGCACGGGCCCACCTACATGGCGAATCCACTGGCGGCGGCCGTGGCGTCCGCGTCCATCGACCTGCTGATGTCCCGCGACTGGCGGGACGAGGTCGACACCATCGAGGCGATCCTGTCGAGCGGGCTGGGCGGCGCGGCGGAGCTGCCCGGCGTCGCCGACGTCCGCGTCCTGGGCGCGATCGGCGTGGTCGAGGCGCGCGAGCCGGTCGACGTCCCGGCCGTCCAGAAGCTCGCCATGGACCACGGCGTCTGGCTGCGCCCGTTCGGGAAGCTGATCTACGCGATGCCCCCGTACGTCTGCACCGAGGACGAGGTGGACCACATCGCCGCGGCCATGTGGGCGATCGCCGAATCCCTGTAGGCGCGGGAGTCGGCGGGGGCGGAGTCAGCGAGGGGCGGGAGTCAGCGGAGGGCAGGGGCCGGCGTCCGGGCGCGGGACGCGGCGGCCCAGTAGCCGATCGCTCCGGCGCCGTAGGCGGCGACCACCGCGAGGAGGGTGAGGCGGGCGCGCCCGTCTGACGGCAGCCACGTGGCGGCCGCCGCGGCCGCCGCCGCGAACGTCGCGTTGAAGAGCATGTCGTACACGGCGAAGACCCGGCCCCGGTACGCGTCGTCGATCGTCTCCTGGAGGGTCGTGTCGACGCACAGCTTCACGCCCTGCGAGACGACCCCGAGAGCGAACGCGCCGACGGCCCAGGCGGGCTCGGTGAACGGCAGGCCGAGCAGCAGGCTCACCGCGGCCGTGCCGAACAGCCACGCGATCCACGCCTGCTTGCTGATCCTGCGGACCACCGGGGGCGTGACCAGTGCCGCGGTGAAGTAGCCCGCGCCGGACACCCCGAGCATGGTGGCGAACTTGGTCAGCCCCTCGTCGGCGTTCCGCGTGAAGTGGTTGCGGCACAGCAGCAGCGTCATGATCAGGATGACGCCGTACAGGAACCGGTGGATGGAGATCGCGCCGAGGGCCAGCGCCGCCTGCCGCCGCCGCGCGATGTGCCGGGCGCCGTCCGCGAGCCCGCCGAGCACCGAACCGAGCGCCTCGCGGACCCGGGGCGCGCTGTCGGACGGCCGGCGCGAGGCACCAGGCGGTCCGTCGGACGGCGCGGGTCGCGGGAGGACGGACCCCGCGTGCTCGGACGGATGGGGGCCGAGCCGCCCGCGCGGCAGCGTCGTCGCGATCACCCCGGCGGCCAGGAACAGCCCGGCGGCCGCCACCAGGATCAGCGCCGTCCCGTCCGTCCCGCCGCCGACGATGCGCCGCAGCAGGTAGCCGCCGCCCGCGCCGGTGAACGCGATGACCGTCCCGGAGGTGACCGCGAACGCGTTCGCCGTCACGAGGTGGTCGCGCCGCACCACGTGCGGGAGCGCCGCCGACAGCGCCGCGAGGAAGAACCGGTTGACGCCGAGGACGAAGAGCACGCCGAGGAAGAACAGGGCGCCGTCCTGGCCCGCCGCGACCAGGGCCGCGACCAGCAGGACGAGGACGGCCCGCAGCACCGGCGTCCACAGCAGGATCTGCCGCCGCTGCCAGCGGTCGAGGAACACCCCGGCGAACGGGCCGAGCGCCGAGTAGGGCAGCAGCGTCACCGCGAACGCCACCGCCGCCTTGCCCGCCGACGCCTGCCGCTCGGGGGAGAAGAAGACGTAGCCCGCCAGCGCGACCTGGAAGACGCCGTCGGTGAGCTGGGAGGTCAGGCGCGTCGCGTACAGGCGCCGGAAGTCCCGCCCCCGCACGATCTCCCGCAGCTCACTGGCCCGCACTCGATCACCCTACGCGCCCGCCGGAGCGTCACCTCCGCCGCCCGCGCAGGCCCGCGAACCCCGGAGCGATCGTCGCACCGGACGGCGCGGCCGCGCCGATCGCCTGCCGGTCAGTCGGCGAGCCAGAGGCGGGTGTAGTCGTAGCCGGCCGCCGTCGGGACGAAGACGGCGCCGCGGACGCGGGACGAGCGGAAGATCGTGTGCGCGCGGTCGAGCAGCGGCACGATCGCGGCGTCCTCCATGATCTTCTGGTCGGCCGCCTGCCAGTACCCGGCCGCGCGGGACGGGTCCGGCGCGGTGAGGGCCCCGTCGATGAGCCCGTTGACCTGGATGTTGTCGTAGCCCCCGTAGTTGGTGGAGTTGGGGCCGTAGGTCCGCCCGTCAAAGAGCGGCTGGATGATCGAGCGGCCGTTGTTGCCGTACCAGTCGGGCGTCCAGCCGGGGGCGGCGATGTCCCACTTGCCCTCGCGGGCCTTCGCGGGCACGGCGATCGTGCTGGAGTAGAACGAGCCGCCGGTGTCGGGCGTGAGCTCGGTCTTCACCCCGCAGGCGGCGAGGTTCTGCCCGATGGACTGGGCGATGAGCTTGTGGACGCTGTTGGTCCGGTACGGGAACTTCAGCGTGAGCTTCGCGTGCCCCGCCTTGCCGAGCAGCTCCCGGCACTTCGCCGGGTCGCCGGACTCGCCGGGCGTCGCGTAGCGGTTGGACGCCGCGTATCCGATGTTGCCCGGCGGTATCACCGTGTGCAGCGGCTGCGCAACGGACGGACCGCCGACGATCTTGATCAGGGCGCTGCGGTCGACGGCGTACTCCAGCGCCTGCCGCACCTCGCGCCGGCCGAGCGCGCCGCCGTTGTTCGGGCTCCGCGTGTTGAACACCAGGTAAGGGGTGTTGCTCGGGGTGTCCCGGATCGCGAACCGGGGGTCGCCGCGCAGCCGGGAGACCGCCGCCGTCGGGACGGGCTGGTCCCAGGCGAGGTCGGCGGTGCCCTGTTCGAGTTGCTGCTGGACGGTCTCCGCCGAGTCCTGCCCGAAGGTGATCTGGATCCTGTCGACGTGCCGCTCGCGCAGCGGGTCGCCCTCCCGCCGCCACGCCGGGTTCCGGGTCAGCAGGAACGACACCCCGGGCTTGTACTCGCTGATCTGGTACGGCCCGTCCGAGAGGGTGTGCTGCCGGAACTCGGGCCCGTCCGGGACATAGCGGTCGTACTCCTGCGGCGCGGCCGCCGTGAACGGCAGGGACAGCAGGTTGAGGAAGTCGCTCGCAGGGCGCCTCAGCCTGAAGACGAGCGTCGCGTCGTCCTTGGCGCGCACGCCCTCGGCCTCGTGGTCGCGCTGGTACCGCGCGATTGCGGCCGCGTCCTTGGCGTCGACGTCGCCGAAGCCCCGGCAGAAGCCGTCCATGCCTTTGAGCGTCGAGATGTAGTAGCCCTTGCCGGAGGACGGCGCCGCCGGGTTGCAGAGCCGCTCGAACCCGCGGACGAAGTCGTGCGCCGTCACCGGGCGCACCGGGCTGGTGTTCCACTGCACGCCCTTGCGCAGCCGGATCGTGTAGGTGCGGCCGTCCTTGCCGATATCGCCGTTCTCGCGTGTCGGGATGCGCGCCGCCACGTCCGCCTGCACCGGGACGGTCTCGGCGAAGTCGTTGGACGCGCGCGTTCCGAAGAGCGTGCGCGCGTACGTCCGCGACAGACCGTACGCGCCGACGCTCGCCACCGATGCCGTGTCGAGATGCTCGACGTCCGACGAGCCGACGATCCGCAGCGTGCCGCCGTCGCGCGGCGGGCCGTCCGCCCCCGAGGCGCTCTCGCCGCCGCCGCACGCGGTCAGCCCGACCGCCAGCCCGGCGAGCCCCGCCGTCACCTTGATCACCTCGCGTGCCATCACGTCCTCCACTCGGGTCCTCGGAAGCGGGCGCGCAATCACCGGCGGTGTCACAGTAGGGCCAGAGCGTGACAAAGAGCCGCTACATCACCGTTTTCCTCTACGAGTTCTCCAAAAGTAAGTACGCCCTGACAGTGGTGTGTCCACTGTCAGGGCGTCTTTCGGGCGCTTTGTGATCAGGCTCTCAGCGCGCTCGCTCAGCGCTCCACTTCGCCGCGGATGAACTTCTCGACGGCGTCGCGCGCCTGGTCGTCGTTGTACTGCTCCGGGGGCGACTTCATGAAGTAGGAGCTGGCCGACAGGATCGGGCCGCCGATGCCGCGGTCCTTGGCGATCTTCGCCGCGCGGACGGCGTCGATGATCACTCCGGCGGAGTTCGGGGAGTCCCAGACCTCCAGCTTGTACTCCAGGTTGAGGGGCGTGTCGCCGAACGACCTGCCCTCCAGCCGGACGTAGGCCCACTTGCGGTCGTCCAGCCACGGCACGTGGTCGGACGGGCCGATGTGCACGTCGGCCTTGGCCATCTCGTGCGGGATCTGCGAGGTGACCGACTGCGTCTTGGAGATCTTCTTGGACTGGAGGCGCTTGCGCTCCAGCATGTTCATGAAGTCCATGTTGCCGCCGAAGTTGAGCTGGTACGTGCGCAGCAGCTCGACGCCGCGGTCTTCGAACAGCTTGGCCATCACGCGGTGGGTGATGGTCGCGCCGACCTGGGACTTGATGTCGTCGCCGACGATGGGGACGCCCGCGTCGGTGAACTTCTGGGCCCACTCGGGGTCGCTGGCGATGAACACCGGCAGCGCGTTCACGAACGCGACCTTGGCGTCGATCGCGCACTGGGCGTAGAAGCGGTCGGCCTCTTCCGAACCCACCGGCAGATACGACACCAGGACGTCGACCTCGGCGTCCTTCAGCGCCCGCACCACGTCGACCGGCTCGGCGTCCGACTCCTCGACCATGTCGAGGTAGTACTCGCCGAGGCCGTCGAAGGTGTGGCCGCGCTGCACGGTGATGCCGGTCGGGGGGACATCGGCGAACTTGATCGTGTTGTTCTCGCTCGCGTGGATGGCCTCGGACAGGTCCATCCCGACCTTCTTGGCGTCGACGTCGAACGCCGCGACGAACTCGACGTCGCCCACGTGGTAGTCGCCGAACTGGACGTGCATAAGGCCGGGGACTCGCGTCTCGGGGGCCGCGTCCTTGTAGAACTCGACACCCTGGACGAGCGAAGAGGCGCAGTTGCCCACACCCACGATGGCTACGCGCACCGAACCCATCCGGTTGCTCCTTCTCTCGTATGGAACATGTGGTGTTTCTTCACCCGACCCCGAGGGCGCCGCGCTCAGCGGCCCTTCTCCCGAGGCATGTCCTGGTTAGTTTGCGAAGATGATCTGGCTTGCTGTTCCTGTTCCGCCCGCTCGCGCCCGATGAGCTCGTTGAGCCACCTGACCTCGCGTTCGACGGACTCCAGCCCGTGGTTCTGCAGTTCGAGCGTGTAGGAGTCGACCCGTTCCCGCGTCCGCGCCAGGGCGGCGCGGACGCTCTCCAGGCGCTCCTCCAGCCGGCTGCGCCGGCCTTCGAGGATCCTCAGCCGGACGTCGGCGCGGGTGTGCGAGAAGAAGGCGAAGTGCACGCCGAACCCCTCGTCCTCCCACGACGCCGGACCGGCCTCGGTGAGAAGCTGCTGGAGCCGCTCCTTGCCGTCGGCGGTGAGCTTGTAGACGATCTTCGACCGGCGGCTCTGCAGCGCCAGCGCCACGTTCGGCTCCTCCGGCCGGTCCTCCATGATCAGCCCGTTGGTCAGGAGCTGCTTGAGGCACGGGTAGAGGGAGCCGTACGAGAACGCGCGGAACATGCCCAGCAGGGTGTTGAGCCGCTTGCGCAGCTCGTACCCGTGCATCGGGGACTCGTGCAGCAGGCCGAGCACGGCGAGCTCCAGCACGCCCGCACCCTTCTTGCCCGCCATCCCGCGTCCCACTTCCGCAGAGTCGATGTCTCGGATCGATGTATCGAGCGAATGTATCGGCTCGATACATCGCAAAGATACGTTCCGGCGCCCGTCCTGGCAAGTCGGCCTCGGCCGCGGGACGGCCCGCGCCCGCCCCGCAGCGATCTACCGGAGCGGACGGACGGGCCTTACGCTGCTGCCATGTGGGGTCGGAGCCGCCCATGAGACCCAGGCTGGTGGTCGACTACGGCCTCGCGAAGCGGGCGGCCCTGGCCGAGCTGAGATCGGGCTCGCTCACCAGAGACGACGCCTGCGACGCCCACCCCTACCTGCTCCGCGCGGCCAAGCACCACGGCGAGCCGACCGAAGCGCCCTGCCCCGTCTGCGAGCGCGAACGGCTCACGCACGTGACCTATGTATACGGGGACGAACTGGGCCGTTACGAAGGGCGTGTGAAGGCCACGGCCGAGCTCGCCGCGATGGACCGTGAATACGGAGAATTCAGGGTCTATGTGGTGGAAGTATGTCAAAGTTGCGCTTGGAACCACCTGGCCATGTCATACGTACTCGGTCACGGGGAGTAAGCCCAAGCGGCGGCACGAGAAGGAGGAAATCGCCGCCCGCGCCGTCGACGAGGACGTTGACCAGCCAGAACAGAAGTCTCGCCGTACACGGCGCTCCCCCCGCTCACCAACCCGCACAGTACTCTTCGGACGGCGCACCAGTCGCTACACCCTGGGGGGCACCCCCCCAGGCCCTCGGCAACTGCCCGTAGTCCCCTGTTGATGAGGTCGCGTGAGTAATCCAAGCCAGCCCCGACCGGAGTCCGGGTCGCAGAGGCCGGGCGGGCAGCAGGTCCCCCGTCTTGGCCGCTCTGGTGATCCGGACTTTCCGGATGCCCCAAGCGAGCCCGGCGGTGTGGACCCGGGCGGCGGGCAGACGCCTCCATCCCCTGGCGCGCTCGCGGGCCCCAGGCCCCTCGGCGCCTCGCCGCCCTCCCCCTCGTCCGGTGCCTCCGGCGAGGGCGGCCCCGTGGAGCCCGACGCCACCGCCATCTTCGGGCCGCCGCCGCCGTCCGCTCCGTCCGCTCCGTCTGCTCCGGGTGACGGCAGCGGCGCGGATGGCCTGGCGGGCGGGTCACAATCTCCTGGCTTCCCCGGGGTACCGGATACCCCCTTGAAGGAAGATCCGCTCAGCCCCGGCTTCATGGGAGCCCCCGGC
>NZ_SMKU01000264.1 GCF_004349215.1 Actinomadura rubrisoli | reverse complement strand
GTGTAGGGGGGTGGTTAGGGGGTGACGGCTTTCTGTCCCGCTCATTAGCGTGCCGATACGGGCTTCGCCAATGGAAGAGGGACTATGACGACTCCAGGGACGCCTCCGGTTTTCCCTGAATGGCCCCAATACGGAGACGAGGAACGAACCGGCCTGGTGCGCGCCCTGGAACAGGGGCAGTGGTGGCGCATCGGCGGCAGTGAGGTGGACGAGTTCGAGCGGGAGTTCGCCGCCCACCACGGCGGCGGGTACGCGCTCGCGGTCACCAACGGAACGCACGCACTCGAACTGGCCCTCCAGGTGGCCGGGGTCGGGCCGGGCGACGAGGTGATCGTCCCGGCGTTCACGTTCATCTCGTCCTCGCAGGCGGCGCAGCGGCTCGGCGCCGTCGCGGTGCCGGTGGACGTGGACAGCGACACCTACTGCGTGGACGTGGCGGCGGTGGAGGCGGCGCTCACCCCGCGCACCAAGGCGATCATGCCGGTGCACATGGCCGGGCACATCGCCGACATGGACGCGCTGGACAAGCTGTCCGCCGCCAGCGGCGTCCCGATCGTGCAGGACGCCGCGCACGCGCACGGCGCGGAGTGGGCGGGACGCAAGGTAGGCGAGCTGGGCTCGGTCGCCGCGTTCAGCTTCCAGAACGGCAAGCTCATGACCGCCGGCGAGGGCGGCCTGGTGATCTTCCCCGACCGGGACGGCTGGGACCAGGGCTTCCTGCGGCACAGCTGCGGGCGGCCGCCGTCCGACCGCGGGTACTTCCACAAGACCTCCGGGTCGAACTTCCGGATGAACGAGTTCACCGCGAGCGTTCTGCGCGCCCAGCTCGGGAGGCTGGACGAGCAGGTCGCCACCCGGGAGGAACGGGCGCCCGTCCTGCGCGAGCTGCTCGCCGGGATCCCGGGCGTGGTGCCGCAGGGCCGCGACGCGCGGGCCACGCGCATCCCGCACTACATGGCGATGTTCCGGGTGCCGGGCATCGGCGAGGAGCGGCGCAACGCGCTGGTGGACGAGCTGGTCCGCCGCGGCCTGCCCGCGTTCGCGGTGTTCCGCGCCGTCTACCGGACGGACGGCTTCTGGGAGACCGGCGCGCCGGACACCACCGTGGAGGCGCTGGCGGAGCGGTGCCCCAACAGCGAGGCGCTCACCACCGAGGGCGTGTGGCTGCACCACCGCACGCTGCTGGCCGCCGAGGACGAGGTACGGCGCATCCCGGAGATCGTCGCGGCTGCGCTGGAGTCCATATGAGCGAGCGAAGCGAGTCCGGGGGGTTGCGGGGGGTCGTCCCCCCTCGGGGAGACGAGAGCGAGCGAAGCGAGCGCGGGGGGCTGCGGGGGGTCGTCCCCCCTCGGGGAGACGAGAGCGGGGCCACGGTTCGGACCGCGTTGGTGGGGTGTGGCTGGGCGGGGCGGTCGATCTGGCTGCCCCGGCTGGCCGGTCATCCCGCGTACGAGGTGGTCGCGGCCGTCGATCCCGATCCGGCCGCGCGCGACGCGATCGGCGGGCAGGGCGTGCCCCGCGTGCTGGCCGACCTGGACGAGTTGGAGCGCGGCGAGGTGGACCTGGCCGTCGTCGCGGCGCCCAACCACCTGCACGCCCCGGTGGCGGCCCGGCTGCTGGAGCGCGGCGTGCCGGTCTTCGTGGAGAAGCCGGTGTGCCTGAACGTGACGGAGGCCGAGAGGCTCTCGGCCGCCGAGAGCGCGGGCGGCGCGATCCTGCTGGCGGGCAGCGCCGCTCCCTACCGCGCCGACGTCCGGGCGCTGTACGCGCTCGCGGCGGAGCTGGGCCCGATCCGGCACGTGGACGTGGCGTGGGTCCGGGCGCGCGGGGTACCGGGTGCGGGCGGCTGGTTCACCGACCGGAGCCGGTCGGGCGGCGGGGCGCTGGTCGACCTCGGCTGGCACCTGCTCGACACGGTCGGGCCGATGCTGGGCACGGCCGTGTTCGAGCAGGTCGCGGGCGCGGTCTCGGCCGACTTCGTCAACGCGGGCTACCTGCGGGCGCAGTGGCGCGGCGACGCGGACGCGGAGGCCCCGGGGACCGGCGACGTGGAGGACACCGCCCGGGGCTTCCTGGTGACCGAGGACGGCGTCTCGGTGTCGCTGCGCGCGAGCTGGGCGTCCCACCAGGCCCGGGACGTGACGCGCTTCACCGTGGAGAGCGTGTCCGGGACGGCCGAGCTGACGTGCACGTTCGGGTTCAGCTCGAACCGGCAGGCCGAGTCGGTGCTGACGCGGACGCGGCACGGGACGACGGTGCCGGTGCCGCTGCCCGTGGAACCCGTCGGCGCGGAGTACTCCCGGCAGCTCGACGAGCTGCCCGCGCTGCTCGCCGACCCCGCCGGACGGGGCGCGGCGATCGGCGGCGCCCGCCGGACGATCGCGGTCATCGAGCGACTCTACGGCTCCGCTCGCGCGGCCCGGCGGGCGGCCCTCGTCCCGGAGGTGCAGGGTGCCGGTTGAACGTGCGCCGGAGGCGGTCGTCTTCGATCTCGACGGGGTCCTGGTGGACAGCTTCGGGGTGATGCGCGAGGCGTTCGCGATCGCCTACGCCGAGGTCGTGGGCGGCGGGCCCGCCCCGTTCGAGGAGTACAGCCGCCATCTCGGCCGCTACTTCCCCGACATCATGCGGATCATGGACCTGCCGCTGGAGATGGAGGAGCCCTTCGTCCGGGAGAGCTACCAGCTGGCGGACCGGGTGAACGTCTTCGACGGCGTCCCGGAGCTGCTGGCCGGGCTGGACCGGGACGGGGTGCGGCTGGCGGTGGCGACCGGCAAGAGCGGGCCGCGCGCCCGGTCGCTGCTGGACCGGCTGGGCCTGCTCGGCCGGTTCCGGTACGTGATCGGCTCGGACGAGATCGCCCGGCCCAAGCCCGCGCCCGACATCGTGGTGCGCGCGCTGGACCTGCTGGGCGTCCCGGCGGAGCGGGCGCTGATGGTCGGGGACGCGGTCACCGACCTGGCCAGCGCGCGCGGCGCGGGCGTGACGGCCGTGGCGGCGCTGTGGGGCGTGGACGACGAGGCGGCCCTGCTGGCCGAGCGCCCGGACGCGGTGCTGAGGCGGCCGTCGGACCTGCCGGCGCTGTGGGGGGCGTCCGGCGTGCCCGCGCTGTCGCGTTCCATCGGATCGGCCGTCCCCGATGGAAAATCCCGGGCGTAAAACATACTATTCCTACCAAGTCAGTTGAATAAGGAGACGTGAGGCATGGCCGCGACGCTGTCCATGACGCGCAGACCGCTGGTCCCCGGGATCCTGCTGGCGGGCGCGCTCGCCCTCGCCGGGTGCGGCGGTTCCGGCGGTTCCGGCGGGGAGGCCGCCGCGGACTCCGGCCGTCCCGTCGAGGGCGGCACGCTCGTGTACGGCGTCGACGGCGAGCCGATCGACCTCGATCCGCACAAGAGCCCCCAGGACGTCACCGCGCTCTACGCCCGGCCCGTCCTCGACTCGCTGGTCTCGCTCGACACCCAGGGACGGATCCACCCCTGGCTCGCGTCGTCCTGGACGATCTCACCGGACCGCAAGACCTACACCTTCAAGCTGCGGGAGGGGGTGAAGTTCAGCGACGGCACCCCGTTCGACGCGGCCGCCGTCAAGGCCAACCTCGACCACATCGCCGATCCGCGCACCAAGTCGCAGATGGCCGCCGGCCAGATCAGGCCGTACCAGGGCACCACCGTCGTGGACGCGCGGACGGCCAAGGTGGCCTTCGCCAAGCCGCACTCGCCGTTCCTGGCGGCGCTGTCCACCGCCTTCTTCGGCATCCAGTCGCCCACCCAGCTCCGCAAGGGCCCCGACGCGCTCGCGCGGCAGATCGTCGGGTCCGGGCCCTACATCATCGACAAGTACACCCCGAGGCAGGGCATCGCGTTCCGCCGCAACCCCGACTACAACTGGGGGCCGCAGAACGCGGCGCACACCGGTCCCGCGCACCTCGCGCGGCTGGAGTTCAAGCTCCTCGCGTCCGATTCGGTCCGGTTCGGAGCGCTCAACAGCGGCCAGCTGGACGCCATCGCCAGCGTGCCGCCGTCCAACCTCAAGCTGCTCCAGCGCAACCCCAAGCTGCGCCTGGACAAGCGGCAGGCCCCCGGCGGCAACTACAACTACTACCCCAACACCACGCGGGGGCCGTTCACCGACGTGCGCGTCCGCCGCGCGTTCCGCGACGGCATCGACTTCAAGACCGTCGTCGGAAAGCTGTACTTCGGCGCCATCCAGCCGGCCGCGAGCCCGCTGTCGCCCAGCACCCCCGGCTACGACAAGACGACCGAGACCCTGTGGAAGTACGACGCGGCCGCCGCCGCGAAGCTGCTGGACGAAGCGGGCTGGAGCGCCCGCGACGCGCAGGGCTACCGCACCAAGGACGGCCGGCGGCTGACCGTCAGCTGGCTCGGCGTGCAGGGCCTCGGCCGGGAGCAGCGCGGCACGCTCGCCGAGCAGATCCAGGCGGAGGCCAAGAAGGCCGGCTTCGAGGTGCGGCTCGACAACGTCACGGTGAACGAGTACATCGCCCGCTTCGGCAAGGGCGACTACGACATCGCCGCCATCAGCTGGCAGCGCGCCGACGCGGACGCGCTGCGCAACCTGTTCGACTCCGCGAGCATCTCCGACGGCGGCAAGCTCACCCAGAACCTCGCCCGCTACTCCGACAAGGAGGTGGACGGCTGGCTCGCCAAGGCGCTGGACACCAACGACCCGGCGGCGCGCGCGGACCTGTACGGCAAGGTGCAGCGGAAGGTGATCGAACAGACCGCGGTGTTCCCCGTCTACGTCCCCAGCTACCTGGTGGGGTACTCCAAGCGGATCGGCGGCATCGGCTGGGAGGCCCAGGCGTTCCCGACCTTCTACGACGCCTGGAAGACGGGCAGATGAGCCTGCGGCCTCCGGCGCGGGTCGTCCGCGTCGTGCTGGTGCGCCTCGGGGCCTCGGTGCTGGTGCTCTGGGGCGCGGTGACGGCCTCCTTCGCCGCGCTCCAGCTCGTCCCCGGCGACGTGATCGACTCGCTCGCCGGGACCAACGACGTCACCCCCGAGGTGCGCGCCCAGATCGTCGCCGAGTACGGCCTCGACCGGCCGGTGCTCGCGCAGTACGGGACGTTCCTGAACCGGATCCTGCACGGCGACCTGGGCCGGTCCTACCGGCTGGACCAGCCGGTCGCCGAGGCGATCGGCTCGCAGTTCGGCGCCTCGCTCCGGCTCACCCTCGCCGGGATGGCGCTCGCGCTGGCCGCCGCCACGGTCCTGGCGCTGCTGACCGCGCGCCGCGGCCGCTGGATCCGCGCGGTCTCCTCGGGCATCGAGCTGGTCGGGGTGTCGGTGCCCGGCTTCTGGGTGGGCATCCTGCTGCTGACGGTGTTCTCGTTCCAGCTCGGCTGGTTCCCCGCGACGGGCGGGTCGGGGCCGAGCGGCCTGGTGCTGCCGGCCGTCGCCATGGCGATCCCGGTGACCGCGCTGCTCACCCAGGTCATGCGGGAGGGGCTGGAGCGGACGCTGGAGCAGCCGTTCGTGCTCACGGTGCGGGCGCGCGGCATGTCCGACGGCGGTGTGCGGCTCCGGCACGCGCTGCGGCACGCCCTGCTCCCGGTGGTGACGCTGGCCGGATGGCTGTTCGGCGCGCTGCTGGGCGGCATGGTCGTCACCGAGCAGGTCTTCTCCCGGGAAGGGCTCGGGCGGCTCGTGGTCATCGCGGTGGAGAGCAAGGACCTGCCCGTGGTGATGGGCGTCGTGCTGGTCACCGCCACGTTGTACGTGCTGGTCAACATCGCGCTCGACCTGCTCTACCTGGTCATCGACCCCCGGCTGCGGGGTGCCCGGTGACGGTGCTCGCCGCGGCGCGGCGACCGGCGGCCGGGCGCGTGTCGCGGCCGGGGCTGTGGGCCGCCGCGCTCTTCCTCGCCCTCGTCGTCCTCGCCGCGCTCGCCCCCGGCCTGCTGGTCGACGGCTCGCCCGGCGACGCGGACGCGCTGTCGGCGCTCCAGGGACCGGGCGGCGACCACCCGCTCGGCACCGACGCCAACGGGCGCGACGTGCTGACCCGCATCGTGTACGGGGCGCGGCCGTCGCTGCTGACCGGGCTCGGCGCGACCGCGCTCGCGGTCGCCGCGGGCACCGCGCTGGGCCTGCTCGCGGGGCTCGGCGGGCAGGTCCTCGACCAGATCGTCATGCGGCTGGCGGACATGGTGCTGTCGCTGCCGACGATGCTGCTCGCGCTGCTCGTCCTGGCCGTCACCGGCCCCGGCACCGGGCCGACCATCTACGCCATCGCGGTCTACACCGCGCCCGGCTACGCGCGGCTGGTCCGCGTCCAGACGATGCTCGTGCGGCGGTCGGAGTACGTGGAGGCCGCCGAGTCGCTGGGCCAGACCCGGCCGCGGGTCGTCGCCCGGCACATCCTGCCGAACGCGTTCGCGCCGCTGGCCGTGCTGGCCGCCATGGAGGTCGGCATCGCGCTGATCGCCGCGTCCGCGCTGAGCTTCCTGGGCTTCGGCCCGAGGCCGCCGGCGCCCGAGTGGGGCGCGATGCTCGCCGCGGGCCGCGACTACTTCGCGGTCGCCTGGTGGGTCGCGGTCTTCCCCGGCCTGGCCATCACGCTGACCGTGCTCTCGATCACCGCCGTGGGCCGGGCGCTGCAGCGGCGCTCCGAGGGGAGGGCCGGATGACCGGGCCCCTGGTGGAGGTCGCCGACCTCAGCGTCTCGTTCGGGACGATCCGGGCCGTGCGGGGCGTGTCGTTCGCGGTCCGTCCCGGCGAGTGCGTGGCGATCGTGGGCGAGTCCGGGTCCGGCAAGAGCGTCACCGCCCGGACCCTCCTCGGCCTCACCGGCGACGGCGCCGACGTCCGCGCCGGCGCGCTGCGGATCGACGGCGAGGACGTCTCGGCCTATGACGACCGGCGCTGGCGCGCGGTGCGCGGCTCCCGCGTCGGCTACGTCCTCCAGGACGCGCTGGTCTCGCTCGACCCGCTGCGACCGGTCGGCAAGGAGGTCGCCGAGGCGCTGCGCCTGCACCGCGTCGTGCCGCGCGCCGACCGTCCCGCCCGCGTGCTGGAGCTGCTGCGCGCCGTCGGGGTGCCCGAGCCCGAGGTGCGGGCGGCGCAGTATCCGCACCAGCTGTCCGGCGGGCTGCGGCAGCGGGCCCTCATCGCCTCCGCGATCGCCTGCGACCCGGCCCTGCTCATCGCCGACGAGCCGACCACGGCCCTGGACGTCACCGTGCAGGCGCAGATCCTGCGGCTGCTGGACGAGCGGCGCCGCGCCGGGACGGCGCTGCTGCTGATCAGCCACGACCTCGCCGTGGTCGGCGAGCTGGCCGACCGGGTCCTGGTCATGAAGGACGGCGAGATCGTCGAGGAGGGACCGGCGCGCGACGTGCTGGCCGTGCCCCGGCACGCCTACACGCGCACGCTGCTGGACGCGGTCCCGGCGGTCCCGGCGGTTTCGGCGGGCCGCGCGGGCGGCCGGGACCGTGCTGCCCGCCGGGACCGCCGCGAGCCGGGCGAGGTGGTGATCGAGGCCCGCGGCCTGTCCAAGACGTTCGGCGGACGGCCCGCGGTGCGGGACGTCTCGTTCGAGCTCCGCGCGGGCGAGACCCTGGGGCTGGTGGGCGAGTCGGGCTCGGGGAAGACCACCGCGGCCCGGATGGTGCTCGGCCTGCTGGAACCCGACGGCGGCGAGGTGCTCGTGGACTCCCGGTCGTGGCGCGGGCTGTCCGGCCGCGAACGGCGCGCGCTGCGGCCGCGGATCCAGGTCGTCTACCAGGATCCGCTCAGCTCGTTCGACCCGCGGTTCACGGTACGCCGGGTGCTGGACGAGGCGCTGGCGGCGGGCGGGGTGCCGCGCGGGGAGCGCCGCGCCCGGGCGGTCCGGCTGCTGAAGCAGGTCGGGCTGGACGCGGCCGTCCTCGACCGCCGTCCGCTGCTGCTGTCCGGCGGGCAGCGGCAGCGCGTCGCGATAGCCCGCGCCCTTGCGCCCGGCCCGCGCGTCATCGTGTGCGACGAGCCGGTGTCGGCCCTCGACGTGTCGGTGCAGGCGCAGGTCCTGGACCTGCTGGCCGGGCTCCAGGCGGAGCTCGGCGTGGCCTACCTGTTCATCTCCCATCACCTGGGCGTGATCCGGCAGGTCAGCGACCGGGTGGCGGTGATGCGGGACGGCCGGATCGTGGAGACCGGCGATGTCGAGCGGGTCTTCGCCGAGCCCCGCGCCGACCACACCCGCGAGCTGCTCGCCGCGATCCCCCGGCTCCCGGCCGGCGCCCGGGGAGATCTGGAGGCGACCCCATGACCGCGCCGCGCCGCCACTCGCCGCGCCTCTGAGCTCTTCTGCCGAAGCCCGCGAAAACGGTTCCCGATTCCTTCGGGAGCCGTTTTCTTATGGCTTTCCGGGCGGATGTCCCAGGACAAGAGGATAGGGGTGCATAGGGGGGACCTAAGGGGCTCGAATTCGATTGGGCCTGGCAAGACTTGGGCCATGCTGCGCGCTGAGTTGATCCGTCCCCTGCACGAATTGCTGCGGTCGAACGCCGCGCGTTTCGGTGACAAGGTCGCCTTCCAGGACGCCCGCCGGAGCGTCAGCCATACCGAGCTGGAGCGGCGCACCGCGCGGCTCGCCGGGGGGCTGGCCGGGCTCCGCCTGCAACCCGGGGACCGCGCCGCCATCCTGCTCGGCAACCGCGTGGAGACGGTGGAGAGCTACCTGGCGATCGTCCGGGCCGCCGCGATCGGCGTGCCGGTCGACCCACGGCTCACCGACGCCGAACTGGCCTACCTGCTGGACGACAGCGGCGCCCGGGTGGTGATCGCCGACGCCTCGCAGGCCGGACGGCTGCGGCGGCTGCCGGGTGCGGCGGACCGGCGGATCGTGGTCGTCGGCTCGGCCGTGCCGCCGCCCGGGATGGTCGCGTACGCGACCCTGGCCGAGACGGACCCGGAGGTCCCCGCCCGGGACGATCTGCCGCTCGACGCGCCCGCCTGGATGCTCTACACCTCGGGGACGACGGGCCGCCCGAAGGGCGTGCTGTCGACGCAGCGGTCCTGCCTCTGGTCGGTCGCGGCCTGCTACGCCCCGATCCCGGGGCTGTCGCCGGATGACCGGGTGCTGTGGCCGCTGCCGCTGTTCCACAGCCTGTCGCACATCGCCTGCGTCCTCGGCGTGACCGCGGTCGGCGCGACCGCGCACATCCTGGACGGGTTCGCCGCCGATGTCGTCCGGGACGCGCTGCGCGAGCACGCGATCACGTTCCTGGCCGGGGTGCCGACGATCTACCACCATCTCGTCCGGGCGGCCCGGGAGGAGCGGTTCGAGGCGCCGGACCTGCGGATGTGCCTGGTCGGGGGAGCGGTCACGACGGCGGCGCTGCGCCGCTCGTTCGAGGAGGCGTTCGGGGCGCCGCTGCTGGACGCCTACGGCAGCACCGAGACCTGCGGGGCGATCACGATCAACTGGCCGGCGGGCGCCCGACCCGAGGGCTCGTGCGGCCTGCCCGTGCCCGGCCTCGGCGTGCGGCTCGTGGACCCCGAGCGCGGCACGGACGTGGACACCGGTGCGGAGGGCGAGGTCTGGGTGCGCGGGCCGAGCGTCATGCTCGGCTACCACAACCGGCCGGACGCGACCGAGGCGGCCTTCCGCGACGGCTGGTACCGCACCGGCGACCTGGCCCGGCGCGACGAGACCGGGTACTTCACCGTCACCGGCCGGATCAAGGAACTGATCATCCGGGGCGGGGAGAACATCCACCCCGGCGAGGTCGAGGAGGTGCTGCGCGGCGTCCCCGGGGTCGCGGACGCCGCGGTGGCCGGCCGCCCGCACGAGATCCTCGGCGAGGTGCCGGTCGGGTACCTGGTGCCCGGCCCGGGCGGGTTCGATCCCGAGGAGGCCCTGGCCGCCTGCCGGGAGCGGCTGTCGGCCGCGAAGGTGCCCGAGGAGCTGTACGAGGTCGGGGAGATCCCGCGCACCGCGTCCGGGAAGATCACCAGGCACGCGCTGCTGGAGCGGCCCGCCCGGCTGCGCGCCGTGGGCGCCGCCCGGCACGACTCCCTCTTCCGCCTCGACTGGTCGCCCGTCCCGTCCCCGGGGCCGGAGGCGGCGGACCGGCCGGACGTCACCACCCTGGCGGGCGGGGCGGGCGTGCCGCTGCGGGAGCTCACCGGCCGGATCCGCGCCTGGCTGGAGGACGATTCCGGCGCGGCGGGAACGCTGGCCGTCGTGACGCGGGGCGCGGTCGCCGCCGCCCCCGGGGACGAGGTGCCCGACCTGGCCGGTGCGGCCGTGTGGGATGTGGTCCGCTCGTTCCAGGCGGCGCACCCCGGCCGCGTCGTCCTCGTCGATCTGGACCCGGAGAGCGCGGCGGGGCTGCCCGAGGCGGCGCTGTCGGGCGAGCCCGAGCTGGCGATCCGTTCCGGAGCCGCGCTGCGTCCCCGTCTCGTGCGCGTGTCGGCGGGCGCGGTGTCGCGGAGCCCCCTGCTGCCCGGCGCCCCGCACACCGCGGTGGTCACCGGCGCGGACGGCCCGATCGGCGCCGGTGCCGCCCGCCACCTCGCCGCCGCGCACGGCGCCCGCCGCCTGCTGCTCGTCAGCGACCGGGGCGAGGCCGATCCGGCCGCCGCCGCGCTCAGGGCCGAGCTGGCCGGACGGGGCGTCCAGGCGACCCTGACCGCCTGCGACATCGCCGACCGGGACGCGCTGGCCGCGCTGCTGGCCGACCTCCCCGCCGGTCCCCTGGCGGTGGTGGTCGCGCCCGGCGCCTCGGAACGCGCCGCGCGGACCCTGGCGGACGGGGCGCTGAACCTGCACGAACTGACCGACGGCGACGGCCGGGACCTGTCCGCGTTCGTGCTGCTGTCCGCGTCTCACGACGAGTCCGGCGCGTCCGGTGCTTCCGGCGCGTCCGGCGGGGTAGACGAGGCGGCGGCGCGGGCGTTCCTCGCCGCCCTCGCCCACCACCGGGCCGCGCGGGGACTGCCCGCGCTGTCGCTGAGCCTGGACGGCCGGCTGACCGCGGCGGAGAGCGCCGCCATGTTCGACGCCGCCCACATGGCGGGGCATCCGGCGCTGACCGCCCTGGCGTCGAGTCCCGGCGACGCGGAGCCGGTCAGCGCCGCCGCGCCCGACGCCGCCGCGTCCGCCCGGCTGCGGCAGCGCATCGAGGGCCTCTCCCGCGACGGGCAGGAGCGGCTGCTGACGGACCTGGTGCGCGCCGAGGTCGCCGGGCTGTACGACGCGCCGGACGGCGAGAGCGTCCCGGCCGACCTGGCGTTCCGGGACCTCGGCCTCACCTCGGCGACCGCCGTGGAGCTGCGCGCCCGCCTCATCGGCCGGACCGGCCTGCAACTGCCCGTCACTCTGGCGTTCGACCATCCGACCCCGGCGGCGGTGGCGCGGCGCCTCCGCGCGCTGCTGATCGGGGACGACGCACCCGCCGCCGTCGCCGAGCCGTCCCGGGGCCGCTCCGGCGAGCCGATCGCCGTCGTCGCCATGGCCTGCCGGCTGCCGGGCGGGGTGACCGGTCCCGACGACCTGTGGCGGCTGGTCAGGGACGGGGGCGACGCCATCGGCCCGTTCCCGGACGACCGGGGCTGGGACCTGGACGGGCTCTACGACCCCGATCCCGGCCGCGCCGGGACGTCCTACGTCCGATCGGGCGGGTTCCTGTACGACGCCGGGGAGTTCGACGCGGGCCTGTTCGGCATCTCCCCGCGCGAGGCGCTGGCGATGGACCCGCAGCAGCGGTTGCTGCTGGAGACCTCGTGGGAGGCCGTCGAGCGGGCGGGCATCGACCCGGCCTCGCTGCGGGGCTCGGACGCCGGCGTGTTCACCGGGGTCATGCACCATGACTACGCCACCGGCCTCGGCGAGGTCCCGGACGGTCTGGAGGGCTATCTCGGGACGGGCAACGCGGGCAGCGTCGCGTCGGGCCGCGTGGCCTACACGCTGGGGCTCGAAGGCCCGGCGATCACCGTGGACACCGCGTGCTCGTCGTCGCTGGTCGCGCTGCATCTGGCGGTCCGCGCGCTCCGCGACGGCGAGTGCGCGCTGGCGCTCGCGGGCGGCGTCGCGGTGATGGCCAAGCCCGGCTCGTTCGTCGAGTTCTCCCGGCAGCGCGCGCTGGCCCCCGACGGCCGCTGCAAGCCGTTCGCCGACGCGGCGGACGGCACGGCCTGGTCAGAAGGGGTCGGCGTGCTGGTCCTGGAGCGGCTGTCGGACGCGCGGCGCGCGGGCCGTGAGGTGCTGGCGGTGATCCGGGGCTCGGCGGTGAACCAGGACGGGGCGTCCAACGGCCTGACCGCACCGAGCGGACCGGCGCAGGAGCGGGTCATCCGGCGGGCGCTGGCGGACGCGCGCCTCGCGGCCGCGGACGTCGACGCGGTCGAGGCGCACGGCACCGGGACGACGCTGGGGGACCCGATCGAGGCGCAGGCGCTGCTGGCGACCTACGGCCAGGGCCGGTCCGCCGACCGCCCGCTGCTGCTGGGATCGCTGAAGTCGAACATCGGGCACGCCCAGGCCGCCGCCGGAGTCGCGGGCGTGATCAAGACGGTGCTGGCGCTCCGGCACGGCGAGCTGCCCCGCATCCTGCACCTGGACGAGCCCAGCTCGCGGGTGGACTGGTCGTCCGGGGCCGTGGAGCCGCTGGCCGAGACGCGTCCGTGGCCCGAGACCGATCGTCCCCGCCGGGCGGCGGTGTCGTCGTTCGGCGTCAGCGGCACCAACGCCCACCTGATCCTGGAGGAGGCCCCCGACGCACGGCCCGACGAGCCCGCCGCCGCCCCCGGCCCGGCGACGGTTCCGCTGGTGCTCTCGGCCCGCTCGCCCGAAGCGCTGCGGGCGCAGGCGACCCGGTTGGCGTCCTTCCTCACAGGCCGTCCAGGAGACGGTGTCTCGGACGAAGGTTTCGCGCTCCTGACCACGCGGGCGGCTCTCGACCACCGCGCCGTGGTCGTGGCGGCCGAACGCGACCGCGCCGCCGCGGCCCTGCACGCCTTCGCCGCAGGCGGACCCGTCGCCGACGTGGTGTCGGGCCCGGCCGACAGAGCCACGGGGAAGCAGGTGCTGGTGTTCCCGGGGCAGGGGGCGCAGTGGGCTGTCTCTTATACA